>CAZMLI010000020.1:5948-23386 GCA_964566865.1 uncultured Planctomycetota bacterium
TGGCGAACATGTTCGACGGCGACTTGCCCGCGACCACCATCATCAGGATCGAAACTGCCGAGATGATCAGAAACAGCGGGGCGCCGACAACGCCACCCAACCCGATCAGTCCAGCCAGGACCTTGCTCACCGCGGCTCTCCGTAATAGTGATCGAACTTGATCCCCAGCAGATCCTGCCCACCGAGCAGCGCAAACCGCAGCGCGATGACGAAGAACCCGATCGGAAAGATCAGCGCGAAGAGCCACTCGTGCAGCGCCAGACCCAAGCGCGGGATCTGGACCTTCGCTTCCGGTGGAATGGGATCGGTCAGTAACTGAGTCAGCATCGCGCTGCGATTGAGATGAATGTACTCGGTCGCGGCGGCGCAGACGTTGAGCAGCACGACCACGGCGAACACGGCCGCGACCAGTTTGAGCCAGGTGCAAACGCTGCGCGGGGCAAACCGGTCGAGCACCTCGATCGCGATATGGCCTCGCTCGCGGGTGGCCAGGCTGGCGCCGAGCATACCGATCCAGATCACACTCATGCGCGATAGCGTGATCATCCAGCCGGTATCGCCGATCTCGCCAAACAGCTGCTGCTTGGCGTCCAGCCGGATCAGCACGGGCAGTCCGGCCCAGATCAGCAGCGCAGCCAGCAACAACACCAGCGCGACCCGCTCGAACCAGGCCAGCGCCTCCTCGGTTCGCGGCCAGCAGCCCATCCAAGCCATCACCAGTCCGAGCAGCAACAGGTAGAACCCGACCGTCAGATCGGACTTCTTCACCAGCTTGGGCGCCGGCCGCTCCGGGGGCTTGCTCTGCTCCAGCTGCGCCTGCTCGGGCGCGTCATCCTCGTCCTCGAGATCGCCCATGTCGCCGGCATCCTCGAGATCCTTGGTATCGGTCTTGGCCTGCGCGTTCTTCTGGGTTTCCCACTCGTCGTACACCTGCTGATAGCGGGCCTCCCGCGAGATCTCGAGATGGGCCAGCGTGCCAAAGAAGCCGTAGGCTGAAATCCCCGAGGGGCTCTTGGCATAACCCTGGCTGATGCCCAGCGCCAGGGGCGCCAGCGCCAGCAGCCCCAGCAATCCGACCAGCAGCCGGCCGCGGTGCTCCGGCTCACGAATCCCGATGAAGCAGATCAGCCCGGCCAGCGCCGGCACCACCCAGAGCAAGGGGAAGATCTCGAGCAGCTGCGGCCCACTGAACAGAATCGGCGCCTCCGCGCCGAAGTAGGTCACACCGACCAGCGGCAAGCAGAAGCCGACCAGCGCCATCACGCCGCCGAGCACCGCCAGCCGGGACTCGTGCCCGGGTCGGATCAGCGAGGGACTATCGAAGCCTTGCCACTGGCCAGACTCGAAGGGCGGCAGCGAATCGAGACCGCCCGACTGATAACCCTCGCGGCTCACCTACTTGCCCTGTTCCGCGCGATACTTCTGGAGCAGCCCCATCACCTTCTGGTAGATTTCCTTCGAATAGACCTTACCGACCAGCGCTTCGCCCAGCCCCTCGCACTCCTTGCGAAACTTCTTCAGGTCAGCCGGATTCGGGCTCGACGACTCCAGGCCCTTCTCGAGCAGCGCCTTGGCCGACTCCGCGTTGTCCTTGCGCGCCTGCTCGATCAATCGCTTGTTGTGCTTGAAGCAGACCAGCCGCAGCACCTTCTGATACGGCTTGGGCAGCTTCTTGAAGGCCTCCTTCTTGAAGACCAGGCCGGCCACGATATTGAAGATCGGCAGATCCAGCTGGTACTTGACCTTGGTCGACCACTGCAGCGCGCGCAGCGCGGCAGGCGAGACATACACGGTCTCCAGACTGTCTGTCGAGAGGCCGGTCGGCACATCCGCCAGCGCCAGCGGCACCGAGTTCATCCGCAGATACTTGAACGAATGGGCCACCAGCGGATCACCCTCGCGCAACCAGATCTTGCTGGCCCGCAGCTCGGCCAGACTGCTCAGCTTCTTGGTCGAATACATGTAGGCGAAACCGGCCTCGGAGAGCCCCAGCAAGAGGAACCCCTTCTTGTACATCGCGCGCAGGATCGGCTTCCAGAGCGCGTCGCGTACGTGGTCGTATTCGCCGTAATTGCGAAACAGCATCGGCAGCTCGAGTACGCGCAGGTCGGGATAGATCATGCCCAGCCCGATGCCGGTCAGCCCGGCCGCGTTGAGCTGCCCGCCCTTGATCTTCTCGACGACCTCCTTCTCCTCGCCCTGCGTCCCGCCCGGATAGAAGCGGAAACCGACCTCGCCGCTGGTCCGCTGACGGACTTCCTTGTCCATCTCCTCGAGAATCTTCATCCAGGTCGAGCCCTTCGGCGCGACCGTGGCCAGGGTGATCAGGTATTTTGGCTCCTCGGCCGAGGCGGGGATTGAAACCAGCACGAACAGTAGTAGGCCTCTAATCCAGCTCATCGTGATCTCCCTGTTCTTTTCGAGCTTCGCGGCTTGTTACAGTTAAAAGGCTGGAAGCGTAGCAAGGTTGGATGGAATGTCCAGCGCGCGCTGTACAGGCGGCTGATCCGGACAACTCCGGACCATAATCCGAGGCAAATCCCGTATGTCCCTAGCTACCAAGCCTTTCCGACGACACCACTGAAGTTGACACCCCCCGGACTCAACGTATAATTCACAGGCTTCACCACCCTTCGCCCGCGTGAGGTGCGCGTGCTCTCAGGGTGAGCCCAGGAGTCATCAAAATGAACATCAACGTCACCGAGCTTGCGCCCTGCCGTAAAAAGGTGGAGATCGAGGTCCCCGCCGAGCGCGTTCGGGAAGAATTCGACAAGAACTACAATGAACTCGCCGAGGGCGTCAGCGTGCCCGGGTTCCGCCCAGGCAAGGTGCCGCGTGCGGTCCTGCGCCGTCGCTACCAGGAGCGGGTCAGCGAGCAAGTCAAGGCCGCCCTGCTGCAGGAAGTCTTCACCAAGATGCTGGACGAGCATGATCTGGACCCGGTCACCGAGCCGGATCTCGAGCTCGACCAGCTGACGGTCAAGGAGGATCAGGCGTTCGAGCTCTCGATGGAACTCGAGGTCAAACCGGACTTCGACCTGGGCGAATACAAGGGCATCGAGGTCGACGGGGTCAAGCTCGAGCTGGACGAATCGGAGATCGAGCGCTCGATCGAAGTGCTGCAGCGCCAGCGCGCCGAAATGGTCCCGATCGACGGCGAGCAGATCGGCGACGGCGACCATGTGATCAGCGACTTCAAGCTGACCGCCGGCGAAGAGGAAGCGCTCAACGAGGAGAATATCCCGCTGCGCATCAAGGCCGGCGAGAAGATCCCGACCTTCGAGATCCCCTACGACGATTTCATCGGCAAGAAGGTCGAGGACACCGTCAGCGGGACCTGCACGCTGCCGGACAACTTCCAAAACGAAGCGCTGCAGGGCAAGGAAGCCAGCTACGAGCTGACGATTCGCGCCCACCAGCGGCTCGAACTGCCCGAGCTCGACGAGGCCTTCTGCAACGAGTTCGGCTGTGATGACGAGTCTGCCCTGCGCGACCGCGTGCGGCACAACCTCGAGCACAACCTCGAGCACGAAGCCGAGGCGCAGGTCGAGGAGAAGCTGCTCGACATCCTGCTCGAACGCACCGAGTTCGAGATCCCGGACGCCATCCTCAAGGCCGAGCGCGAGCGCGTGCAGCACATGGAAGAGCTGGAGATGCGGCGCGAGGGCCTGCCCGAAGACGAGATCCACGAGAAGCTGACCGCGGCCCAGGGCGAGCGGGAAGAGGTCGTGCGATTGAAGGTGCGGCGCGGCCTGATCATCGACAAGATCGCCAAGCTCGAGGGCGAGGCGCTCGAAGTCTCCGAAGACGAGGTCGAGGAGCGGATCAAGTCGCTGGCCCAGTCCAATCAGATGTGGCCCAATCAGATGCGTCAGCGCCTCGAGAAGAGCGGCGCGATCGACCAGTTGACCAGCCAGATCGCCACCCAGAAGGTTCGCGCATTCCTGCGCGAGAACGCGAAGATCAACCAGCCCACAGAGGCAACCCCTGCAGAACAAACCAAGGGATAACCATGAACGACATTCGCTCCGAATATTATCCGACGCCTTATGTGATCGAGCAGACTGGGCGCGGCGAGCGCTCCTACGACATCTACTCGCGGCTACTGAAAGATCGCATCATCTTCCTCGGCACCGAGATCAACAGCCAGGTGGCCAACGTGGTGATCGCCCAGATGCTGTTTCTGCAGATGGAGGGCAAGAAGCAGGACATCAGCCTCTACCTGAACTGCCCGGGCGGATCGGTCACCGCCGGCATGGCGATCTACGACACGATTCAGTTCGTGCAGTGCGACGTCGCCACCTACTGCATCGGTCAAGCCGCGAGCATGGGCGCAATCCTGCTCGCCGCCGGCACCGCTGGTAAGCGCTACACGCTGCCCAACTCGCGGGTGATGATCCATCAGCCCTGGGGCGGAATGCAGGGCACGGCGGCGGACATCTCGATCCACGCCGAAGAAATTCTGCGGATGAAGGACACGCTGTACGACATCCTGGCGCACCATACAGGTAAGGACAAAAAGAAGATCGCCAGCGATTCGGATCGTGATTTCTTTCTGGGCGCAGAAGAAGCAAAGGCTTACGGCCTCGTAGACGAGGTGCTGACAACGTTGAAGGTCGACACCGACTCGTCCAACGACGCATAGGAGAGCAGTATGGCGCGTGATCGCAAGGCAGGACAAGAACGTTGTACTTTCTGCGGCAAGAGCCGCAAGATGGTGGACAGCTTGATCGCCGGGCCGCCGGACATCTACATCTGCAACGAGTGCATCGACCTCTGCAACTCGATCATGATGGAGGAGCTGCGCAAGCAGGGAGACCCGGTGCTGTCCGACGTCGGCCTGAACGTGCGCACCTTGCCCAAGCCGAAGGAGATCAAGGAGCGCCTCGACAAGTACGTCATCGGCCAGCAACAAGCCAAGAAGGTGCTCTCGGTAGCCGTGCACAACCACTACAAGCGCATCCTCTCTCGCGTCGACGAGTCGGAGGTCTCGCTGGACAAGTCCAACGTGCTGCTGATCGGCCCCACCGGCTGCGGCAAGACGCTGCTGGCCAGCACGCTGGCAACCATCCTCGATGTGCCGTTCGCGATCGGCGACGCCACCACCCTGACCGAGGCCGGTTATGTCGGCGAGGATGTCGAGAACCTGCTGCTGAAGCTGCTGCAGGCGGCCGACTTCGACCTCGACCGCGCCCAGCGCGGCATCCTCTACATCGACGAGATCGACAAGATCGGGCGCACCTCACAGAACGTCTCGATCACCCGCGACGTCTCGGGCGAGGGCGTGCAGCAGTCGCTGCTGAAGATGTTCGAAGGCACCATCGCCAACATCCCACCGCAAGGCGGACGCAAGCACCCCGAGCAGAGCTACATCCAGATCGATACCCGCGACATCCTCTTCATCTGCGGCGGCACATTCGTCGGACTGGACCAGATCACCGCCCGCCGGATCGGCCGCAAGATGATCGGCTTCGTGCCGGAGGAGAAGCAGGCGCAGACCCAAGAGTTGAGCGAGTTGCTCGCCGCCGTCGAGGTGGAGGACCTGATCGGCTACGGGATGATCCCCGAGCTGATGGGACGCCTGCCGATCGTCACTGCGCTGCTGCCGCTGACCGAAGAAGACCTGAAACGGATCATGACCGATCCGCGCAACGCGATCATCCGCCAGTACGAGAAGTTCTTCCAGATGGAGGAGAAGGAGCTCGTCATCAGCGACGATGCGCTCGACGAACTGGCCAAGCAGGCGATCGCCAAGGAGACCGGCGCGCGCGCGATTCGCTCGCTCGTCGAAGCCCTGATGCTGGACATCATGTACGAGATGCCCAGCCGCGACGACATCACCAAGGTCTCGATCAACCGCGAGATGGTCCTGGGCGAGGCACCCTGTGCCTTGCCCCCGGTGCCGGACGCCTCTGAGCGGCGGGAGAGTGCCTGAGCAAGCGCCAGCACCGTTATTGGGCGCCCCCCGCCCGGTGCTGGCATCATTGCTCTCCAGCCTGGGTCAGCCGGCCTACCGCGCTGACCAGATCGACGAGTGGGTCTATCAGCGCTTCGAGACCGACTTCGAACAGATGACCAACCTGCCGGCCGAGCTGCGTCGCAGCCTGGCCGATGCTGCCGGCATCACCGCCGCGACCCTCGACAAGGCGCACACCAGCCGCGACGGCACGATCAAGTTCGTCATTCGCCTGGCCGACGGCCTGCTCGTCGAGAGCGTGATGATCCCCGATGGCGACCGACGCACTGCCTGCATCTCCTCGCAGGTCGGCTGCCCGATCGGCTGCGTCTTCTGCGCCAGCGGACTGGACGGCGTTCAGCGCAACCTGACGCTGGACGAGATCCTGGCCCAGTTCCTGCTGATCCAGCGCCACCTGGCGCCCAAGTACAAGTTGAGCAACGTCGTCTTCATGGGCATGGGCGAGCCCTTGCTGAACCTCAAACCGCTGATCGCCGCGATCCGCGCGCTCAACAATCCCGAGCGGTTCAACTTCGGCGCCCGGCGCATCATCGTCTCGACGGTCGGCATCAGCGGCAAGATCCCGCAGCTGGCCGAGACCGGCTTGCAGTTCGGCCTGGCCCTCTCGCTGCACGCGCCGACCGACGAGCTGCGCAATCAGCTGGTCCCCTACCCGCAACGCGCCACGCTCGCCGACCTGCTGGCCGACGCCGAGCAGTTTCGCGAGAGCGCGGGCCGGACCGTGACCATCGAGTATGTCCTGCTCGCGCACGAAAACGACCAGCCGCAGCACGCCCGTCAGCTGGCCAAGCTGATCCAGCGACGCCCCTACAAGGTCAACCTGATCCCCTGGAACCCGGTCGCGCGCATCCCGCAGCTGGCGCGTCCGCTGCCCGACTCGATCAACCGCTTCCACGAGATCCTCGAGGGATCGGGCATCCCCTGCACCATTCGCCGACAGCGCGGAGACGACATCGCGGCCGCCTGCGGCCAGCTTGCCAGGTCGTCATGAAACAAGCCGGTCGGATCCTGGTCGCGCTGCTGATCGGCCTGGGGACCTACCTGATCGTGCTCAAGATAAGCCAGGTCAAGAACGAGCGACTGGCCGGCGACGACGCCTACCAGCTCGACGCGAGTCACAAAGCCGAAAGCGACGGGTTCGACGCGATGCTCGAACAGCTGCGCGAGCTGGGCAAGCCCGAGCTGGCGGACCGGCTGTTCCAGCTGCAGTACCGGGGCAGGATCTGGGTCGTGCCCGCGCTACGGGGCAACCGCTGGGCGGTCTACGTCAATACGCTGAACATGGTCCACCGCATCTATATCGAGCAGAAAGCGCTGACAAATCCTCAAGCGCACTTCTTCAGTGGCCAGAGCGTCACGGCCAGCGAACGACAGAAGCTGGCCTTCGCCTGGATCAACCTCGGCGGCGTCTTGTACCACGAGCTGCAGCACTACGATGGCATCTACGACGAGGCCACGGTCTACGAGCGCGAGATCGCCTGGTATCGCTCGATCGAAGCGCCGGACGCCGCCTACAGCTGGGCGATCGACCGCGCGATCTGGACCGCAAAGTCGGGTAAAGCGCAGGCCAAGTAACGGCTCGACAACCGTCCGCCGCCCCGTATACTTCCCGCCTATGTCCCGTCTCGACCCCAATCAAAATGCGGTGCTGGTCGCCCTTTCGCAGGCACCCGGAGCCCAATCGGTGAAGCAGCTGTGTCAGGACACCGACCTGGACCAGGCCCTGGTCTCGGCCACGCTGGAGATGTTCGATTCCGAGGGCTGGATCACGATCGAGCTGCAGGAATATTCGGAGGCGCTGCTCGGTGAAGGCCAGCCGGCTGACCTGCCGGAGGTTCCGGAGCGGCGCGCGCTCGCCATGCTCGAAGCAGCGGGCGGCGAGCAGTCGATGCCCGAGGTCGCTGCCTGGGCCCGCAGCAACGACGCCGCGATGGGCGACATCATCAAGTACGGCGCGCTGCGCGGCTGGATCTCCAAGCAAGGCAAGCAGCTGGTGCTGACCGACGCCGGCAAGGGTGCGATCGGAACGCAGGCGCCCGACGAGGCATTCCTCGAGCTGCTCGCCGAGCACGGCCGCCAGGACCTGCCCTCCTCGGCACACGACGGCAGCCCGTCCCTGCACGACCTGCTCAAGGGTCGCGAACTGGCTGGCCACAAAATCAAGATCAAACCCCGCCGCGTGCGCTGGGCTAGCCTGACCGAAGCCGGCAAAGCGCTGCTCGACGCCGGCGTGACCGTGACCGACCTGCGCAATCAGTTGACGGCCGAAGACCTGGCCAGCGGCGCCTGGAAGGACATTCAGTTGCGGCCCTACGACGTGACGTTGCCGGCCGAGACCGCCCACCCGCACAAGGTTCATCCAATGGTGCGCATCCTGCAGGAAACCCGCGAAGCCTTCCTGCGCATGGGCTTCAGCGAGGCGGTCAGCCCCCACGTCGAGAGCGCCTTCTGGAACTTCGACGCCCTGTTCCAGCCACAGGACCATCCCGCCCGCGACATGCAGGACACCTTCTACCTGTCGCGCCCCGAGACGCTCGCGCTGCCGGACGACGCCGTCTGCCAGGCGGTGCGAGAGACCCATCAGGACGGCGGCCAGACCGGCTCCGACGGCTGGGGCTATCAGTGGGATCCGGCCGAAGCATCGCGCGCAGTGGCCCGGACCCATACCACCTCGACGACCGTGCGCGAGGTGGCCCGCGACCCCAAGCCGCCACGCAAGGTATTCTGCATCGGGCGGGTCTTCCGCAACGAGACGATCAGCTACAAGCACCTGCCGGAGTTCACCCAGGTCGACGGCATCATCATCGACGAGCAGGCCAGCTTTCGTTATCTGCTCGGCACGCTGGCCGAGTTCTACCGTCAGATGGGATTCGACAAGGTCAAGTTCAAGCCGGCCTTCTTCCCCTACACCGAGCCCTCGGCCGAGGTCTTCGTCTGGTTCGAACCCAAGCAGGCCTGGATGGAGCTCGGCGGCGCCGGTGTCTTCCGCCCCGAGGTGACCGAACCGCTCGGCTGCCAGGTGCCCGTACTGGCCTGGGGCCTGGGCCTGGAGCGGCTGGCGATGCTGCGTTTCAACCTGAAAGACATCCGCGAACTGTACCGCTCCGATCTCGACTGGCTGAGAGGGACACCGCTATGCCAGTAATCGGCATCAGCGTCAAACGGCTGATCGGCCACCTGGGCCAGGACAAGTCGATCGAAGAGCTGGTCGACATCCTCGAGTCGCTCGGCTGCGACGTCGAGGACGCCACGCAGATGGTGCTCTATGACTGCCCGGTCTGCCACGGCTCGAGCGAGGCGCTCGAACGCGACGACCCGCCGCGCCGCTGCGGCTTCTGCGGACACGAACAAGACGAGAACGCGCCGGACTTCGAGGCCATCGGCACCGACGAGGTCGTGCGCCTCGACCTGCTGCCCGACCGCCCCGACCTGTTCGATCCAGGCGGCCTGGCCCGCGCGATCAAGGGGTTCCTCGGGATCGAGACCGGGCTGCCGTCGCACGACGTGCAGCCGGGAGAGATCAGCGTCAGCGTCGACCCCGCACTCGAAAATGCCGACAGCTACCGCCCGCACATTGCCTGCGCCGAGGTGACGATCGCGCCGCTGACCCCCGAAGGGCTGCGCGACCTGATGAAGTTGCAGGAGAACCTGCACTGGGGCATCGGCCGCGACCGCAAGCTGTCCTCGATCGGGATCTACGACCTCTCCACGGTGACGCCGCCGATCCAGTACAAGACCATCCGACCCGACGCGCTGACCTTCCGCCCGCTCGGAATGCCCGACCAGTTGATGACCCCGCAGCAGGTGCTCGAGGCGCATCCCAAGGGCATGGCCTACGCCCACCTGCTCGCCGAGTTCAGCGAATACCCGCTGCTGATCGACAGCACGGGCCAGGTGCTCTCGATGCCGCCGATCATCAACAGCGACGAGACCCGGCTGCGGGTCGGCTCGGAGCGACTGTTCATCGACGTCACCGGCATCACCCAGGTCGACGTCGAACGCACGCTCAATACACTGGTCGCCTCGATGATCGAGATGGGCGGCACGCTCAAGTCGGTCCAGGTCGCCGCGGTCACCACACCCGACCTCACCCCCCGCACGATCGACCTCTCGCTGGACGCGACCAACCGCTGGCTCGGTCTGGAGCTGGACGAAGCCGGACTGCGCGAGGTGATCGAGCGCATGCGGCTCGACATGACGCCCCACGAGGACGACGCCGACCGCTTCACCCTGACCTACAGCGCCTTTCGCAGCGACGTCAAACATCCGGTCGACCTGATGGAAGACGTGGCCATCGGCTACGGCTACCCCAACTTCGACATGCAGATCATCCCCTCGGTGACGCCCGCACTGGAGCGCCCCGAGGAGACGCTCTCCAACCGCGTGCGCGCCGCGATGCTCGGCCTGGGCTTCGACGAGGTGCTGACGCTGATGCAGCAGACCGAGGAAAATCACTTCCGCCGGCTGCGCACCGAACCCGGCGAACAACACGCCAAGCTGGCCAACCCCAAGTCGGCCGACCTGAACCTGATCCGGACCCACCTGCGCAGCGGTCTGCTGGAACTGCTCGAGCAGAACAAGCGCAAGCCCGCGCCACTGCGGCTGTTCGAGATCGGCAACGTGGTCCACATCGACGCCGAGCAAGAGACCGGCACCCGCGAGATTCGCCGGCTGGCCTTCATCGTGATGGGCCCCGACGCCGGCTACGACAAGCTGCGCGCGACACTCGACGGCCTGCTGCACGAACTCGGCTGGCAGGGCACCTACGCCCCCGTCGCGCACCGCAGCTTCATCGAAGGCCGCACCGCAGAACTGGAGACCGGCGAGCAACGCACCGGCCTGCTCGGCGAGCTCCACCCCGAGGTGATCACCGCCTTCGGACTGCCCTATCCGGTCGCAGCCTGCGAGCTCGACCTGATGCGCGTGATCTAGTTAGCCCCAACCCCACCTCGCCCTGCCGGCGGCTATGGCTTACAATCAGCGCGTGAAGTGCCTTCGTTTCCTGCCCATGCTCCTGCTGCTCGCCTCGCCCGCGGCGGCCGAGGTCAAGAGCTTCGAGGTCTTCTCCTTCGGCAAGCGCGAGATTCATGCGATCCAGGGCGGCTGGTACCCGGTCTTCGTTCGCTTCGAGTACGCCGGCCCCGAAGGCGAAGGGGAAGTCGAGATCGTCAATTCGCGCCAGGCCTCGAGCTGGATCAGCCCGATAAAGCTGGCCAAGCTGACCCGGCGTCAGGTGACGATCTACTGTTACCAGCGCAACCGGCCGACCGCCGATGACCGGCTGACGGTCCGGCTCAAGCGTGGCAAGACCACCCTGGCCGAGAAGAAGTTCGAGCTGGTGCCGCTCGACGGAAAACACCACCGGGTGCTGCTGCTCGGCCACCCCAACCTGCAGAACTTCGCCGACGCCCGCCGGCTGCCGTCGCAGGCGACGGTGATCCACCATCCCGCCGACTCACCACTGCCGGACCGGTCGGAGGGCTACGATGCGTTCCAGCAGATCCTGACCTGTCGTTATCCGCTGGACCGGCTCTCGACCGCACAGCAACAAGCGTTGCGCGAGTGGATCAGCAACGGCGGCGAGCTGATCTTCTCCGCCAACTCGGCCGACGCCGACAAGCCGCTCGGCGCCTTCGCCTCCAGCCTGCTGCCGGTGCGCGACCGCAAGCTGGCACAAGACGATCTGCAGGTCGCCTGGCGCATGCTCGACGAAACGCCCGCCAAGAAGACGGCGCCGTTCCGCATCACCACCGGCACACTGACCGGCGAGGCCCTGCTGTGGAATGCAGAGGGACAGCCGATCGTGGCCCATCACAGTCTCGGGCTCGGCCGGGTCGTCTTCTGCGGCTACGACCTGTCGCGTCCACCGATGATCTACTGGTCAGCTCGGGAGCGATTCCTGCTCCACATCACCAACCCGCCGACCGCTTTCGAGCCGACAGGCGAGCTGGCCGAGCCCATTCGCAAGTACCTCGAGCGGACCGGCAAGTCCGGCTTCCTGGGCTGGATCGCAATTTACCTGGGCTGCTACCTGCTGATGCTGACCGCGGGTAGCTGGTTCCTGGTGCGCAAGCTGGAACGCTCGCCCAAGGTCCTGCTGGTGCTGCCGAGCATCGTGCTGGTCTTCGCGCTGTCGGCGCCGGTGCTGGCGCGTCTGTTGCTCAACCGCGGGACCCACTGGCAGAGCCTGACGATTCGCTACCAGCGCTCGGACGCCACGCTGGCCTCGGAGTGGACCTACTTCATGGCCTACGCCCCGGGCAGGGTCAAAACCCGCATCCAGTTCCGCCAGAACGACCTGGTCAGCCACCCGCCGCTGGACGAGGACCATCTCGGCTTCCACTCACGCTCGGTGCAGGGGACCCAGACCTACCTCGACCAGGTCACGCTCTATCTGACCGGTAAGAACTACATGCTCGCGCGGCGCCTGCGCCAGGCCGCGCCGATCCGGGCGACGTTGAAGATCAAGACCGACAGCGAGACCGTCAGCGGCGAGGTCGGCGGCGGCCTCGAGAAGTTCACTCAAGCGTTCTGCGTGCTGGGCCAGACCGCCGGCACTGTTAGCTGGAACCGCAGCAAACCCGGCAGCTTCAGCGCCAGGCTCAACAGCACTCCCGAGAAGAGCCTGAGGCTGCTGCTGAAAACACTCGATGACTGGAAGGTCGACCACCACACCAATCCGAAACACCCGTGGCAGCTCGCGTTGCCCGTCTCGTCGCAGTACTGCGGCTACCTGGTCTTCCTGGAGAAGACCGAGCCCCTGTTGCGCCCGCTCGTCAACTGGTCCTCACATCGCCATTACCGGCTGTGGATCGTGCAGATTCCGCTGAGCCTGCCGCAAGAGAAGGACGGGACCACGATTCCGCTCGGCCTGGTTCGCAGCGAGGTGATGCGAGCAGTGCAAAGAGGCGATGACGAGAAGAAGCCGCGCTACAGTGTCTACCAGCAGGCATTCACCCTGCCGCCCCAGACGCGAAGCGCCCGGTCGATCGACCTGCGGTTCGACTGGCAGGTCCACCGCGACCACGAGAAAGCCCAGGTCGTCTTCGAACTTTACAACCCTCGCACCGGCGACTGGGATGCTCAATCGACGCGACGTCCGTCCCTGATCAGCACCGGCAAGATCTATCTCGATTCCCGAGGAAAAGTCCTCACGCGCCTGCGCCTGGTCGAGCCGAACGACCAGGCGAAAGGGAAGGGCGAGGGCCCCGGCTTTCGCATCTCTCGCCCGCCAGAACTCGAGCTGGTTCGGACCCACCGATGACCGAGCTGCTGGTCGAGAAGCTGTCCTTCGTCCAGTCCGGGCGGATCTACCTCAAGGAGGTCAACCTCGAGCTCCAGGCCGGCACCGTGCTGGCGCTGAAGGCTGCGCCGAAGGTCACCGGGCGTTCGCTGCTGCAGGTGCTTTCGGGCGTGCAAGCACCCACCGAAGGCGACGCCCGCCTGGGCGGCATCTCGCTGCGCGAGGACCGCTGGTCCTATCGCCGTCAGGTCGGTTACATGCCGGCCGAGTTCGGCAGCTACCCACGCGTCACCGCGGGCGAGTTCCTGACCTCGTTCGCCCAGATGTACGGCTTCGAGCGCCAGCGCGCCGCCCGCCTGCCGCAGGAGATGATGGAGCTGTTCGACCTGCTCCCGCTGGCCGACCGCTGGCTGACCGAGCTTGCGCCCGCCGAGCGGGCACGCCTCTCCCTGGCTCGCGCGCTGCTCTCCGACCCGCAGATGTTGCTGCTCGACCGACCGTTCGACAAGCTGGAGCAGCTGGCGCCGCGTGAGCTACTGCCCGAGCAGAATTTCGAGCAGGAGCTGGCTCGGGAACAGCAGGAGAAGGAGGAACAGGAGTCGATCCGCCTGGTCTGCACCGAGATCATCCGCGAGCTGGCTGGCATGGGCAAGATCGTCATCATTCACACCTCCAACCCAGCCCGGCTGAGCGATCTGGCGGGCATGGTCGCGGTGCTCGAAGACGGCATCCTGCTGCCCAGCGAGCTGGTCGAGCAGATTTCCGGGCGGCTCGGCCAGCAGACCTTCGTGCGGATTCAGCCGGTGCTGCCGCGACAACTGCCACAGGCCGCCTACCTGCTGAGCAAGACCGAGGGGTTCTCCAACCTGCGACGCGTCGGCAGCGAGCTGGTCGCCACCTACGACGGCCCGCTGGCGCACGCCCGGCTGCGCATCGAGGCCAAGATGCAGGCGGCCGAGATCCCGTTGCGCAGCCGACAACCCGACGGCGAGCAGGTCAAGGTCCGACGGATGCGGCCGAGCCGGCTGCTCTACGAGCCATGAGCGACCGCACCGCCGAGATCCGGCCGTCCTGGTTGATCATGCTGGGTCCGATCGTCGGACGAGAAATGCTCTCGAGGATGCGCGGGATCTGGACCTATCTGATCTTCTGCATCCCGCCGATCCTGCAGAGCATCACGCTGATGTCCATCCTGTTCACGGGCTACAAGGGCGTGGGCACCGTCGGCAGGAATGCGGCCGACTTCGCCTTCCAGCTGATCTTCTGGATTCAGGCCGTGACGCTCGGCCTGCTGCTGCCGGCCATCTCCTCGGCCGCCTTCGCCCACGAACGCGCCAACCATACCCTGACGCTGCTGGCCGCGACCGGTCTCTCCCCCGCACGGTTGTACCGGGGCAAGTTCTGCTCGCTGCTGCTCTATGGGCTGCTGTTCTGCTCGACCAGCCTGCCGATCTGGCTCTTCTCGTTGACCGAGCTCCACCCCAGCGCGTTCTGGTGGTACCTGACCTTCATCGGCGTCTTCCTGGTGATGGAGATCACGCAGTGCCTGTTCTGGTCGGCGCTCGCCCCGACCGTGCTGACCGCGACGCTGCTGTCCTACGCCACCTCGTTCTGGTGGTGCGTGATCCTGATCATCGTCACCAGCCGCGGCCCGAAGATCGGCTGGGCGCTGGACATCCGGATGACCTCCGCCTTGACCGCGTCGGTCGCGCTGCTGTTCGGATTCATGGGCTACCGCGCGATCAAAGAACACGGGCTGACCGACTGATGGCGCCGTTCGAAACAGAGGTGCGAGTCCGTTACGAAGAGACCGACCAGATGGGCCTGGTCTATCATGCCAACTACCTGCGTTACTTCGAGATCGGCCGGACCGAGGCGCTGCGCGCGCGCGGCATGAGCTACGCCCAGATGGAAGCGCTCGGCTTCTATCTGGTGGTCGTCGAGGTCTCCTGCCGCTACCGCGCGGCAGCGCACTACGACGACCTGCTGACGGTGCGCACGACCCTGAGCGAGCTGCGCAAGGTTCGCCTGCGCTTCGACTACGAAATTCTCCGGCAGGACAAGCTGCTCGTGACCGGCCACACCATGCTGGCCTGCCTCGACACCCAGCATCGGCCCTGCAAGCTGCCGGACAACCTGCGTGCGGCGATCCGCTGAGCCCGCGATGAGCTCCGACCGCCGAGACCAGGCCCTGGTGACGCCGCCCAAATCCGGCGATCTGTTGCTGGGGCGCTATCTGCTGCGGGAGATCATCTCCAGCGGCGGCATGGGGCTGGTCTTCGCCGCGGACGATCAACGGCTCGGGCGCGGTGTGGCGATCAAGTTCGCCGACCTCGCCAGCAACCAGCCCACCGCCGCGGTCAGCTTCCTCGCCGAGGCCGAGTCGACCGGTCAGCTGGATCATCCCAACATCATCCCGATCTACGACATCCGCCACTCGCCCCACGGCGCCGCCTTCACCATCATGCGACGCGTGCATGGCGAGACGCTCAAGGAGCTGATCGCCCGCCGCAACGATCCCGGACAACCGGTCAGCACCAACCAGCTGGTGCAGGTCCTCGTCAGCATCTGCCAGGCCGTGCGTTACGCCCACTCGCGCGGCGTGCTGCACCGCGACATCAAACCGGCCAACGTGATGGTCGGACGCTTCGGCGAGGTGATGTTGCTCGACTGGGGCCTCTCCAGCCTGATCGGCGGCGCGCACACCGACCCCAAGCTCTGCCGGCTCGCGGCCGAGTTCGAGGTGGTCGGCACCCCGGCCTACCTGGCGCCCGAACAAGCGCGCTACGAGCTGGAGGACGAACGCACCGACGTGCACGGCCTCGGCGGCATCCTGTTCGAGATCCTCAGCGGCACCCCGCCCTACCTGCGATCCAACATCGCCGAGACGATCAAGATGTCACGCACCGGCCAGACCAACCCGCTGCCCGAAGACGGTCCGCCGGCGCTGGTGGCGATCTGCCGCAAGGCGATCCAACCCGATCCGAACGACCGCTACCCGGCCGCGACCCCGCTGCGCGAAGACCTGACCGCCTACCTCGAAGGCGAACCGGTCTCCGTCTACCCCGACAGCCTGCCGGTCAGGATCTCGCGCTGGGTCACCCGCCACCCGATGCTGCTCGGCATGCTGCTCTCGACGACCATTATTCTCGCCCTGCTGACCGGCGTCCTGGCCATCCAGGCCGATCGCAGAGCCACGACCCTGACCGTCAAACGCGAGAGCGCCGCCCGCAACATCCAGCGCCTGTTCATCAGCGGAATGGCCGCCCGCACCGCCGGCCGAACGCTGCAGTCCGGCGACCAGCCCGACCCCAGCCAGGCAAGACTGGCCCTGATCAACGCAGCCAGCCGCTTCCGCGAAGTACTGCGCATTTCCCCCAATAACCCGCGCGCGCAAGCCCTGCTCGCCGAGACCTACCTGGACCTGGCGCGCCTCGCCGGGCGGCATGGCTCGCGCGGCGAGATGGGCGCCTGGCTACAGGAGTGCCGGCGCTACGACACCCGCGGCGCCCTGCGCAAGCAGTTGAAGGCGCTTCAGCAGAAGCACTGAAGCACCAGGAGGCGCAAAGTGGGAGGGCGAGGCTCTGCCGAGCCGAGACCGAGATCCCGCTTCCTGCCCTCCCGACAATGCCCGACTGATTTTGCTATCATCGCCACGAGCGATGCCAGCAGAAAACCAGGAGGCCCAGACGCTGCGTGAGATCCTCGCGCGCAGTGGGCTGACGGTCGCGCTGGCCCAGACCATCCCGTCCAGCCAGACCGACGGCCAACCAGGCGAGCAGGCAACCCGGAAGCTGGGCCGCTACCCGGTGACGGGCCACCTCGGCGCGGGCGGCATGGGCGAGGTGCTGCAGGTCACCGATACCGACCTGGGCCGCGAGCTGGCGGCGAAGGTGATTCTGGGCCGCTCGGACCCCGGCACGCTGGCCAAGTTCATTCGCGAAGCGCAGGTCACCGGCCAGCTCGAACACCCCAACATCGTGCCGCTCTACGAGCTGGGCATGACCGCGGACCAGCAGATCTACTTCACGATGAAGCGGGTCGAGGGGCGCACGCTGGAGCAGGTACTCGACTCGGCGGCAGGGCGGCTGATCCCGCTGCTACAGATCCTGGTCAAGGTCTGTGACGCGCTGGATTTTGCCCACAGCCGGGATGTGATTCATCGCGACCTCAAGCCGGCCAACATCATGGTCGGCCGCTTCGGCGAGGTGCAGGTGA
>CAZMLI010000021.1:0-9881 GCA_964566865.1 uncultured Planctomycetota bacterium
CGCTGGTCCAGTTTCCGGCCTACGCGGTGGCGGGCATCTTCCTGCTCTACGCCGTCTCCGGCCCGATTGGCCTGCTCAAGCTCAAGACGGCCCCGGCCGCGCGCAGGCTGTTCCGCGTCGGCTAGCCGGGATAATTTTGCATTAGCCACATCTGGGGTACAATCCCTCAGATGCTGACAGATACCGCAACCGGGCCGACCGTGGGGATCATCTCGCTGGGTTGCCCGAAGAACCTCGTCGACTCCGAGAAGATCATGGGCACGCTGGCCTCCGGGGGCTTTGTGCCGACGGCCGACCCCAATGACGCCGAGATCCTGATCGTCAATACCTGTGGCTTCATCGACAGGGCCAAGGAAGAATCGATCGACACCCTGATGGAGATGTCGGCCTACAAGACCGAGGGCCGCTGCCGCTATCTGATCGCCACTGGCTGCTTGACGCAGCGCTACGCGACGCAGCTGGTCGACGACATGCCGGAGGTCGACGCCTGGATCGGTTTCAACGAGTACCCCAAGATCGACCGCTTCTTGCGCGAGCTGTACGCGGGTCGAATCGAAGGCGTGCCGGTGCGTGTCTCCGATCCCGGGGCGGTGCTGACGATCGAGGCGGCGCGGCTGCGGCTGACGCCCCAGCACTATGCCTATCTGCGCATCAGCGAGGGCTGTGACAAGACCTGCAGTTTCTGCTCGATTCCGTCGATCCGGGGGCGCTTCCGCTCCAAGCCGATCGAGGCGGTGGTGGCCGAGGCGCGCGAGCTGGTGGCCAGCGGTGCGCGGGAGCTGAACGTGATCAGTCAGGACACCCTGCACTACGGGGTGGACCTCGAGGGCAAGCGCAGCATCGCGCCGCTGCTGGAACAGCTCTGCGAGATCGAGGACCTGGCCTGGCTGCGGCTCTGGTATCTGTATCCGGGCAAGATGCCGGAAGGGCTGGTGCGCGTGATCACCGAACAGCCCAAGCTGATCCCGTATCTGGACATGCCGATTCAGCACGCCCACCCCGAGATGCTCAAGGCGATGTGCCGTCCCAGCGACCTGGACTCCACGCGGAAGCTGCTCGGCGGTCTGCGCGAGAAGATCGAAGGGCTGGTGCTGCGGACCTCCTTCATCGTCGGCTTTCCGGGCGAGACCGATGCCCATTTCCAGGCGGTGCTCGATCTGCAGGAGGAGCTGGCGTTCGAGCGGCTCGGCGTCTTTCTCTACAGTCAAGAGGAGGGCACGCCGGCCGGCGACCTACCGGGCCAGGTGCCCGACGACGTCAAGCAGGCGCGCTTCGAGGCGCTGATGGCGGCGGGCCGCACCGCACTCGACCGATCGCACGCGGCGCGCGTCGGCGGCACGGAGCTGGCGCTGATCGACGGCCTGTCCGACCGGCCGGACACGTTCATCGCACGCACCACGTCCGAGGGGCCCGATGTCGACCCGGTGGTGCTGGTTCAGGGCGACGGGCTCGAGTCGGGGCAGTTCGTGCGCGTGCGAATCGATTCGCTGGATGGCGTCGATTTGGTCGCCAGCATCGCCTGATGAATATTCCGGGCTAGATGAACCTGGCGAACAAACTGACGGTCGGCCGGCTCGTCATGGCGGGTATCTTCTTCGCCTGCATGATGCTGGGCGAGACGCCACAGCACTGGCCGGACGGCTGGCAACTGAGCCGACAGCTGTTGCTGAACATCGCGTTCGTGCTGTTCATCGTCGCGGGCCTGACCGACGTGCTCGACGGCTGGGTCGCACGGACCTTCGACATGACCAGCGACTTCGGGCGGATCGCCGATCCGTTCTGCGACAAGGTGATGACCTGCGGCGCGCTCATCTTTCTGGCGACGATCCCGGTCTGGCCCGGCAAGCCCGAGGTGTTCATTCCGGCCTGGGTGGTGGTGCTGGTCGTGGCGCGCGAGTTCCTGGTCAACGGTCTGCGTGGGTTCATCGAGGCCCGAGGCCACGAGTTCGGCGCGTTGATCGCGGGCAAGTTCAAGATGTTCACGCAGTGCTTCGCCATCGGTTCGGCGCTCTACGTCACGGCCAACCTGAGCGATACACCGTGGGCGCTGACGCTGACCCGCGTCTCGGTCTGGGTCATGCTGGCCACGACATTGCTCTCGGGCTGGGTCTACCTGCGCGAGGGCCGCAAGATCCTGCTGGAGGTCAGCTAGTTGCGCGTGGGTCTGGGCGTGGCGCTCTGCACCTTTTTCGGGCTCGGACTTTCGCCCCATGCGCCCGGTACGATGGGCACGCTGGGGGCGCTGGGCTGCCATCTGCTGCTGCTGACATTTTCTCTGGCGCAGCTACCGGTGCTCGCCGGGATTGCGCTGACGACCACCGTGATTGCCGTGCCGCTGGGGTACTGGGCCCAGGCGCATTTCCAGACCAAGGACCCCCAGCCATTCGTGCTGGACGAGGTGGCGGGCTACTTCTTGACCGCTTGTTTTCTGCCCGCCAGCTACTGGGCGGCCGGCTTGAGCTTTGTGCTGTTCCGCTTTTTTGATATCCTCAAGCCCTTGCCAGTACGGAAGGTTGAAGAATTACCTGCCGGCTGGGGAATTGTATGCGACGATCTGGTCGCCGGTTTGCTTGCCGGCGGTCTGGGCCTGGGGACCCTGTTCCTCTTTGGAATCATTGTAGCTTGAGCTCCCCTCGATGACTGGCCAAACGCTGACGCGAGACGACGTCGTCAGCCGCGTGATGGACGCATTCCAGGACGAGTCTGCCCAGCACATCATCGACTGGATCGACTCGCGCGAGCGGATCATCAAGAAGAAGGATCTCGATTTTCAGACGATCGTCGAGGTCGCCAAGCAGATCAATGCCAAGAGCCTGGACATCGAGAATATCGAGTCCTACTCGATGAGCATGGTGATGGGGCAGTTCGGCATCCTGCGCGTTTTCTTCATGCGGCAGACCGACTTTTCGAGCCCGACGATCCGGCTGCAGGGCAAGAGCCGCAAGCTGCCGAAGATCTCGTTCGAGATCGACAGCGCGCTGGGACGGTTGCTGGTGGATGCCGCCGAGCCGATCCTGCTTTCAGAGGAGCCGGGATTGCTTGCCGAGCATCCGGTGCTGAAGGAGATCGGGGAGGCCGGAATCGAGGTGCTGTTGCCGCTGGTGCGTGCCGAGTTTGGCACGTTTCAGGATCTCAAGGGCTGTCTGTGCATCGGCCCCAAGCTGGGCGACCGCGACTTTCAGGGTGAAGACCTGGAGTTTCTCAAGTTGCTCTCGAACATGATCGCCGTCAGCTTGCACAACGCGCAGCTGTATCATCGGTCGATCATCGACCACCTGACCCGGGTCTATTCGCGCGGACATTTCGATATCCATCTCGACGCCGAGGTCCGGCGGGCAGAGGATCGACGCAAGCGCGAAAACGATCGACGCAAGGGTGGCTCCGGAGAGACCGAAGGGGAAGACAAGCCGAGCTGTGTTTCCCTGGTTTTACTTGACATCGACCACTTCAAGCGCTTCAACGACACCTACGGCCACCTGATCGGCGATCTGGTGCTCCAGGAAGCGGCACAACTGTTCAACGACAGCGTGCGCAAGATGGATGTGGTGGCCCGCTACGGTGGTGAAGAGTTCGCATTGATCCTTCCTGAAACAAACAAGCAAGATGCGATTACACTGGCAGAGCGTCTGCGCTCTGGGCTGGAAGCGCATCGCGTGATGACCGATGGCAAGGCGCTGCAGGTGACGGCCAGCTTCGGCATTGCCACCTTCCCGTACGACGCCTTGACCGTGCGCGAGCTGGTCGCGCAATCGGACCTGGCGCTCTACAGCGCCAAGGAGGCCGGGCGCAACCGGGTGATGGCGGTCGAGACCATCGCGGACCGGGCAGGCCAGAGTGGCTGAGCCGGCGAGGCGCCGCCGCAGTGCACGCCCGAGCGGGGTGCAAAAACGAGGTGCGGGAACCGGGCGCAAGCGGGGTAGTCGCCCGCAGAGCGGCGCGCAGCGCGCGCGGCGAGACGAAGAGGACTCGTCGCAGATGGCCAATCCGCGGGGCGGGCTGAAGCCGAGCGGAATGTCGCTGTCGATCAAGTTCGCGCTGGTGATCAGCGGCGTCTCGGCGGCGTTGATCATCATCATGGGGCTGATCGTCTACCAGCAGGTCTCCAAGACGCTGGACTCGGAGATCAACAAGCGCGGCGCGGGTCTGGTGCGGCAGCTGAGCGGCCGTTGCGTCAGCTATCACAACGACTACGTCAAGCGCCTCGCCGAGTACACGCGGCGCGAAGCCGCGCTGCAGAAAAAGCAAAAGGCGGTGAAGGACGACGCGGACAGGGCCGCGAAGGTGCGCGTGATCATCACGGAGCGCAAGACGCTGCGGGTGGAGAAACTCGCGGTCCGCGACGCCATGATCGAGTCGATGGAGACCTATCTCAATACGATGGTCTATCTGCCGGGCACCCAGAAGACGGGCGACGTGCTGACGGCGTTCTGCCTGGAGGACGGCAAGGCTGGATCCCCGAAAGATATTCAGGGTGGACGCGAGCTGTCCGACATCACCCCGGAGTCCTCTACGAAGATGCAGGGCGTGATCAGTGTCGAGAAGGGTTGGGCCACGATCGGCGGCAACGCCGTGCAGGTGCGGATGTTCCGCATGCCGGTCTTCGGCGGCACGGAAAGGCCGGAGGCGGCCGTCTTGCTCTCGGCCACGCGAATCAACGAGACGCAGAGTCAGATCAAGTGGGCGATCGTGCTCTCGACGGTGATGGCGATCGCGATCGGCGCGGGGGTCAGCTTCCTGCTCGCCGGCCAGGTCACCAACCCGGTCAAGCGGCTGGTCGAGGACATCGAGATCGTCGCCGGCGGCGATCTGGACCACGAGACCCTGGCGACGAGCACGGACGAGATCGGCATCCTGGCCGACACCTTCAACGTGATGACCAAACGGATCCACGAGGCGCACGGGCAGCAACTCGAGCACAAGGCGCGCGAGCACGAGCTGAACATCGCGACCGAGATCCAGTCGAACCTGCTGCCGAAGAAGATCCCCAAGCTCGAGCATTACGGGCTGGGCGCCTTCTATCGGCCCTCCAAGGAGGTCGGCGGCGATTATTACGACTTCATCCAGATCGACGAGACGCATCTGGGCATCGTCGTCGCTGACGTCTCGGGCAAGGGCGTGCCGGGGTCGATGGTGATGACGATGGCGCGCAGCCTGATCCGGATGGAAGCGGTGCGCAACCTGTCGGCGGCGGACACCTTCATCAAGACCAACCGCGTGATCGCGCAAGACATCAAGCGCGGCATGTTCGTCACAGCGATGTACGTCATCCTGGACACCGAGAATCACACCCTGCAGGTCGCCAGCGCCGGACACAATCCGATGGTGCTGTATCGTGACAAGCTGGGGAAGTGCTCGCTGGTCAACCCCAAGGGGATTGCGTTGGGTTTCGACAAGGGACCCATTTTCGAGCGTACGATCACCGAGGAAACCGTACAGTTGCAGCCAGGGGATCGTGTCGTACTCTACACAGATGGTGTGCCAGAGGCGATGAGTCCCGACCAGGAGGAGTATGGAGAGAAGCGGTTTTACAAGCTGGTGCAGGCCAACTCGACGAAGAGCTCGAACCAGTTTGTCAACCTGCTGGTGGACAGCCTGGAGCAGTGGAAGGGCGACGGCGCCGAGCAGAGTGACGACATCACCATCACCACATTCCGCTTGCTCAAGGGAAAGTGATGTCTGATCCAGTCAATGAGAACATGATCACGATCACGAACGAGAGCGCCAATCTGGTCAGGGTGCGTGAGTTCGTGACCGCGCGTGTCAAGACCTCCCAGGTCAAGCAGAAGGACGAGAACAAGATCATCCTGGCAGTCGACGAGGCGGTCTCGAACATCATCGAGCACGCCTACGAGGAGAACCGCGAGGGAACGATCGAGGTCGAGATCAACTCCGACGACCAATGTTGGGAGGTGCTGATCCGCGACTCCGGCAAGCAGTTCAATCCCGAGGCGGTGATGCCCGTCGACATCCAGGAGCACGTGAAAACCGGCAAG
Source organism: uncultured Planctomycetota bacterium (assembly GCA_964566865.1). Lineage (GTDB taxonomy): Bacteria > Planctomycetota > JACQVV01 > JACQVV01 > CAZANL01 > CAZMLI01. The sequence continues at coordinate 5,994 of CAZMLI010000021.1, forward strand.
CGTCATGGTCTGGGCATTTTCATCATGCGCCAGATCATGGATGAAGTGGAGTATCGATACAAAGCAGGGTACGAGAACGAGCTGCGGCTCGTGAAGTACCTCAAGGGGAAGCCCCAATGAGCAGGAACTGGAGAGCAAGGGAGAGCGGACCAGATGCCTGAATTTGCTATGTCGCTCGAGGAATTGACAGCCGAGCTGGTCGTCGTCCACGTGGGCGGGTTTCTGGACGCCCACACGTTCGAGCAGATGGAGGAGAAGATCGAGAGCCTGTTCGATCGCGGCATCCATAAGGTGATCGTCAACCTGGAGAAGGTGAACTACATCTCCAGCGCCGGTTGTGGTGTTTTCATCGGCGCGATCGGTGAGGCCCAGGACCATGGGGGCGACATCGTGCTGCTCAATCCCACCCCGAACGTGATGGAGGTCTTCGAGTTACTCGGATTGACCCAGATCTTCTCGTTCGCCAAGACGGTGGACGAAGCCAGGGGTTGTTTTTCGTAGAGATACGGAAAGAGTCCTTGCGACCGGGCCATCGCTCCCTAGAATGACGTCTTCATAAACGAGAGAAAAAGACGAGAGAAGGACTGTCCAGGATGAATCTGGAGCTAGAAACCAAGCAGCAAATCATCGAGAAGTACCGGACCGGCGAGACTGACACGGGTTCGTCCGAGGTCCAGGTGGCGCTGTTGACTGAAAAAATCAACCAGCTGACCGAGCATCTCAAGACCAACAAGAAGGATCATGCCACGCGGCGTGGTCTGCGTCTGATGGTCGGTCGAAGATCGCGCCTGCTTCGCTATCTGCGCGGAAGAAGTATGACTCGCTACCAGACGCTGATTCAGAGTCTGGGCCTGCGTAAGTAAGCAACCGCTGCACGGGAATGACCCGTGCCGCCATCTCGAATCGTAGTCGGACCTCCGAGACCGTCCATCGTTGGCACGGACCAGTGCGTCCTGACCGAGACCAATCAACAAGACGAAAAGAAGAAGCTAGAAAAGAGGAGAAAGAGGAAAGTGTTTAACATTCAAAACGAAACAGCCGAGTTCAACGGCCAGACACTGACGATCGAGACCGGCCTGATGGGCCGACTGGCAAACGCATCGGTCGTCGTCAGCATGGGCGAATCGCAGGTATTCGTCGCGGCCTGCTCAGACAAGATGCGGCGGGACCTGGGATTCTTCCCACTGACCGTCGACTACCGCGAGAAGATGGTGGCGGCCGGTAAGTTCCCCGGCGGCTTCATCAAGCGCGAAGGCCGCCCGACGACCAAGGAGATCCTGACCTGCCGCTGTATCGACCGGCCGATCCGGCCGCTGTTCCCCAGCGGCATGGGTGTCGAGGTCCAGGTACAGTGCATCGTGCTGTCGGCGGACGAGCACATCGATCCCGACCTGCTGGCCAGCGTTGGCGCCATGGCGGCCCTGCGCATCTCGGACATCCCCTGGGATGGCCCGCTCGGTTCGGTCCGGGTGACCCGCACCGCTGAAGGCGAGCTGGTCAGTTTCCCGACCGAAGCACAGCGCAAGGACGCGCAGCTGGACATGCTGCTCTCCGGCAGCGCCGACGCGATCGTGATGGTCGAGGCCGGCGCCAAGGAGATCAGCGAGGAGCAGATGGTCGAGGCGCTGTTCTTCGGCCAGCAAGAGATCGCCAAGGTGATCGGCATGATCGAGAAGCTGGCCGCCAAGGCGGGCAAGCCGAAGTTCGAGTTCACCCCGCCCGAGGTCAATACCGCGCTCAATAAGGAGATCGAGGCGGCTTATGGCGAGCGCTGGCTCGAGCGTCTGTGCACCCCGGCCAAGAAGGATCGCAGCATTGCGGTGCGCGAACTGCGCGACGAGATCTTCGAGAAGTACTGCCCGGAGGATGTCGATGAGCCGGAGCATGACAAGGGCGACGTCGGCGAGGCCTGCTATCAGATGACGCGCAGCCAGATGCGCAAGCTGATCGTCGAGAAGAAGTCGCGGGTCGACGGCCGCGCGCTCGATACGATCCGCCCGATCGACTGTCGGGTCGGTTTCATCAAGCGCACGCACGGCTCGGCGCTGTTTACCCGCGGCGAGACGCAGGCTTGCGTCTCCCTGGCGCTGGGCACCGAGATGGACGGCCAGCGGATCGACGGGCTGATGGAAGAGACCAAAGAGAACTTCATGCTGCACTACCAGTTCCCGCCCTTCTCGGTTGGCGAGTGCCGTCCGATTCGCGGCCCGGGCCGGCGTGAGATCGGGCACGGCGCGCTCGCACAGCGTGCGCTCCAGCCCTGCCTGCCCAAGATGGACGACTTCCCCTACACGATCCGCTTGACCTCCGACATCATGGAGAGCAACGGCTCGAGTTCGATGGCGTCGGTCTGCGGCGGATCGCTGGCGATGATGGATGCCGGCGTGCCGATCACCCAGCCGGTCGCCGGTATCGCGATGGGCATGATCAAGGAAGGCGACGAGATCCGCGTGATCTCCGACATCCTCGGTGACGAGGATCACCATGGCGACATGGACTTCAAGGTCACCGGCAGCCCGCGCGGCATCACCGCGCTGCAGATGGACTGCAAGGTCTCCGGCATCAGCCGCGAGGTGCTCTCGCAGGCGCTCGAGCAGGCACGCGTGGGCCGGCTGCACATCCTCAAGGAGATGCTCAAGTCGATCGACAGGCCGCGCGGCGAAATCAGCCGCTTCGCCCCGAGAGTCATCCGCCTGCGGATCGACTCGGAGAAGATCGGTCTGGTGATCGGCCCGGGCGGCAAGGTGATCCGCAAGATTCAGGAGGAGACGGGCGCCGACATCGGCATCGAGGACGACGGCACCGTTTCGATCTACTGTGTCTCCGCGGACGGCGCCGAGGCGGCTGCCAAGTGGGTGCGCGAGCTGACGGTCGAGCCGGAGGTCGGCAAGATCTACAACGGCCGCGTGACCTCGGTCAAGGATTTCGGCTGCTTCGTCGAGATCCTGCCCAACCAGGAAGGCCTGGTGCACATCTCCGAGCTGGCAGATGGATTTGTCGATAAGGTGCGCGACGTGGTCAAGGAAGGCGACCACATCGACGTGAAGGTGATCCTGATCGACGAGAACCGTCGGGTCAAGCTGTCGAAGAAGGCGGTCGACATGGAGCGCAACGGCGAGAAGAAGGAGCCTGTCGAGAGCAAGTAGTTGCTCTGACGGAACTAGCGTGGGCCGACAAGTTGACAGCTTGACGGCCCACTGCTACAAATGGAGCCGTCCACAGGCTTTTCACGAGGGACCGCCATGAAGTACTGCTACATCGCCTTGCTCGGCTTGCTGTGCCTGCCGGTGATGGCCCAGACGCCGTTCGTGACAAACCCGCTCAACAGCGCCAAGATCGGCGACTGGGCGCAGTATGACTTCTCGCTACGCAGTCCGGTCAGCAAGAAGCTGGGCACGCTAAAGATGACCCTCACCGCTCGCAAGGGCGCGACCTACACGGTCGACGAGCTGCTCGGGCACGGCTACGTGGGCAAGGTCAGCACGATCACGACCTACCCGATGTCGCGCAACTTCGTCGATCAGGTCAAGGCGATCTACGGCAAGACCTTCAAGAAGTTCAAGATCCGCAAGCCGGGCGTGCGTGTCAAGAAGGGGGTCGTGGTCAATATCGGCGGGACCAAGCACCGATGCACGGAGGTGCGCATTGCATTCCTGGCGGAGAATCAGAAGCTGCCCTGCAAAGGCGACCTGGTGTATTACCTCAAGAGTCGTATCGGCCCGCTGGGCCTCGTGCGCTTCCACAGCACCATCTCGTACCAGACCGAGAAGGGGCAGGGGTTCAGTTTGACCCAGGAAGTGACGCTGATCTTGACCGACTGGAAAAAACCATAGCACAAGAGGATTTCGACCGATGATGCGCAGCATTTCACTCCTGATCGTGCTGACC
>CAZMLI010000021.1:9981-19096 GCA_964566865.1 uncultured Planctomycetota bacterium
GCCGGGACCGCCTACAAGGTCGAAGAAACCTTCTATTACAACAAGACCATCAAGGTGATGAAGATGGCCAAGATGGAGGGGTCCTACTCGTTCGACACCACCGGAGGAATGGTCCAGCAGAAGGTGACGCTGATCCTCTCCAAGTAGCAGCGTTGACAGCGGCGGGGATTGCAGGTACATTCCCGCCTCGCACAGATCGAGAACACAGAGGGATTTAGAGATGTCCATCCACCAGAGCCTGAAGCTCAAGAACAAGTTGAGCCGCGAGCGCAACGTCCTGACCCGCAAGGAGCGGCTCGAGGCGATGCAGCTGCAGGGCCGCTGGGACGCCGAGAAGAAAGACAGTCTTTTCGGTCTGCCCAAGCTGAGAACCGTCAAGAAGTAGACTCACCAGCGGTCCCACAGGCCATGGGAAAGAGCAGCACGCAGTTGATGCTCCGGTTCCAGGCCGGTGAAGAGCAGGCTTTCGCCCAGCTCTTCGAGGCGCACCAGCGCACCGTACTGAACATCGTCTACCGCTATCTCGGCAACCAGTCGGAGGCCGAGGACCTGGCGCAAGAAGTCTTCATCCGGGTCTATCGCAGCAAGGAACGCTACTCGCCGCAGGCGCGCTTCACCACCTGGCTGTTCCGCATCACGGCCAATCTCTGCCTGAATTATCAGCGGGACAAGAAGCGGCGTTACCAGGAGTCGCTGTACTACGCCGCGCCGGGAGAGGCGGGCGAGGCCCGCGAACTGGAGAACCCGCGCAGCGTCAACCCCGAACGGGAGATCGAGACCAGCGAACGCGAGCAGGCGGTGCGCGAGGCGATCAACGCGCTGCCTGAAACCCAGCGCCTGGCGGTTATACTCAACAGATACGAGGAGCTGTCGTACAAACAGGTGGCCCTCTCGCTGGATCTGACCGAGAAGGCCGTCAAGTCACTGCTGCACCGCGCCCGCCTGGCGCTGCGTGAGAAGCTGACGCACTATCTGAAGGAGTCGGACTGATGGGGGACAACAAGCGCACGCTGATGATCGTGGTCGGCATCGGCCTGTTCCTGGTTGGCGCGATCTACGGCGCGGTCAAGCTCGGTGGCGGCGGCATGCTGACCGACGAAGAGGCGGTCGCTCAGGCCAAGGAGCTCGGCGACGATCTCTCGCTGACCGACAAGAACGAGCAGGAAGAGCGCGAGAAGCTGATCCGGCGCATCCCGGCCATCTCCAAGAAGAGCAAGGACGGCCGCCTGCCGGCCGCGGGGCGCAAGGCGATCTGGAAGATCTACAAGAAGCTGACGCCCGCGCAGCAAATCGAAATGCTCAAGGTGCTCTTGCCGCAGGAATTCAGCTCCGAAATAAGCAAATTCTACGAGAAGCACCAGACCCCCGAGGCGCGCAAGACGGCGGTCAAGAAGATGGTCAAGGACATGCAGGGCCAGTTCGATGCGCTCAGCGACGAGCAATTGTGGGAGCAGCGCAGCAAGATGGACAGCGGGGAAACCAAGGTCTACGTCAAGCTGCTGCAGCGCTACTACGCCGACTCGATGTCCTCGGACCAGCGCTCCGATTTCGAGCCGGTCGCCAGGGAGTATTTGCGCCAGTACGCAGTCGTATTGCAAGCCCGCAAGCCAGTGCGGAAGTAGGGCTTGGCTCGCTGTAGCTAGTTCTGGATCCCACAAAGGGAGGGCGAGGCTCCCGCCGAGCCGCTGCACAAGGCACTGCTAATTCTCGGCTCGGCAGGAGCCTCGCCCTCCCGCGTAAGTCACCCGGCCTCGGGAACAGTGACGTGGCGAGCTAGCGTCCTGTTACATGGTGGCGCGCGACAAAAGCCCGGTAATCCTCAGGCGTATCAATCCCCGCGGCTGACTCACCAACGATCCCGACCCGGATCGACCAGCCATTCTCCAGCGCCCGCAACTGCTCCAGCGATTCGCTGATCTCCAGCGGCGTGGGTTCCAGCGACGGCCAGGATTCCAGCGCCGCGCGGGTGTAGGCGTACAGACCAATGTGCTTGTAACGCCCCGGCGCCGGCCCGTCCGGGTCTCGCTGAAACGGAGTCGGCGCGCGGCTAAAATACATTGCGCGCGCATCGGTCGTCAGCACCACCTTGACCACGGCGGGGTTGCTCAGGTCGGCGGGGTCGGTCAGCGGGCAGACCAGCGTGGCCATCGGATCCTGAGCCTCAGCCAGCAGGTCGGCCACCAGGGTCAGCTGCGCGGGGTCTATCTCGGGCTCGTCCCCCTGCAGGTTGACGACGATGTCGGCCGACAGCGAGGCCGCCACCTCGGCGATGCGATCGGTGCCGGAGCGGTGATCGCTGCGGGTCATCAGCGCTCGACCGCCGAATCCGACGACGGCGTCGAGGATCCGCTGGTCGTCCGTGGCCACCAGCACCTCGTCGAAACCAGCGGCTCGCGTTGCCTGCTCGTAGACGTGCTGGATCAGCGGCTTGCCGGTCTCGGCCAGCAGCGGTTTTCCGGGCAGTCGGGACGAGCCAAAGCGGGCAGGGATGACGATTGCCCGGCGGAGCACGCGTTACTCCCGCGGCTTCTTGTTCTTCAGCTGATCGCGGTACTTGGGCTTGACCACTGGCTCGTTGGAGCGCGTCGGACTGGTGGTGCCCTGCTTGACCTCATAGTGCTTGTAGTTGCGGCTGATCATCAACATCCGGCTCTTGATCTCGACGTAGCACTTGCGACGCGCCAGGTCGGACTCGTTCATCTCGTTGCCCTGGGTGGGCCGCTTGGGCATCCGGTAGAGCGTGCCGGCTTGCTCGAGCACGAGCGCGGCGCCCTCGCCCCACTTGCCACGCAGCAAGTCATTCTCGTCGAACTCCTCGGCATACTCGAAGTAGCCGGACTGCCGCATGAACGAGACGAGCTGCTGCATGTCGCGGTTGAGGATGACCTTCTTGTCACAGAAGCTGTGATAGTTGCGCAGGTGCGGGTCGAAGGTGGACGACGCACGATAGATCTTGTCCTGGGTCTTGCGCGGCTTGAGATACTTGGAGTTCTCTCGGTTGACCAGGACCATCCGCCACTTGCCGGTCGGCTGGAGAAAGGCGACCGCCGTGTCCTCGAGCTCGACGTTGTCGTCGGTGGCTTCGGGCAGGTTGCCACTGTCGGTCTGGTCGACGGCGTGGCCGCAGCCGATCAACAGCAGCAGCAGCAGGAGGCTCCAGCAGTGGTGTGTCTTGGTCTTGTTTGTGGTGTTGCTTGTGGGATTCATGACCAGCCCAGTCCTTGCAAAAACTGTCTCGTGGCGACCAGCTCCTGACGGGTAGCGCCAGGTGCAACGCGCAGGATCTTCACATCCGCCGGTCTCAGATACTCGCGCAGCGCCTTCCAGTCGACCGCTCCGCTGCCCGGCAATTGCCCCAATGTACCATCTCGATTGTCGGACAGGTAGCAACCAACCATCCGCTGACGACCGGCGTCGAGCCAGCTGCCGGCCTCGGTCAGGCCGAGGCGCTCGTGTTCGGCGGCGACATCGGGTGCGTGCCAGTAACCGAGGCGGCCGCCGGGCAGCTCCGCCAGCAGCAGCGCGAGATCCTCCGGCAGCGGGAGCGTCAGCGGGCAGGCACTCGGCGCCAGCGCCAGCTGCAGCTCCGGCTCGACCGTGAGTAGCTGGTGCAGGTTGCGGCAGAGGTTCTCGAGGAAGCGGTCGCGGCAGGTCGCCCGTTTTTGGGCCAGCGCTTCGCGCGCCTCGGCATCGCCTTGCGCCACCCGCAGGGCCAGCTCCTCTGCGCCACTGAACTCGATCGCACCCGGATCGATCAGCACTTGCCGGCAACCGAGCTGCCGGGCGGCCTCGAACAGGCGCAGCACCCGCGACCGGGCGGCGGTGGCCGGGCCGGAGTCGAAGTCGGCCGCGAGCTGCGCCTGCTCCGGGTCGGCGTCGCAGCGCACCGCGAGCAGCGCCAGTCCCGTTTGACGATAAAACTGCGGGGTTGGCTGCGCCGGGCCTGGCAGGGGGCTGCAGAGGTGCTCGATGCCGGCGAAGTCGATCTCTCGGCACTCGGACAGGAACGACTCGATCGAGCGTCCACCCGGTGCGCAGCGGTGGGAAATCCCGATCACGAGATGTGGGACAGCAGGCGTCCGAGCTGTGCCACGTCGTCGCGTGTTTTCAGCTCGAAGGTGAAGCCCGTCTGCGGTTCGTTCAGCGAGTGCATCGCCTGGATCGACAGCTGAAGGTCGTCGAGGCGCGGGTCATCGACGATCAGCCGCTTGAGCCCGGCGAGTGCTTCCCTGTCGATCGGCTGATCCCAGTTGATGCGCACGCCACCGGCCGAGATGTCGGCGATCAGCCCGCTGAGTTCTACCCCGCTATCGCTCGTCAGTGTGACCGGCACGGTCCAGGCCATGCGCGGGGTATTGCGCCGGTCCAGCGTCAGCCCCAGCGCCAGCTTGACCTCATCGAGTAGCTCGCTCAGGTCGACGGGTTTTCGCAGCACGCCCTGGATACTGCCCTTCTCCCAGAGCTCGATCACCATTTCGGGCGATGCGGTGAGCATCAGGATGGGAATCACCACGCCCATTTCGCGCACGCGTTCGACGAAGCGCAGGCCACTCATCTGCGGCATCTGTACATCTGACAGGATCAAGTCGAAGGACTCGCCGTCGAGAAACTGGCGCAATCCTTCCATGCCGTTGGCGACGGTGCAGACCTGATGACCAGCCATCCGCAGCGCCTCGTTCAAGAAGAGACGCACCGGTAACTCGTCTTCGAGAACCAGTAATTTTCCCATCCCTTGAGCCCTCAACTAAAATTAATAGTTAGCCATATATCGAATGACGGGCTGGCTTGTCAAGGGGACAACTGGTACTGAATTCCAACGAATGTCCAGGCTGTTGATATTGCTCTTTGTGGCCCAGATCCTGGCCGGCTGCGGGCAGGCATATCGCCCCATCGTGGTGCGCACCGAGAGGGCTGCGCCGGTGGTCGCGATCACGATCGCGGTCGTGCGCCCAGCGGACGAATTCCCCGCCATGGCGCATCTGATCGAACATCTTTTTCTGCGTGGAACGGTGGATGGTCGGCCGCACCGTCCGCGTGTGCGCATCGCGGAGTTCGGCGGCCTGGTCGAGGCGCGAACCGGCCCCGATCTGATCAGCTGGAGTGTGGTCTGCCCGGCGCGGGACTGGCCCGAGGCTCTGGGGTTGCTGATGCGCGGATTTCGCGCGCGCTGGTCGGCGCTCGAAATCGAACAGGCGCTACGCGTGATCGAGGCCGAACGACGGCTTTCGCGGGAGCGGCCAGAGCCGGAAATCTGGCGCACGCTGGCGACGGAGGTCTTCCGGCCGAGCGGCTGCGAGGCCATTTTCAGTGGCTGGCCCATCTCGACCGATCCGCTGACGCCAGAGCGGCTGGCCAGGCAGGCTTCCCGTTATCTGCTGCGCGCGCGCACGCTGATCAGCGCGGTTGGTCCCGTCGAGCGAGATGCGCTCGACGCGCAAGTCGAAGCCGTCTGGACGCGGATGGGCAGCTCCTCCGCGCCTCGCGAAGCGCCGACGAGGCCCGTCGCGCTGCGCCTGCCCCGCCGCTCTCGCGGCGGCCGGGTGGAGGCCGACGGGGCCAGGCCAGGGCTGCTGCTCGGGCTGCCGCTGCCCGATGCGCCCGCATCCCGGGGACGTGATGCGGCCTTCGCGGTGCTGGCCAGCGCGCTGCCACGGGCCAGTTACCGGCGCTTCCTCTGGGGTGGGATGATCGGTCTGCGAAGCCACTCGCCGGCCGAGGTCGCGGGTAAGCTGGCGCCGCTGGAGCAGGCCAGGGACGGTGCGGTCGCCCGCTGGTTGCTGCGCCGAGAGTCCGCCATCGATCGAAGCCGACGGCTCTTGCACGATCAGCTGCTGCCCGAGACCAGCCGAGTGGACCCGGTGGCGCTGCGCGCGGTCAGCGCGGCCGATCTGGCCCAGGCCGCGACGTTGTTGCGTAGTGGTCCGGGTCGGTACTGGCTGGGTGTCGGCCAGGATCCGCCGGCCGCTGAATCGTCGCAACCCGCCGAGCGCCACCTCTGGCGTGTGTCGCGGCCGCGCGACCCAGGCCGCCCGACCGTCGAGCCGCTGGCCCAGATTGTCAGTCTCGGCGGGTGGGCGCGCCTGCAGATGTTCCGTCAAGGCGCCCTGCCGCCCGTGCGAATTGGTTTCCGGCTGGCCTTGCCCGAGGGTGTGGGCGTGACACCGCGCGCGCTGGGTTACCTGATGGCCTGGATGCGTTCGCGCGGGTGGCGTGTTGCGCGCAGTGGCAACCGGTTGCTGGCCCATCGCGCGGGTGATCTGGCGGGCCTCGAACGTCTTGCCGAGAACATGGCCAGCCGGCCCGTTCGCCTCGCGGGGCTGACGCCCCGGCCCATCCCGCCGGCAGAGGCGATCATCGGGCGCGCTCTGGGAGCGTTCGGCACGACGGATCGGGACCCGCTCGAAGAGCAGCTCAATGATCTACTGTCGGCTGTCGAGCTGGTGATCGTGGGGCCGTTTGATCCCCAGCGGGCTGCGGCCGCTGCCGTGGCTGGTTGGCGCAGAGGCGCTGCCAGGCACGAGTCTCGCCGGATCGTTTCAGGGGTCCGGCTGTCGCCCGCGCGGGTCGGGCTACGGGCCAGCGTCACCCGCCGCAGCGCCGGGCTGGGTCGGCTGCTGGTCGGCTATCGCTGGCCCGTGCAGTCGCTGGACGCGGTGACCGCACTCGAGGCCGAGCTGCGTCTCTGGTCGATCGGCGCGCTGCTGCAAGGGCCGCCCGCGCTGTACCGTGTTCGCCTGGTTCACGGTCGCTCGGTCGCAGGTTGGGGCTTCAGTCAATGGGAATTCGCCGGCTCCGCGGACGGGCTGGCGCTCGCCCGGAGCGCCTTGCTGGCCAGGCTGGAGCTGCTCGCTCGCCACGCGCTGACGGCGCCGCGACTGGCGGTCCTGCGGCGCATGATCGACGGGGAACAACAGCTCGCGGGCGGGGGCAACCGGGCCCGGTTGGCGCACTGGTTCGATCCTCGGGCGTCGATCGAGCAGGTGGACGGCGAGGCCGTGCGGCTGCTGGTTGCCGGTCGCCTGACGCCGGCGAAGCTGCATATCGTGCGCGAACGCCAAAGATAGGTTGCAAACTTCTCGCGGCGTCCGACAATCCGGCATTGCCAAGTGAAAACCCAAGGAAGAGACGACCGATGGACAAGACACTGATCATTTTCAAGCCGGACGCGATGCAGCGTCGACTCATAGGGCAGATCCTGGCGCGCTTCGAGCGCAAGGGCCTCAAGCTCGTCGGGCTCAAGCTGGTGCAGGTCACGCGCGAGCTGGCCGAGACGCATTACGAAGAGCACAAGGAGCGGCCTTTCTTCGGCGTGCTGGTCGATTTCATCACCAAGCAGCCGGTGATCGTCGGTGTGCTCGCGGGGCCGAACGTGGTGCCCGTGGTGCGCAAGATGCTCGGCGCGACCTTCGGCCACGAGGCGGAGGCCGGCACGATCCGTGGCGACTACAGCATCTCCCGCAGCTACAACCTGGTTCACGGCTCCGATTCCCCCGAGTCAGCGGAACGCGAGATCGCGCTCTGGTTCGCCCCGGGCGAGGTGCAGGAGTGGGCGCCGCTGGACGAACCGTGGGTCTTCAGCGACGAGGATGCATGACACGCCGATGACATCCGCGGGCTAGGTTGGATCACCGAATGCGGACACAGTGCAAGGGAGAGACAAACGGATGCGGCTGATATTGATGCTGGCCTGGACGGTGCTGCTCGCCGCGGGTTGCGGAGTGACCACCGAACAAGCGAAGCAGCGCGACTTTCACCTGGATCAGGGTTTCTACTACTTCAGCTACGGGCGTTATCCGCAGGCGGCGCACCAGTACCAGAGAGCGCTGACGTTCGACGAGGGCAGCTACGAGGCGCAGGTCTCGCTGGGCTACTGCTACCGCGCGATCGGCAGCGCCTACGGCATCAGCGGCGACCAGTGGACCAATGCGTTGCGCTTCTACAGGCTGGCTGATGAGAACCTGGTCAAGGCTGCGGCTCAGGAAGACGACATCCGTATCTTCATGGGGCGCGGCTGGTTGTTTTACGACTGGGCGATCGCCGAACGCAGGCGGGTCAGCGGGCTGAAAAAGCTACAGGCGGGTTACCTCGAGAGCTTCCCCAAGCGGGCGGCGAGCTTCGACGCACCGATCGCGGCGATGGAAAAGAGCTCGGCCGAGCACCTGGCCGGCGCCGAAGATCAACTGACACAGGCGCTGAAACTGCAGCCGAAGAACGGCTTCGTGCTGCAGACCCTGGGGCTGGCACTGGCGCAGATGGGGCCGTCGCGTTACGCCGATGCCGTGCTGCAACTGATCACCTTTCGCGACCAGTCGATCACGCTGCGAGACAAGGCCGAGAAGCAGTTGCAGGAGCGTTACGCCCAGCTGGATGACCCCGAGCTGCAGCTGTTCAAGTCTCAGATCGCCAACCTCAAGGGCCACGAGCGCAAGGCGCGGGTCTTCCTCGGCTGGCTCTACTATTCGATGGGCGAGATGGACAACGCGACCGTCGAGCTCAAGGCTGTGGTCGCGCTGGATCCGGAGTCGCCGAATCAACACCTCAACCTGGCGCACATCTACGACAAGGCGGGGCAGCATGAGAAGGCGGTCGTGGAGCTGAAGAAGTACATCCAGATGAATCAGGTTCGTCGGATCGATACCACCCTCTACACCAAGCGCTGGCTCAAGGAACGCGACTGATTGTCGTTTGCGAAAAGCGCGTCAGTTGGTACGATTGTAGCGAGGCAGACCTCTACACTAGAGCGCTGGATGTGACTTCTCCCGTCCTGGAGAAGAGGAGGTTTTGCGATGCGAACCCGTATGACCCTTGTCCTGACTGCCTTGCTCGTCAGCCCCTTCGTCACGCCCGTTGCTGGCCAGACCAAGTCCCCGGGCAGCAAGAAACCGACCCAGGCCAAAGCCAGCCGCAGCAAGCCCAAGCCGCTCGACGCCGGGCAAACCAAGCAGGTCAAGTTGCTGCTGCGCGAGCTGTTCAAGGCCAGCGACGAGAGCCAACGAATGGCTGTTCGCGAGAAGCTGGGCCAGCTGGCGCCGCTCGGTCGGCGTGACGCCGCCAAGCTGGTCAAGTACAGCTTTCGCCTGGCGACCGTCGGCTTCCGCATTCCGCGGGGCTCGAT
>CAZMLI010000021.1:19196-23265 GCA_964566865.1 uncultured Planctomycetota bacterium
AAGGGCTGACCATCCTGCTCTCTCCCAAGCTGGTGAACTTCTCGAAGCCATTGACCATCCTGGTCAACGGCCAGAAGCGGTTCGAGGGCTTCGCGCCGTACACCGCCTGGGCCTGCGGGGTCAGCGTTCGGCGGCGCAACGACTCGCGACAGTTTTTCGTGGGTCACCTGCGGTTATCGGGCGCCACCGAGAGCGATGATGACGACGATTAGCCAGATTCTCCCCTCTTGTGGCTCGAACACGATAATCCGTTTGACTAGTCCCACATCTTGTGGTCTTATTCCCGCGGTGTGCAATATGACCGGCCTGGGCGGGGCCCGATAGCGAGGCCCCCAGGCCGTTTTTTGTCTTGATCTGACCCCGGAACAGGGATGGGAGACAGGTAATGAAGTCCCGGCTCACAGCGCCACAAAACAAGCAACTCACAGATGATTCCACCCCTACGGCGGAATGGAGAATGAAGCGTCACTTTACCCAGCCGGGCATGGACCCGTACGAAGGCATCAACTGGACCAAACGTACCAGTCGTATCTCGAACCCGGACGGCACAGCCGTCTTCGAGATGCTGGATGTCGAGGTTCCGGAGAGCTGGTCGCAACTGGCCACCGATATTGCCGCCTCCAAGTACTTTCGCAAGGCCAGCGTTCCAGGGACCGGCCACGAGGTCAGCGTCCGGCAGTTGATCTTCCGGGTGGCCAATACGCTGCGCAACGCCGGGCTCGAGCGCAACTACTTCAATGACAGCGAGGAGGCCGACGCCTTCGAGGCCGAGCTGACCTACATGCTGGTCCGGCAGATGGGTGCCTTCAACTCGCCAGTCTGGTTCAACTGCGGTCTGCAGCAGGCCTACGGCATCAGCGGCAAGCCGGTCGGCAACTGGCACTTCAATCGCGAGTCGCAGCAGGTGGTCGAGTGCAAGGATGCTTACAGCAGCCCGCAACTGGCGGCCTGCTTCATCCAGTCGGTCGAAGACGACCTGATGGACATCGCCGACGCGGTCAAGCGCGAGATGCGTATTTTCAAGTTCGGCTCCGGCACTGGATCGAACTTCAGCCGCTTGCGGGCCGAGGGGGAGATGCTCTCCGGCGGTGGCACCAGCTCCGGGATGATGAGCTTCCTCGAGATCCTGGATCGCGCGGCGGGCGCGACGAAGTCCGGCGGCACGACCCGGCGCGCCGCGAAGATGGTCTGCCTCGACATGGACCATCCCGACATCTCGCGTTTCATCAACTGGAAGATGCGCGAAGAAGAGAAGGCGAGAATCCTGATCGAAGCCGGCCTGCCCGCCGACTTCAACGGCGAGGCCTATCGGACTGTCAGCGGCCAGAACTCGAACAACTCGGTCAGGATCCCTGACAGCTTCATGCAGTGCTTCCTGGATGACGAGCAGTGGCAGACCACCTGGCGCACCACGGGCGAGCCGGCGCACAGTTTTGGCGCGCGGGATCTGATGCAGCAGATCTCGACTGCGGCCTGGCGTTGTGCGGATCCGGGCGTGCAGTTCGACACGACGATCAACCGCTGGCATACCTGCAAGAACACCGACGAGATCAACGCTTCGAACCCCTGCTCGGAGTACATGTTCCTCGACGACAGCGCCTGCAACCTGGCCTCGATCAACCTGATGAAGTTCTACGACCAAACGACGCGGCGCTTCGATATCGAAGGCTTTCGCCACGCCTGTGAGGTCTTCCTGACGGCGCAGGAGATCATCGTCGATTTCGCCAGCTATCCGACCGAGCTGATCGCGCAGAATAGCCACGACTATCGCCCGCTGGGGCTGGGTTATGCGAACCTCGGCACGCTGCTGCAGGTCAACGGCATCCCGTACGACAGCGAGGAAGGGCGCGCGGTCGCGGCCAGCATCACCGCGATCATGTGCGGCAGAGGCTACGCGCGTTCGGCCGAGCTGGCCCAGCGGGTCGGCCCGTTCGAAGGATTCGCCCGCAACCGCGAGCCGATGATGGAGGTGATGGAGCAGCACCGCGCCGCTGCTTACGAGATCGACACCGCCGGTTGCCCGGCCGCGCTGATGGAAGCCGCGCGGGAGGACTGGGATCGCGCCGTCGCGCTGGGGGGCCAGCACGGCTACCGCAACGCGCAGGCCACGGTGCTGGCGCCGACCGGCACGATCGGTTTGCTGATGGACTGCGACACCACCGGGGTCGAGCCAGATTTCGCGCAGGTCAAGTACAAGAAGCTGGCCGGCGGCGGCTACTTCAAGATCGTCAACCAGTCCGTGCCGCTGGCGCTCGGCAATCTGGGCTACGACGAGACGCAGGTGCAGGAGATCCTGGACTATACCGTCGGCATCAAGTCGCTGATCGGTGCCCCGCACATCAACGAGGTCTCCTTGATGAGCAAGGGATTCAGCGCGCAGGATCTGGCGCTGATCGAACGACGCCTGCCGGACGCGATGGATCTGAGCGGCGTCTTCTCCGCGACGTCACTGGGCGACGAGCTGCTCGACCGGGTGGGCGTCAGCGCCGATGCACGTCGCGCGCCTGGATTCGACATGCTGGGCTGGTTGGGCTTCACCCCGGAGCAGGTGCACGCGGCGCAACTGCGGATCTGCGGGCGCATGACCGTCGAGGGTGCGCCGCACCTGCAGGAGGAGCACCTGCCGGTGTTCGACTGCGCGAACCGCTGTGGGGCCACGGGCAAGCGCTTCATTCACCACTCGGGCCACATCAAGATGATGGCGGCGGTGCAGCCGTTCATCTCCGGAGCGATCTCCAAGACGATCAACATGCCCAACGAGGTCTCGGTCGACGACATCCAGGAGGCCTACCTCGAGTCCTGGCGTCTGGGGCTGAAGGCGGTCGCGCTCTATCGCGATGGTTCCAAGGGTAGCCAGCCGCTGAATACCACCAGCGACAAGAAGGAGGAGCGGGAGGTCGTGGCCGCAGACCGGCCGAAGCTACGGCGCCGGCGCCTGCCGCTGAAGCGGCTGGGATTCACCCAGGAAGCCAAGGTGGGCGGGCACAAGGTGTACCTGCGCACGGGCGAGTACGCCGACGGCACCCCGGGCGAGATCTTCATCGACATGCACAAGGAGGGCGCGGCCTTTCGCAGCATGATGAACTGCTTCGCCATCTCCCTCTCCCTCGGCCTGCAGTACGGCGTGCCGCTGGAGGAGTATGTTGATTGTTTCACCTTCACCCGCTTCGAGCCACAGGGTCCGGTGAACCATCCGAACATCAAGTACGCCACCTCCGTGATCGATTACATCTTCCGCGTACTCGGCATGGAGTATCTCGGTCGCACCGACTTCGTCCAGGTCAAGCCCGTCGACGGTCTGGATCTGGAGCTGGCGGAGCAAGAGCTGAGCGAGCCGTCGCGCGCCGAGATGGCGACCGCCATGCAACCTGCGGCGACGGAGAAACTGGGTGACCTGTCGCAACACCTCTCGACGATGATGGGGGACGCGCCGTTCTGCGAGTGCGGCCATCTGACCGTGCGCAACGGCTCCTGTTATCGCTGCGAGAACTGTGGTTCGTCGCTGGGCTGCTCATAGGCAGTCGCCGGTTTCCTGCTACCCACTGAGGGTGTCGAGCAACCGGATCACCTGGCGGGCGGCGCCCAGGCTGAAAAGTTGCTGAAAGGCGGCGAACTTGAGCCTTACGCGCTGCCCGCCGACAAGCGCCTGGGCATGTCCAACGATCGTCGCAACTGCGTCAGAGACCTCTGCGTCCACGACCTGTACAGCTAGTGCTAGTGGGGTGAGTCAGGAGCAGCGTGGAGAATTCGCCGTGCGAATCTCCACTCGTCGAATACTGCGAGGCACTTCTGGTGCCTGATCGCTCGGCTGCACCTCGCGACCGCATCACCTGACTCCGCCCGGCGCTGCGGCTGCGTTACTCCTCCTCGACGGCCTCCCGGGTCGCCTCGCGGCCGACCGTGGATTTGACCGGTTACCTGCGCGTGACTTGTCCGGGTGTCGTTGAGACGCGGCCCGGTTGGATCCAGTCCCCAGGCGAGTTCGACGACGACTGGTAGGCCTCGAAAATTCCCAGTACTCCCCCGTGTCTAATCGCGGGAGCGCTCTGCGCCCTTTCACGCAGCGCGC
>CAZMLI010000022.1:0-2893 GCA_964566865.1 uncultured Planctomycetota bacterium
TACGGCGAAGCGCTGGCTGACTTCACCAAGGCGATCCGGATCAACCCACTTTTTGCCCGGGCCTACAGAAAACGGGCGATTGTGTACCAGACACTCGAGCGCTACCGGGAAGCGCTCGCTGGCTACACCGAGGCGATCAAGATCGATCCTCGGTACGCTTCGGCCTATTTCCGTCGGGGAATGCTGAAGGCGATCCTGGGCAATCGAGGAGAAGCCATTGCGGACTTCAACAGCGCGAGCCGGTTCGATTCAGAGGACGAATATGCACCGCTCTGGATCGCCGGTCTTGGAGGAGGAACATCTCGCCTGACCCCCTTCGCTCGCGGAACCCATTGGATTGCAAACGTCGTTCGATTCTATCTTGGGCAGACCACCGAACGCCAGCTCCTTGCGGAAGCGAGGAACGTGCCAAAGGGAACGCCAAGAAACAAGCGACTCTGTGAAGCCCACGGATTCATCGGGCTCCTGGCTGAGCGAGAGGGGAAGGTAGAGGCTGCCCGCCAGAACTACGAAAAGTGCGTTGCGACTGGAGTCAGCAGCTACCACGAGTACGAATGGGCGAAGGCCCGACTGGCACTGATGAGAAAAAAGTAGGTCGACAGACGACCAGTTAGCAGTCAGTGGGGGACAAGCCCCCGCCCTGCTCTCGTCAGAGCGTCTGGATCAGCTCGAGGGTCAGCTCGTCGAGGCTTGCCAGGACGCGTGTGGCGCCGGAGAAATCGTTGTTGCGGGTCAGCGCGTGTGGGATCGCGACGCAGGGAAAGCCGCCGGTTGCCGCGGCCGCGACGCCCTTGTAGGCGTCCTCGATCACCAGGCAGGCGGCGGGCTCGAGCGAGAGCTCGCGCGCGGCGGTCAGGAACGCGTCGGGCTCCGGCTTGGACTGCGCGTAACACTCCCGGGTGACGATCGCCTTGAAGTAACCGCGCAGGTCGAAGCGGTCGAGCACGAAGCCCACATCCGCCTCGCGCGAGTTGGTCGCGACCGTCATCGGGAAGGCCGGGGCCAGCCGCTCGAGGGCCGCTACGACGCCTGGCATCAGCGCGATCTCAGCGCGCAGCAGCGCGTTGTAGATCGGGTGCTTGCGCGCCCTGACCTGTTCGGGGGTGAGCGGCAAGCCATAGGTCGCGACCGCATACTCCGGTCCGCGTCCGGTGGCGATCCACTCGGCGGCATATTCGTCCGGTCCGACCTGCACGTCGAACTCCGCGAGGACCTCCGAGTAGGCCCGATAGTGGAGGGATTCGGAGTCGATCAGAACTCCGTCAAAGTCGAAGATCAAGCCCAAGGTCTGCTGCATGCTCAGGTTATATATGGCACTGCACATATTGTCGTAAGTTTTTTCACATTTCAGTTGCCATGCTGCGACGTTTGAAGTATCTGTAAGCGTGCCTGTGGTCGGCTCCACATGTTTCACCTGCTGAGAACTGACCCGCGCCTCCGCCGAGGGGTAACCAACGATCAACCCCCGCGGAGTAGGCTATTAACAATGTCGATCGGACGGCGGTCTGTTTTCATGAATCCAGATTCCGGTCGCGACCCCTGCCGTAATGAGGGACAAGGGCAGCCCAGTAGCAAGCCCAAGTCCCGGCGTGGTGGTCGCAACAAGCGAAAGCGAAACCGGCAACAAGGTAGTAACGACCAGAACCAAGAACGTCAGGGTCAGGGCGGTCAGCCGCAAGGCGGCCGATCTGGCGGTGGCGGTGGCGGTGGTGGTGGTGATGGTAATCGGCGGCGTCGACGGCGCCGTGGCGGCAGTGGTGGCAACCATGGTGGAAACCATGGCGGCAACCAGGCTGGAAATGCCCGGAAGGCACGCCATCCGGAGCTGCAGCGGCTTTTCGAGTCGATCCAGGCGCTGACCACGATCGACCCGTTCGAGCGCTGGAACATCGAGCGCCACGGAAACGAGTTGACGCGGGTGATCGATCTGGTCGCTCCGATCGGTCGCGGACAGCGCTGCCTGATCGTCTCACCGCCCAAGGCGGGCAAGACGACCTTCCTGCTCGATGTCTGCAAGTCGATGGAGGAGAACCACCCGGAGGCGGTCGTCTTCGCGCTGCTGGTCAACGAGCGGCCCGAAGAGGTGACGCACTTTCGCCGTGCGACGCATGCCGAGGTAATCGCCTCCTGCAGCGACGAGAGCAACGAGGCACACATCCTGACGGCCGAGACCGCGATGGAGAAGGTGCTGGCCGAGGTGGTCGAAGGCAAGGACGTCGTCCTGTTGCTCGACTCGATCACCCGTCTCGCGCGGGCCTACAACAACAGTACGGGGGGCAAGGGTCGCACGCTCAGCGGCGGCCTCGACTCACGTGCGATGGAAACCCCGCGACGGATCTTCGGTTCTGCGCGCAAGCTCGAGGAAGGCGGCAGCCTGACGATCCTCGGCACGGCGCTGGTCGAGACCGGCTCCCGGATGGACGACATCATCTTCCAGGAGTTCAAGGGCACGGGAAATACCGAGATCATGCTCTCGCGCCAGCTGGCCGAGATGCGGATCTACCCGGCGGTCGACATCGAGAAGTCCGGCACCCGCAAGGAAGAGCTGCTGCACGGTCCCGAACGGACCAAGAAGATCTTCAAGATGCGGCGCGCGATGGCCGGTATGCCACCGGATCGCTCGATGGAGGCCTTGCTCGACGCGATGAGCAAGTACGACACCAACGAAGATCTGCTGAACGCCCTGCCATAACAACTTGTTAGAAAGCGGCCAGACCCAGATGCCGGGCGAGCCGCAGCCGGGGCAGATGCTCGGGAAGTGCCGGATCGAGCGCGAAATCGGCCGCGGTGGCATGGGTGCGGTCTACCTGGCGCACCACACCACTCTGGACGTGCCGGTGGCGGTCAAGATCCTTCCGCCATCGGTGGCGGCGCGCAGCCCGGCGCTGGCCGA
>CAZMLI010000022.1:2993-21259 GCA_964566865.1 uncultured Planctomycetota bacterium
TGGCGGTCAAGATCCTTCCGCCATCGGTGGCGGCGCGCAGCCCGGCGCTGGCCGAACGTTTCCTGCGCGAGGCGCAGCTCGTGGCGCGAGCAAGCACGCCGACGTGCGTTCGGACATCTACAGTCTGGGCGCCACGCTGTTCCACCTGCTGGCTGGCCGGCCGCCGTTCGAGGGCACGGGCCAGGCCGGCTTCAGCGGGCAGCTCGACGAACTGGCCGTCTGGCGCGTGGCCTTGACCCCAAAGGAAATCGCCGAGCTCTACCGCTTCAGCCTCGCCGGTCGCAGCTATTGCGACGCGATCGGCCGCAGGTAATAGAACCAGAGCGCCGCGGTTTCCCGCAGCATCAGGTAGGGCATGCTGCGCAGCACGTAAGTCTCCCGACAGGGGACCGTATAGACCTCGAGCTGCGCGCGTCGGTAGGCCAGCTTGACCCGCGGCAGGTGAAACGCGTGACTCACCACCAGCAGCTTGCGACCCGCGAGCGGGCCCAGCATGCGCCTCGTATTGCGCACGGTGGCCTGGGTATTGACGCCGTTCCGATCGAGCCGGATCGCAGCGTCCGGTACACCCAACCCGTGCGCCATGCGCCGCATGGCCTCGGTCTCGTGGATCGCGCCGTCCCCGGGTCCGCCGGAGAAGATCAGGCTGCTTGCCAGACCCTGTCGGTACAGCTCGCAACCCGTTCGCACCCGGTCAGCCAGCGCGTCGGACGGCTGGCCA
The DNA here is from genome assembly GCA_964566865.1 of uncultured Planctomycetota bacterium. Taxonomy (GTDB): domain Bacteria; phylum Planctomycetota; class JACQVV01; order JACQVV01; family CAZANL01; genus CAZMLI01. The sequence continues at coordinate 3,715 of CAZMLI010000022.1, forward strand.
TTGGCATAGGCGCGCGCGCCAAAGACCACGATCACGTCGGCCGGCCGACGATAATCGGTGCGGCCGAAGCAGACCATTTGCAGCAGCGGAAACCCGGCCAGCAAGATCCCGAACAGCGTCGCCAGGAACAGTGGCCGCGTGGCGCGGAATTCGGGCGACTGCCGTCCCACGGCGCGTAGAACGGCGAACAACCCGAGGCTCACCAGCAGTGAGAGCGGCAGCGGGGCGCCCGAGGTCAAGGCCCCGCCGCGAATCAGCCAGTAGTAGCGAATCGCGTCGAGCAGGCTGCTGATCAGCAGTGCGACGAGTATCAGGCGAGTGGCACGACGGCGAATGCGGCGGGCGTCGGGCGCGACGCCATGCGCGGTCAACAGCAGGCCACCGCAGAGGATGAGCAGCGGGTGCGCCGAGATCCACAGGTCGTTTGCGTCGAATCCGGGGATCAGCAGGCCCCCGACACAGTTGACCAGACAGAAGGTTCCGAGGGAGAGGGCGAAGACGCGAGCGGCGAGAATCCAGATGACATTAGACTCCAGTTGTGGCCACCCGTCGTGTCTCTGATATTCTGCGGCATCATGACCGAAATCGCAACTTTGATGCTCGACGGTGAGAAGATCGCCGAGGCGCTCTCCCGCAGGGGGGAGCTGATCGAGCGGCTGCACACCGAAGAGACCAACGCCTATCGGCTGTTTCATGGCGTCGCCGAGGGCTGTCCAGGGCTGACCATCGACCGCTACGGGCCGCTGGTGATCGTACAGACCTTTCGCGCGCCGCTGTCGTGCGACGGTCTGGCCGAGATCGCGCAGCGGCTGAAGCTGGGCGACGACGTCGGACTGGTCTATAACCACCGGGGCGCAGAGGCCGACCCCTCGATCGACGACTGGCACCAGCCGGCGCCCGAGTGGCTGGAACCGCAGATCTGCACCGAGCTGGGCTTGCGCTACGAGATACAGGCACGGCATCGCGGGCTCGACCCACTGCTGTTCCTCGACCTGCGCGCCGCCCGCCGCCATGTTCTACGCATCTCTCGCAAGTTGCGCGTGCTCAACCTGTTCGCCTATACCTGCGGCGCCGGCATCTGCGCCGCCTCGAGCGGGGCCACGGAGGTGCTCAACATCGACTTCAGCAGCGCGAACCTGGAGATCGGCGAGCAGAACGCCAAGCTCAATCGGGTCAACGACGAGCGCTTCACGCTGATGCAGCAGGATGTGATTCCGGTGATCCGTCAGCTCGCCGGGCTGCCGATCAAGGGCCGTGGCGCACGGGCCCGCTACATCCGGCTCGGGCAGCGCAAGTTCGACCTGATCTTTCTCGATCCGCCGCGCTGGGCCAAGAGCCGCTTCGGCGCGGTCGACGTGGTGCGCGATTATCAGAGCCTGTTCAAGCCGGTCCTGCTGGCCACCAGTCCGAAGGGCGTCGTGATCGCGACCAATCACGTGGCCAAGGTCGATCTCGACGAGTGGGTCGGTCAGCTCCGGCGCTGCGCGGAGAAGGCCGAGCGTCCGCTGGCCGATGTGACCGTGTTGCCGCCGGAGGGAGACTTTCCGTCATTCGACGGGCGCCACCCGCTGAAGGTCGCGGTTTGTCGAATTAGTTGCTGACAAAGCGGTCTGAAAAGCTCTATATTAACAGCTTGGTGCCCGTTTCAGAGGGTTACAGGGCTAGTTGAGTGTATCGAGACGAAGAACTTCCGAAGACCATCGCCCACGGCCAGTACACGCTGCAAAACCGGCTGGGGCAGGGCGGCATGGCGGCCGTCTATCGAGCCCAGGTCGACCTGGAGAGCTTCGACTATGCCCTCGTCGTTTCGGGCCACGAGACGGTCACGGGCGAGACCGAGGACGAGCGCGCCGAGCAGCGCAAGGTGCGTTATGAGCTGTGGCGCAAGAAGTCCAGAGCCCAGCTGACGAAGGTCTGTAGCGAGTTCAATCTGCCTTATCCGAAGGATGGCCTGGCCGCCGTCAAGGTGATGATCCCGCAGGAGCGGGAGGATGCCGTGCTGCGCTTCGAGGCGGAGTGGCGGCAGCTGCTGGCGATCAACCATCCGCACCTGATCAAGGTTTTCGGCGGGGGGTACGAGGACAACGTGCCCTGGTACGCGATGGAAATCGTCGAGAATATCTTGCCCGTGGAGAAGATCCGCAAGCTGCCAGAGCTGGCCAAGCTGGATGTGATCTTCCAGGCCGCTTCAGGGCTTTGTGCACTGCACGAACGCGACATCATCCATCGCGACGTCAAGCCCGCCAACCTGCTCTGCTGCAAGGACGGCGAGCGGATCCACGTGCGCGTGATGGACCTCGGCATCGCCAAGATGGCGGCCAGCGGACAGGGGCTGACCCTCTCGCATCACGTGATGGGCACGCCGTATTACATGTCGCCGGAGCAGGCCGGCTCGAGCAAGCGGGTCGACGCCCGCGCCGACATCTACTCGCTCGGCGCCGCGCTCTATTCGCTGGTCACCGGGCGCCGGCCGTACGACGGCAAGTCGATGTACGAGATCGTCGGCCACCTGGTGCGCGGCGAGGGGCCCGAACCGCCGATGGAGGTCAACCCGGAGCTGCACAAGGACATCGCGGTTTTGATCGAGCGGATGATGGCGCTCGATGCGGATCGTCGATTGCAAACGATGGAGCGGGTGCGGGAGGTGATCCAGCTGATCTTCGAGGGCGACTCGGAGAATGCGCGCAAACTGCTCGCGCCGAAGGTCGTCCCTCGCAAGGTCAAAAAACGCAGCGCAAGCAGGGCCAGCGCGAGTTCGAGCAGGCACCGAGTCAGCACCGGCGGTTCATCCTCCAACCGACTCTCCTCGCAGCGCAAGCGGCGTCAGCAGCAGGGCAGCCCGCCGAAGAAGGCGAACATCCCGCTGCCGCTGCTGATCGGCGGCGTGCTGCTGTGCCTCTTGCTGGTTGGCGGGATCGTCTATGCGGTCAGCGGCGGCAGTACCCCCGAACCGGAGTTCGACCCGGTGCCGGTCACGCAGAAGCAGAAGCAGAAACAGCCGCCCGACAAGCCCCAGCCGCTGCCTGAAATCAAGCCGAAGAAACAGGATTTGCCGACCAAGCGGGTTCCGCACAAGGACATGCTGGCCCGGATCGATCGCTGGGGCAACGCGATGCTGCTGGAGATCGAGGGGGGCTCGTTCGGCAAGGTCGCCGATACGATCACCAAGATGTGGGACCTGGCCTACGACGATAAAAAGCTGTCGCCCCACTACCTGAACTGGAAGCGGCGGTTGGCGCAGGCGCAGATCTCCTATTGCGACAAGCTGGCTCAGGAGGCGTTACAGCTGGCGCGCGCGGGCCGACGCGGCGCTGCCCGCCTGATGCTGGAGCAGCTTCAGCAGCTCAACCCGGTGCACGGCAGTCTGGCCGAGCTGCGCAAGCTGGTCGAGAACCGTCTGGACACGCTGCAGGTCATCATCGACGGAAAACCGCGCATGCTGAAGATGACCTACAAGTCGGTCAAGGTCAGCGCGGCTCTGCAGGGACAGCAGCTGACCGTGGTCTCGAAGGATGGCCGGTCGGCTGCGATCAACGTCGGCTTCTACGTCCCGCAGCGCGGTGAGTATCGGGTCGAACTGGACCTGCGGCAGACCGTGGGCTCGCCCCACTTTCACCATAAAATGGTCGGCGGCCAGAACAGCTGCATGAAACTCCGGCCAACCGCGGCCCGTCAGAAGCGCAGCTACGAGCTACGCATCATGCCCTGGCAGCAGGGGCGGGTCACGCTGGTCTTCGGCTTTCCCGAGAACGGCGCGCGGTACGAGTTCGGCCCGCTCAGAATCACCCGGCTCTACTCCGACTCGCAGCCGCTGAACCGAACCAAGCTGGCGCAGCTGCGCAAGCTGCGCAACTACGTCGCCGCGCACGCGCTGATGCAAAATCATGCCGACGTGATGAAGACCAGCGCGCTACGCATTCTTGTCGGTCGGATGGGGCGCCTGTCCAAGTTCCAGCAGGCCGTGGCCCGCGGGCAGCGGCAACTGGCCAGACAGATCCTGCCGCTGACCAAGATCTCGGCGACCCAGGCGATCGATCTCTGCCGCGCCGCCGTGCCCCAGGACCAGGGAGGCTCGAGGACCGCGATGGAGGCGGCCTACCTGTGGGAGGTCGGGGACAAGCGCGCAAAGGAATATGCGAAGCGGGCAATGGCCATGGGCGCGCGCGTCGGCGATCTGCTGGAAGAGATCAAGAAGGGCGTGCGGCACTAGCCAGATGGCGGATGGGGCGTTCCAGATCAAGGTCGATGCCGGGCGTGTCAGCCGCCACCTCAAGCTGGTCGAACTGGTGATCCGCATGCGGGCCGTCGATTCGGACGACTGAGGCACCGACGACGACGAGCTGGTCAGCTCGCCGGACACCACCGAAGAACCTCACCTGCAAGGCCACATCGAAAACGTCTCGGGCAAGCACCTCGAGGCGGTGCGCTACGACGTCTCCTACTACGACGGCGCCGGCGCCTTCCTCGGCCTCGACAAGTCAGGCTTTCTGGACGACGACGCGATGGAGCCCGGCGATCTGCTGCCGATCGAACTGGGGCTGGAAATCCCCTCCGACACCCACCGCTGCGTTTTCAACGTGCGCGCCAAGAAGGCCGGCTTCATCGGCCGGTTGTTCTGAGCGCCCCGCCCTACAGCCCTTTGGCGATGGTGTAGAAGATCCACACCACGCTGGCCATCACGCCGATGCCAACACACCACTCCACGACCGTGTAGTCACGCCAAGCGTGACGGGTGATCCGTAGCAGCATGAGGAAGAGGATGCACCAGAACAAGACGGCCGATGCGACGAGCAGCCCGGCCATCGTGACGGCCAGAATCGATGCTGAGCCCGGTATGGCGAACTCCGTGAGTGCCAGAAACAGCGCAATCAGGCCCTCCCCAATGAGCAGGGCGACGGTGTAGCCCAGCAGGCGGATCAGCTTGTTCTGGGCTCTGCCCAGATAGTCCCCCTGCTGCTCGCTCGGGCTGTTCATCGCCCCAGGCTGAAGGCTCCGACCTGTGGTCTCTTGGCGTCGCGGCGGGTCTCGAGCTGCAGCGGCTGCTTGTACTGCCGCAGTTTGGGGCGCCGCGGGCGGGGTGCGCCCGGAACCGGCGGTAGTCGCAGTCGTTTCCAGGGCAACCCGCTGCCGAGGCCGGCACGCAGCCGATAGCTGGCGTCGAAGGACGGATGGCGGTCGGAAGCGGCGATCCGGTTCTTCTGCGGGTCGATCTTGCTACCCTCGAGCTGGGCGAACCCGGCCGAGAGCCAGTTGCCCTCGCCGCCGGCGTTGCTCAGCTTCGCGCCCTTGCGCACCGCCAGCAGTCGCTGCTTGCGCGCGGGTTTGCGTGTGCCCCAGATCAAGTTGTTGCGCAGCACCAGCTTCGCGCCGGGGGCGGAGAGGTTCAGCACCGCGCTCTGATATGGCGTGATCACGGTGTTGTGCACCAGGTGCAACGTGCCGTTGTGGGCCCGGCCGCCGTCCTGACCGAAGTGGATCACCGCCTTGTTGCCCTTGATCTTGGCCGCCTTGACGATCAGGCAGCCGAGGATCACGGCGTCGCTGTTCGGAGCGGAGGTCTCGCCGTGTCCGTCGACCAGGTCGAATTCGCGGTTGGCCGAGTCGTGGATGTGGCTGTACTCGACGCGCGTATGGTGGGCGCGGCTCTTGACGTTGTGGCCGGTGGTGCTGTGGTGGATCTCACAGCCGCTGATCGTCACGCTGGCGCCGCCCAGGTAGAGATTGTGGCTCAGTCCCGGGGAACGGGGGGAGCCGTTGTGGTGAATCGAGCAGCGAAGAATTCGCTGATTCAGGGCAGAGGTCAGCGAGCCGTTGCCGGCCGACATCACGCCCATGTCGTTGTGATGCAGCTCGAGATTGCGCAGCGTGACATGGTTGGCCTGGTTGATCCGCACGCCGGAGGCATTGCCCTCCTTGTTTCTCGCGTCGGAGATTTCGAAACCCTCGACCAGGCAGCCGGTCGCCGCTGGATTGAACTGGAAGACAGCACGCGGGATCTTGCCCCTGCCGCTGTAGACGAAACCCTTGCCGGAGAGCGGAATCCGCCGCCCCTTGAACAGCACGCCGCGAATCGTGATCCGCGGCCGGGTGACCAGCACGGCAACCTGCGCGTAGGGCTGATAGTCCTGGCGCGGATAGACCAGGATCAGGTCGTCAGGCCGCGCCTTGCGCACGGCCGCCTCGATTCTGGCATAGCTGCGACCCGGGCCGACGGTCAGGACCTTGGCCTTCGCCGGCAGCGCGAGGGTGGTGAGCAGCAGGACTGCGAGTGCGCGTGCCATCGATGAATGATACCATTCTCAAGAAGATGCTGGCGACATATGAGGAGCGGTTCATCGACCTGGCCGTCGGGCTTTCCTGTCTGACGCAGGATCAGGTCCAGCCCCACCGCAAGCGCGGCGGCCGGGCGTTGAGCAACCGGCTCGTCGAGGCCGGGCTGCTCTCGGCCAAGGACCGGGTGACGATCTATCACGGCCTGCGCCACTGGCTGCAGGGCCAGGATTTGCATTACAAGGATCGCATGCGCGACGCAATCCTCGCCCGCCTGGCGGTCACCGAGCAGATGGTCACCGGCCAGGTGCTGTCGCGCTATCTGCAGAAGGCCAAGGCGCTCGAGGCCGAGGGCACCTACGTTGGCCTGACCCAGCTGCTGGCCTCGCGGGGCGTCTTGTTGCCCGAGCAGCTGACCCAGCTCGAAGGACTGCACGCGACGGCCTTCCACTGCTGCTGCATCTGCGGGGAGAATCTGGATCGCGACTCGCTCGAGCCGGACGCCGAGTGTCTGCGCTGTGGCTGGCCGCCGGCGCAGTTGTTTCCCGAGTCGGACGACGTGGCCATCACCCTGGCGCAGGACCTCGGCGAGATCGACCCGATGATCGGCCGTGTGCTGGGCGGCTGTAAAATCTTGCGCCGCATCGGCGCCGGCGGCATGGCGACGGTCTATCAGGCCTTGCATCTGAAGCTCGAGATGCAGGTGGCAATCAAGATCCTGCCGCATCAGATGGCGGGCTCGAAGGAGTGGCGCGAGCGCTTCATGCGGGAAGCGCGCGTGGCAGCCAGGCTGGAGCATCCCGCGATCGTCGGGGTCAAGAACGTCGACTGCGAGGACTCGACCTATTTCATGGTGATGGAGTATGTCGCGGGCGAGTCGGTGGGCGAGCACCTGCGGCGGCTGCAGCGCTTGCCGGCCGCCGAGGCGCTGCGCATCGTGCGCGAGGCGGCGGCCGGGCTCGAGCGCGCACACGCCGCCGGCCTGATTCACCGCGACATCAAGCCGGACAACCTGCTGCTGACGGAGCAGGGCAAGGTCAAGGTGGCCGACTTCGGGCTGGCTCGCGAGGTCGCGGGCAGCACCTATTCGGTCACCGGCCAGGTGATGGGCAGCCCCGGCTACATGTCGCCAGAGCAGTCGTTGGGGGAGCGGCTGGACCACCGGACCGACATCTTCTCGCTCGGCATCACGCTCTACGCGCTGCTCAGCGGCAGCTCGCCATTCCAGCGGGACAATGCGCTGGCCTGCGTGCGCGCGATCGTCGACGACCCATTGCCGCCGATCTGCCGCCAGTTCCCCGAGGTACCGCTGGTGGTCCAGGGCCTGCTGGGGCGGCTGTGCGCCAAGCGGCCGGCCGGGCGGCCCGCCGACATGGCCGCGGTCGGAGCGGCGCTCGACGAGGTGATCGCGTCACTCTCGCAACCGCCGCGTCCGCGTCCGGTCTCGCGACGCCACCCGCCTTTGGGGCATCCCGAATCGGCCGGCCTGCCGGCCTGGGCCTTCGGCGTGGGCCTCGGTGCGATGGCGCTGCTGATGCTGCTGATCTGGCTGGCGATGCGCGCAGAGACAGCGGACGAGCCACAACCGGAGCCCGAGCGGCGCTCGCAGGCTGCCAGTCCGCCGTCGTCGACGAAAGCGCCCCAGACGCGGCGGCCGGTTGCGAAGGCAGTCGAGCAGCCTGTCGGGCCGAAAGCCAAGCAGCCGCGCACGGTTGCGCGGCCGCCCGCGCTCCGGCCACGCGTCTGGGACAAGACCTTCATCCAGGGCCTGAAACCGGGCAAACCGTTTCGAATCAAGTACGACTTTTCTGATCGCCGCCAGCTCGAACACTTCCTCTTCAATCCACTCCACAATACCGAGCACAGCAAGGGCGGCTCCTTCGCGGCGCTGGGGCAGGGCGCTGTGCTGGAGTTGTGCAGCGGACAGTTGATCTGGAACCTGCCCTACGCCCGGCTGACGCGCGTCACCTACCAGCAGTGGGCCGGTCGCGGACCGGGCGAGACGTTGTTGCTGTTCAGTGGCGTGAGCTGGTATCTGCCGTTTCTCAAGCGGGGAGCTGGCCGGCCGATCCGCGACGACTGCGCCTTGAGCGACGACCTGGGCCGACCCGACCTGGTGGCGAAAGCCAACTGCTGGCGAGACATCGAAAAACCGCGCCTGCTCCAGGTTCAGGTCCGGGGCGGCCGGATCAGCTGCGCGCAGGGTCAGTCGCCCCAGCGGCTGCAGAAGATTTATCAGGTGGCCTACAACCGCTTCCGGCCCCGCCTGGGGCTGCGCTGGGAGGCCCGCCATCGGGCTGCGATGTATCTGCGGGGCGTGACGATCGAGGGTGTCGCCGTCGAGCGAGAAGCGCTGGAGCTGTTCCTGCAGCGTCATGTGCAGGCTCAGCGGCTGCTGGCGCGCAAGCCTGCGCCCAGCGCCTTGCGCACGCTTTCGCTGGGCGTCTGGACCGACGCCAGCTCGCGGGATCGCTGGCGGCTGCGGCAAGGGGTGATCGAGGGCAGCGGGCGGGATTCGCGAATCACACCACTGGCCGGGGTCCAGTCGTTTTACTTCACCATGCGTTACCGGGATCCGAGGCTGACAGCAGATCGGCTGAATCCCGTCGGCCGGATCGTCTTCGACCAGCAAGGCTGGTCGGGTTCCTATGTCCTGCCGATCTCGTTACGCGAGCAAACACTCGAAGCCTGGGTCGGGCAGGGGCGGCTGATCGTGATGGTCGACGGCATGCCGCTGCTGGAAGAGAACGCCGAACCGGGCAGCGCGCCCGCGCGCGGAGAGGCAATCACGGTCCGCCTGAGCACCAGTTCCCGCGTCGAGCTGAAGGACCCGCTGCTGGCGATCAGCGCTGCGGCGTGGGCGCCGCTGAAGCAGCCGTGAAGCAAAACTGCCTCGCGCCAACCGCGAAGATGGCGCCGATGCCCAGCAACTGCAGCGCTGCGGCGAGCGCGAAGTGGGGGGCGTAGCCGATGCGGGCGGCAACGAAGCCGCTGAGCGCGGCGGCGCCGCCGGTGGCGAGCACGACGACGCTGGCCTGGATCGTGTAGTCGGTGGCGCCGGTGCGCGGATCGCTGCGGTTCATCATCGCGGTGAACAGCGCCGCGGTGGCCACGCCACCGGTGAAGTGCTCGAAGGCGCAGACCGCGGTGACCATTGCCACGCCTCCCTTGCTGGCGGCCAGCCACCAGTAACCGGCCAGCGCCAGGCACTGGATCAGGCCGAAGCCGACCAGGCTGCGGCGCACGCCGAGCAGCCGCACGCCCCAGCCGCCGACCAGGGCCCCGACCAGGCCCGCGCCGAAGCCGGCGCCACCGAGGATCCAGCCGATCTCGTCGAGGCGCATGCCACGGTCGACCAGGTAGGGTCGCAGCATGCCCTGCGACAGCGAGTCGCCAAACTTGTAGAGCACCAGCAGCAGCAGCCAGCTTGCGGAGCCCGGCCGCCGAAAGTACTGGGTCAGCGTCGCCAGCGAACCGGTTTGGGCTGCGGGTGCGCTGGGCGGTTCGCGAAATCGCAGCACCGGTATGCTGGCCAGCGCCATCACGCCCGCCATGCAGAGAAAGGTCCAGCGCCAGCCCAGGCGCTGATAGACCACCAGTAGCAGGCCGCCGCCGATGATCATGCCGACGCGGTAGCCTGCAACCTGGACGCCGTTGCCGGGGCCACGTTCCTGCTCGCCGAGCAGGTCGACCGCCAGTCCGTCGGTGGCGATGTCCTGCGTCGCGGCCAGCAAGTTGGTCAGCAGCACCCCGGCCAGGATGATCGGCAGCGAGATGCGCGGGTCAAAGCTGGCGATCCCGAGCAGGGTGATCACCGAGAGCGCCTGCAGGGGCACGATCCAGCAACGGCGCCGGCCGAAGCGGTCGCTCACGCGACGGTCGACCAGCGGCGCCCAGAAGCACTTCAAGGCCCAGGGCAGCGCGAGCAGTGAGGTCAGGCCGATCGCCTCGAGCGAGACTTTCTGATGGCGCAGCAGCACCGGCAAGGCCTGGGTGAAGAAGCCGAATGGCAGACCCTGCGCCAGGTAGAGCGTCGCGAGCAAGCCCAGCTTGCGTGAGGTCTTCATGCCTGGTCGATCAGTCCGCGCGCCATGCGCTTGATCGTGCGGGCGGCGAATCCACGCGGTGTGACCGAGGGGGCGGCGGCGGCCAGCTGGTAGGCGCCTTCGATGGCCGCGAGCAGCCCCGCGGTCAGCTCCTTGAGCTTGCGCACGGGGCGGCCCTCGTCGGTCAGCAGGTCGCGCAGCAGCTCGCGCAGCAGGGCAGCCTTGGCCTGCATCGCGGATTGATAGACCGCGCGGACCTCCGGCTGGGTCACCGCCTCGGCGCCGATCGAGACCCAGCAGGCGACGGCCTGGGGGGACGCGTCCGGCCCGAGCGCCAGGTGGGCGTCTATACAGGCATCGAGGCGCCCCCAGGGGGTGCCGTCGCAACGCGCCAGGCAGCTCTCGTGGCGCTGCCGCCACTGCACGGCGAGGTGCTCGACCAGCGCCAGCAGGATCTCTTGCTTGTTGTTGAAGTGATAATGAACCAGGCCGGAGCGAAGTTTGGCCGCCCGCGCGATGTCGACGATCGTCGCGCGGGCATAGCCCCGCTCGGCCATCACCTGCAGCAAGCCCGCGACGATCTGGGCTCGGCGTTCATGTGTATTGGAGGGGCGTGCCATGTTTTTTGGTTGTCCGGCCAAATTATATCTCGTAGTATTTGGTCATGCAACCAATAAACTCTGAGCAGATCGAGCTGGCCAGTGGGCGTCACTGTACGCTGGTGCAGTCCCCGGCGCCGATCTGTCAGCACTACTTCGTGCTGTTCTTTCCCGAGTCGTTGGGATCGCCCACCGTCGAGGAGGCCGACGAGATGGCGCTGATCAGTCAGCGCCAGGCGCGGCGCTTCGCGAGCAAGCTCTTCGGCCATCCGGAGTGCTTCACCATCATTCACAACGGCCGGCAGACGCGCCGCAAGCCCGACCTGCACTATCACATCCTCGTGCTGCGCAACCGTCGCGAGCGGATGGCGGCCTATCTGCGCTTCATGATCCGGAACGCGCTCGCTTGGCTGCGAATAGCGGCTTGATCTCGCTCCAGGCTCGGGTATTGAGCACCTGCTCGGGCGTCATCCAGGCCCGCCGTGCGACGGTCACGCCGTAGCGCACGTCGAGCAGGGTCGAGGGCTGGTGCGCGTCCGGATTGATCGAGATCGGGATGCCCAGCGCGGCGGCCTTGCGGGCGTGGACCCAGTCGATGTCCAGCCGCTTGGGGCTGGAGTTGATCTCGAGGCAGGTGCCGGTGGCGGCGGCTTCTTCGATCAGCTGCTGTAGATCGAGCTGGTACGGGGCGCGCTTGAGCAGCAGACGGCCGGTGGGGTGGGCGATGAAGTTGACCAGCGGGTGGCGCACGGCGGCCAACATGCGCGGCATCATCTCTTCGAGCGACATGCTGAAGTTGCTGTGGATCGAGGCGATGACAAAGTCCAGTCGCTCGAGCAGCGCGTCGGGAAAGTCGAGCTGACCGTCCGGCAGGATGTCCACCTCGCTGCCCTTGAGCAGCTCGAAGTCGGTCCACTGCTCGTTGAGCGCATCGATCTCGTCCATCTGCGCTTCGAGCTTCTCCGGCAACAGTCCACCGGCAAAGGAAGAGGTCTGCGAGTGATCGCTGATGCCCAGGTACTGCCAGCCCAGCTCCCGCGCCGAGAGCGCCATCTGCTCCACGGTGCCCAGGCCGTCGGAGTAGACGGTGTGACAGTGAAACGTGCCCCGCAGCTGGTTGAAGCGGACGAGCTCGGGGATCGGCTGTTCGAATTCCCCGAGATTCTCGCGCAGCTCGGGGGGGATCTCGGCCAGGCCGATGATCTCGAACAGCGCCGCCTCGTCCGCGACGGGCAGCGGGTCGTTGCCGCGCAGCGCGCGCGACTGGTCGATCGTGACACCCTGCGCTCGAGCCAGTTCACGCAATCGGGCGTTGTGCGCCGGACTGCCGGTGAAATGCTGCAATGCGACCGGAAAAGTCTCATCGGCCACGATCCGGATCTCGGCCCGTAGCCCTCCCGGCAGCAGGAAGCGGACACCGCTCGGGTCGCTCTGCAGCACCCGGGCGGTCAGCCGCAGACCGGAGATCAGCTCGATCACGGCCTGCGGGCTTTCGCTGCTGAGCAGTAGATCGACCTGCTCGACCACCTCGCAGCCTCGGCGCAGCTCGCCTGCCAGGCTGCAGCGGATTACCTCGGGGCTGGCCGAGAGCAGCTCGAGCAGGCGTTCTCCCAGCGGCCGGGCGGTCGAGAGCAGCATCTTGCCCGAGACCTTGCGAATCTGCTCGATCTTCAGCAGCAGCTTGTCGATCGTCTTCTGCCCGAAGCCCTTGATTTGCAACAGCTGACCGCTCTCGCAAGCCTGCTCCAGGCTGTCCAACGAATCGATCCCGGCCTCGGTCCAGAGCGTATTGACCTTGGCCGGGCCGAGCCCGGAGACCTGCGCCATCTCGGTCAGGCCGATTGGTGTTTCGGCCAGCAGTTGTTCGTAATATTCCAGCTTGCCCGTCTCGAGCAGCTCGTTGATCTTGCTCGTCAGAGCCTCGCCGATTCCACGAATCTGCTTCAGGCTACCGTCCTTGGCCATCTGGGCCGCTTGCCGGGGCAGCTGCTCGATGGTCTGCGAGGCGCGCAGATAGGCGACGATCTTGAACGGATCCTCCTTTCGCAGCGCCAGAAGTCGCGAGATGTGCAAGAGGATGATTGCGATCTCTTTGTTTTCTATCATGTGCTGCGTAATATATCTCCTATATGGCAATCCACATTAACAAGGTCTACACCCGTTCGGGCGACAAAGGGGAGACCGGCCTGATCGGCGGCGTGCGTGTGCCCAAGGACGACCTGCGGGTGCAGTGCTACGGATCAACCGATGAGCTAAGCGCTTACGTCGGGCTGGCTCGTGGCGTGCTCGATGCCGAGGATCCGCTTGGCCTGCTGCTGTTGCGGCTGCAAAACGAGCTGTTCGATCTGGGCAGCGAGCTGGCCACACCGCCGGGAAAGCTGATCGAGGGTATGCGTCAGGCCCACGCGGAGGATGTCGCCGGGTTGGAAACGCTGATCGATCAGTACAACGAGGGGCTCGGCAAGCTCGAGTCTTTCATCCTGCCGGGTGGCGGGCAAGTCAGCTGCATGTTGCACCTGGCGCGCACCGTTTGCCGTCGGGTGGAGCGGCTGATGGTGACGCTGGACCGCCGCGACAGGCTGCGGGAAGAAGCGATGCAGTACATCAACCGGCTCTCCGACCTGCTGTTCGTGCTGGCGCGCTATGCGGCCCAGTCTCAGGGTGAGTCCGAGGCGCTCTGGGTCGGCGGTCTGGGTAGCAAGGCCCGATGAGCGATCCCAACGCACCACTGCTCAAGGTCGTCGAGGGGCCGGAGGCTGGAAACAGCCTGAGCCTGGTCGGGCGCAGCCGGCTGGTGATCGGTCGCCGGACCAACGCGGACTTCCAGATCCTCGATCCTGGGATCTCCGGCCTGCACTGCGAGATCATCCACGACGACAGCGGACAGTACACCCTGGCTGACCTGGAGAGTTCCAACGGGACTTTTCTCAACGGCCGCCAGGTCGAGCGGGCCTCGTTGCGCCATCGCGACATCATCCACATGGGCCAGAGCTCGATCCAGTTTCTCGGCGACGAGACCCAGGTGGCCAATCCGGCCTCGGTCGACACCGTCGTGGTGGCGGACCAGTGGAAGCAGAGCGACAGCGACATCATCGAGCGTTACTCCGCGACCGGCAGCTTCAAGAAGTTCCTCGATGCCGAGGTGCAGAGCCCGCATCAGCTCAAGCGAGCGCTGGAGTCGATTTATCAGGTGGCGGTCTCGCTGGCCGACGTGAGCAACCTGGACGATCGCTTGCACCAGATCCTCAACCTGATCCTGGAGTCCTACCAGGCCGATCGCGGCTGCATCGTGCTGACGATGGGCGATGGCGACGCCTACGAGATCGTCGCCTCGGCCGACAATGGCAGCGGCACGAACGACCGGTTCGAGGTCAGCCACACGATCCTGGTTCGCACCCTGCAAGGGCGCGACGCCATCCTGACGCTGGATCTGCCGGCGTCCGAGATGTTCGACTCCAGCCAGAGCATCGGTGAGCAGCGGGTCAAGTCGATCATGTGCGTGCCGATCGCCACGCAACAGCGCCAGCTCGGCGCGCTCTACTTCGACAGCCTGTCGCGTATCGGCGCGTTCAATCGCGACGACCTGCAGTTACTGACCTGCGTGGCGCGGCTGGTCGGTGAGTCGATCGAAAAGGAGCGGCTGACCAAGGAAGCGGAGCGCACCCGTGAGCAGCTCCGGGTGGTACTCGAGGAGGCGCCCGTCGGCGTGTTCTCGCTGGACCAGAATCTGAAGTTCGATGTCTGGACCGGCCATCTGACCCGCTTGCTGGGTTACACCCCGGGCGAGGCGCGTGGGCGTGGGCTGGGTCTGATCGTGCCGGATCCCAAGATCTCGATCATGCTGGAGCAGGCGGAGCAGAAGGGCAGTTTCGAGGGCGAGATGCAGTGCCGTCGCAAGGACGGCAGCAGCTTCAGGGCGCGACTGGCGCTGGCCCCGCTGCCGGCGCCCGGCGATACGAACCTGCGAATCATCGGCTGCCTGACCGACATCTCGGTGCGCGAGAAGCTCAAGCGCGAGCTGATGGAACAACAGAAGCTGGCCTCGCTCGGTTTGCTGGTCGCGGGCATCACGCACGACCTGAAAAACTTTCTGACCTCGCTCTACGGGACCGCGCAGCTGGCCGAGAAGTTCCCCCGCTATCAGGAGCAGCTGGTCACCACGGCGCTGACCACCTCGCAGAGCTCGGTGGCGCTGATCGACAACCTGCTCGGCTTCGTCGGCGGCAACAATGCCTGGGAGGAGCTGGCGCTGGGCGACATGGTGGAACAGACGCTGAAGTTGATCGAGACGCAGCTGCGCCACACCGAGATCCAGGTCGTGCGCGAACTGGAGGATGCACCGAAGATTCGCGCCCGCAAGAGCTTCGTCCAGGATATGTTGCTGAACCTGATCCTCAACGCGCGCAAGGCGATGCCGAAGGGCGGAACGCTGCGGATTGGCGTCTCCACTCCGATCGAAGGTCACGTGCGGATGAAGGTCTCCGACAACGGAATCGGCATCGAGCCGGACAAGCTGTCGCACATCTTCGACCCGTTCTTCACCCAGCAGAAGGCGATGGGCGGCACGGGGCTGGGACTCTACATGGTGCAGCACATCGTCGAGGATCACGACGGCAAGATCTCCGTCGAGTCCGAGGTGGGCCAGGGGACCACCTTCGTGATCGACTTTCCGATCGCCAGCGACCGGGACAGCCGGGAGGATACCGCGGCGATCACCGTCGGTCATCACACGCGCCAGTTCACCATGGTGCGGCAGATTCAGGTGCTCGTCGGCGAACTCGACGCCGATACGATTACCCATTTCAGCGATTCGATGGGGCGCAATACCTGGGATCTGGCCGGGGATCTCCCGACGGTGCTCGACCTGGCGAGCCGCAGTCGCTACGACGCGGTCTTTCTCTCGAGCAGCCTTCCGGGCAACCCTGGCGTGGAGGCGGCCTACGCCCAGCTTTGCGAGGCGACCACGGAGGTCTACCTGCTTCACGGAGGTGACGGCACGCTGCCCACCGGGCTACAGAGCATCGACCGCATGTTGCTGCGGCCGCTGCACCCAGAGGAGTTGAAGTTGCTGCTCGAGAGGCTCGCACGGCCAGGTGGCCTGGATCGTGAACAGCGATGAGCGCGATTCGCACCGTGGCGTTGACCAAGCGCTACCGCGACTTCTGGGGGCGCTCCAAGGTGCTGGCGCTGGACAGCCTTGACCTGCAGATCGAGCGGGGAGAGGTGTTCGGCTTTCTGGGCCCCAACGGCTCCGGCAAGACGACGACGGTCAAGATGTTGCTGGGTTTGATCTTCCCCTCGTCCGGAACCGCGGAGGTGCTCGGCCAGTCGCCGCGCCACGTCGCGTCCCACGAGCGGATCGGCTTCTTGCCCGAGGAGAGCTACCTTTACCGCTACCTGAATGCGGAGGAGACGCTCGATTTCTATGGCCGGCTGTTCAAGATCCCGCGCAAGGAGCGACGGCGGCTGACCGGCGAATTGATCGAGCGCGTCGGGCTGACCGATGCGCGCAAGCGTCCGCTCAAGGAGTACTCCAAGGGCATGAGTCGCCGCATCGGGCTGGCGCAGGCGTTGATCAATAATCCCGATCTGCTGTTTCTGGACGAGCCTACCTCGGGCATGGATCCGATCGGCATTCGCGAGGTGAAGGACATCATTCAGCAGCTGCAACGGGAAGGTAAGACGATCTTCCTCTGCTCCCACCTGCTGGCCGACGTCGAGGATGTCTGCGATCGCGTGGCCATCCTCTACAAGGGCAAGCTGCGCACGATGGGCGCGATCAGCGAGCTGCTGCACAAGCGTGACGTGATCCGGTTGCTGGTCGAGCGGGTCGACGACGCCCAGGAAGCCGCGTTGCTCGCGCAGCTCGAGTCGGCGGGGCACAAGCTGCTCGACGTCAGCGCGCCGCGCACGACGCTGGAGGAGCTGTTTCTCGAGACCGTCGAGGCGGCGCAACCAGAGGCCGGCGGAAAGTGAAGCGCGAAGGCGGCCGGCTACAAGTCCTGCCGACAATGTTCGCCGAGCTGTTTCGGCTGCGGCAGGGCTGGTCAGGGATCTGGGCCATCGCGCGGCAAACGCTGACCGAGTCGATTCGCAAGAAGATCTTCGTCGTCTTGCTGATGTTCTGTCTGGGGTTGGTCGGCGCCGCATTCTACCTGCCGGTGATCAACGAGGGCGAGGACCGGCTCAAGCTGGTGCAGTCGTTTGCCTTCGGTGGCACGACCCTCTTCGGCATGCTGATCGCCGTCTTCCTGGCCGCCTCGATCGTGCCCGACGACATCAGCGAGCGCCGGATCTTCAGTGTGCTGGCGGCGCCGGTGGCGCGGTCGCACTACCTGCTGGGGCGATTCATCGGCGTCGGGCTGGTGCTCGGCTTGCTGGTGCTGGGGATCTGGGCGCTGAGTGTGATCACGCTGCCGTTTTTCCTGCACGATCTGGATCCGCTCGAGCGCGACCGTTTGCTCTCCGCGCGGCGCCCGGTGCAGGCCGACGAGCTGGTCTGGTCCCGTCCGGGTCGCACGGGAGATGCCTTCCCCAATCCTTCGGAGCCGGTCAGCTTCACATTCAAGTCACTACCGCGCGAGTCGCTGCCGGTCGGGCCGCTGTCGGGCGAGGTCCTGCTGCACGTGC
>CAZMLI010000022.1:21359-23048 GCA_964566865.1 uncultured Planctomycetota bacterium
TGTTCGGATTTGCCGGGCTGAACAAACCGATCAAGTTCTCCGGGCCGTCGCGCATGGTCGACAGCCAGGGCCGGCTCGAGGTGCAGCTGATCGGCTCCGATCCGCGGCTGGATTATCTGGCGGCCCCGAAGTCCCTGCGTGTCTATGGGGTGCGCTCCCACTACGCACTCAACTTCGCTCGCGGCTTTCTGGTGGTCTACATGCAGCTGCTGCTGGTGGCGATGCTGGCGCTGGCCGGGTCGACATTCCTCAGCGCGCCGGTGGCGATCGTGCAGGCGCTGTTCATCTACTTGGTCGGCCATCTGCTAGACATCCTGCGATCGTTTGCCGAGGCGCTCGGTCAGCAGCAGCACTCGCTGCTGGAAGAAATATTTGGCGGTGGAGACGGACACGGACACGCGCACGGCGGCGAGGAGCATATTCAGCAGCTGTCCGCCTCGATGCGGCTGATCAAAGAGGTCCTGCTCCAGTTCTGCAACTGGTTCCCGGACTTCAGCCGCTACGATGTCAGCCCGTTGCTGGTGGAGCGGATCGAGATACCGGCGGCCGTCCTGCTGGATGTCTCGCTCTACAGCCTGGGCTATGCGGCGGTGTTCGGTCTGATGGGACTGGTCGTGTTCAACCTGCGGCAGGTGGACCGCGCATGATGCGTCCACCGAGCAAGAGGCAGGGGGTCTACGCCGGCTGCGCCCTCGTATTGCTGTTGCTCTCGGCGCAGGTCTCGGGCTGGCTCGGCGCGCAGCGGGTGGCGCGCGGCATGACCTCGAGCAAGGGTCGGGCCGCTGTCGACCCGACCAGCTTCGTCGGCACCTTCGTGCTGGCGGGGTTCCGCCCGCTGGCGATCAACTACCTCTGGATCAAGGCCTCCAGCCTGCAGCAGCGCAAGGATCACTGGGAGCTGCTGTCGGTCTACGAGCTGCTGTCCCGCTTGCAGCCGACCAATCCAGACGTCTGGGTCTTCAACTCCTGGAACATGGCCTACAACATCTCGATCGAAATGTCCGACCAGGAAGACCAGTGGCGCTGGATCAAGGCCGGGCTGAAGTTCATCGAGCGTGGGCGCAAGATCCTGCCCGAGTCGGAGCAGATCCACGCCTTCGAGAGCCAGCTCTACTTCCAGAAGATCTACGACCAGATGCCGCAGTTCCGCAAGCGGGTCGAAGAGGAGTTCGGCAAACCCGCACTGGTGCTGGCGCTGGAGGCCAACGGGCGGGCGTTTCGCAACCCCGAGCACCATACGCAGATCTGCCTGGCGCGCCGCGCCATCCTCGAGCGCATCGGGCAGTCCGCCATCGAACACGGAGATCTGGCCGCCGCCCGGCGGGTCTTCGTCAAGGCGGACGCGCTGGCGCTGCACATCATGACCCATCCGATCAAGCAGTACTTCTGGCCGATCGAGATGGAGTGGCAGATCATCGAGGCGGCTGGCCTGGCGGAGTTCACCACCTTCGGCGCGCTGCGCGACGGACTGCGCGACGAGCTCGGCCGCTCCGACAAGCGGCCGGAGAACTGGGACCGACGCTGGGACGAGGCGGTCAAGACGCTGGATGACGTCGCCCGCTGCTACCGCGTCCTGCATGACCTGATCGAGGTGCGCCGCAAGGCCCTGCCGGAGCTGCTGCGCCAGGGCTTCGAATCGACCGACGACCCCTGGCAACGGCTGATGCTGGTCGCCATCGCATCCAAATC
>CAZMLI010000023.1:0-6506 GCA_964566865.1 uncultured Planctomycetota bacterium
TCGTCTCTCCCGTGCCCAGCGTGACCTCCGGATCCGCCGCCAGTTCGATCTCGTCCGGCTCCGGCTTGAGCCCCGGCAGGGGCGGCTTGGGCTTCGGCTTGGCCTTGCGTTTGGGCCCGGACTTGGATCCGAGCTGCGGTTTCTTGCGAAACGCCTTGGCGATCTTCTTGCGTCGCGTGGTGTCCAGCTTGATGCGCGCCTTGACGGCCGGATCGAACTCCTGCAGCGCCTCCTCTGTCGCCGGCACCTCGACGAGTGCGTTGCAGCTCGCGCACTTGAAGTTCTTACCCAGGTCGCGCAGGTTGATGTTGTACGGGGTTTTACATTGCGGACAGAACAGCACGTGCTTTTTCTGCTTCTTCAGCACGGACATCACCTGCGCATTGGTCAGAAAACCCAGCTCGACCATCAGCTCGCCAATGCGCGCCTTCTTGCCGGCCTTGCGGCGTCGATCCTGTTCGGCCAGCACCTGGTTGATCTGGTCGGCGTTGGCCAGTCCGGCTTCGATCAGCTCGTGGCCGAAGAGCGCGTCCTTGCGTAGATTCCCTCCGCCCTGCGCCTGGGTGACTGTGGCCCCATCCTTCGGCTTGTCCGCGCCCGCGTCCCAGTACCTGGCCTTCAGTACGACCTCACCGATCCGGATCTCGTCGCCCGCGACCAGGCTGAGAAAGTCGATCGGCTTGCCGTTGACGAAGGTCCCACCCTCGCCCCCGTAGTCGAAGATCAATACGTCCAGCCCGCTGCTGCGGAACTTCGCGTGGACCGCCGACACGCCGGGATCTTTCAGGGTCAGCTCCAGGTCGTCCTGCGTGCCGACCCGGACCGTTTCTCCTTCGGCCAGCCGGAGCATCGTGCCGGCCTTGCTGCCGGTCTTGACCACCAGAATGGCGCGGCCCTGCAGCTCCTTCTGCTCGTCCCCTTCACCCGCCTCGACCTCGCCGAGGGCGCCCTTGCTGTCCGTGGGCGGTGGGTCGATCATCGGCTCCAGGTACTCGCGGCAGCGACGGCAGCGATAGAGTCGTTTCGGGTCGTACTGGCGCGCATTGAACAGCGCGAAGCACTCGGGGCAGCGCAGGATCCGCTTGCTCTGCAGCGACAGCAGCTGCGCCACATCTTCGCTGGCCATCACGCCGGAGGTGACCATGATCTCGCCCAGCAGACGATGGTGCCCCGCCTCGTCGAGCTTCGCCTGTTGGGCGAGCGCGTACTCCAGCTGGGCGTCCGTGATCAGGCCACGCGCGACGGCAAGCTTGCCGAACAGTCCGGCTTTCGGGCTGGGTTCCGGGGACTCTGTCATAACCTACATTCAGGGAACGGCTTGCAAATGGATTGGCCTTGTTCGGGCAGGGTCTGATCTCCTCTCGCGCTCATCATAGCCGTCCACCAAGTGTGCGTCAACGTGTCCAGAGAGCGGCCTGTCATGGGGTTCTTGACGTGGCCTGGGGCGTTCGGTAGGATCCCGGCGCTTTGGCGGAACCCGCCCGAAGCGCGAACCTACCAAATCATCGAGGTGGTCCGGATGGCCCAAGGCAAGTCCGTGGTGATTGTTGAATCGCCGGCAAAGGCTCGCACGATCAACAAGTTCCTGGGCAAACAATTCATCGTCCGGGCCTCGATGGGCCATGTCCGTGATCTGCCAAAGAGCAAGCTGGGGATCGACATCGAGAATGGCTTCGAGCCGGAGTACCGGGTCATTCGCGGGCGCGGCAAGACGCTCAAGGAGTTGCAAGAGAGCGTCAAGAAAGCGGACAAGATCTACCTGGCCACGGATCCGGATCGCGAGGGCGAGGCGATCGCCTGGCACCTGATGCAGGCGCTGGACCTGCCCGAGGAGAAGGTCTACCGGGTCGTCTTCAACGAGATCACCCGCGCCGCGATCGAGAAGGCGTTCGCGAACCCGATCAAGGTCTCGATGGACAAGGTCTGGGCGAGGCAGGCCCGGCGGCTGCTCGACCGGATCGTCGACTACCAGATCAGCCCGCTGCTCGGGTCGAAGGTGGCCAAGGGGCTGTCCGCCGACCGTGTCCAGTCAGTGGCGGTGCGGCTGATCGCCGAGCGTGAGCAGCTGATCCGCGCTTTCGTCGCCGATGAGTCCTGGAAGATCGGCGCCGAGTTCACCACGCCGGACGACAACGCGCAGACCTTGACTGCCGAGCTGTCGACGGTGGACGGCAAGCAGTTTCGACCGCTTTCCGAGGCCGAGACCGAGGTGGTCGTCGCGCGACTCGAGGCCGCCACCTTCGGCGTGCAAGCGATCCAACGCAAGGAGCAGCAGGAGCCGGCCGGGCCGCCGCTGAGCACCAGCCTGCTGCAGCAACAGGCCTCGACCAGGCTGCACTTCTCGGTCCAGAAGACGATGCTGATCGCGAGGCAGCTGTACGAGGGCATCGACGTCTCGGGCGAGGGCTCGGTCGGCCTGATCAGCTACATGCGCACCGACTCTTTCCGGATTGCCGACGAGGCGCTCGGCGAGTGTCGCGACTATATTGAGTCCAGCTTCGGCGACGAGTTCCTGCCCGAGGCGCCCAACAGCTATGCCTCGCCCAAGCGCGCGCAGGAGGCACACGAGGCCATTCGGCCGACCCGCGTACTGCGCGATCCGGAGCGGCTCGAGCAGGACCTGACCGGCGACCAGTACAAGCTCTACAAGCTGATCTGGGAGCGCTTCGTCGCCAGCCAGATGACGCCAGCGGCCTACCGGGTCACCAGCGTGGAGATCGTCGGCGATGGCTGCCTGTTCCGGCTGCGTGGCAAGGAACTGGGTTTCGAAGGCCACGCCCGCGTCAGCGGCATCAACATCAGCAGCGATGAGCAGGCGCTGCCCGCGCTGACCGAGGGGCAGGCCATCGACTGCAAGCAGATCCTGCCCACGCAACATTCCACCGAGCCGCCGTCGCGCTACACCGAGGCCAGCCTGGTCCAGCTGCTGGAGCAGGAGGGCATCGGCCGGCCGTCGACCTACGCACCGATCATCAGCACCATTCAGGACTGCGGCTATGTCGAGCTGGAGCAGCGCTGCTTTCATGCCACCGAACTCGGCATCCTGGTTACCGATCTACTGCTGGACAGCTTCCCGACGATCGTCGATAGCGAGTTCACCTCCAGCATGGAAGCGCAGCTCGACCAGATAGCAGCAAGCGAGATGGACTGGCGCGAGGTGCTGCAGGCCTTCTACGAACCGTTCTCGATCTTGCTCGCAGAGGCCGAGATCAAGATGCCCAACTTGAGGGAGAATCCGCAGCAGAGCGAGCGAACCTGCGACAAGTGCGACGGCGTGATGGTCTACCTGTGGAACATTCACGGCCGCTTCCTCGGATGCAGCAACTTCCCCGACTGCCGCAGTAGCCAGTCAATCAGCGCGCAAGGGGATGGGCCCGACGTGGTCGAGACCGAACACCTCTGTGACAAGTGCGAGAGCCGGATGGTGATCAAGGACGGCCGCAACGGCAAGTTTCTGGCCTGCAGCGCCTACCCCGAATGCAAGAACACCTTCAGCGTCGACGAGGACGGCAACCCGATCCGACCCAAGCAGACCGAACACGCCTGCGAGAAGTGTGGCAAGTCGATGGTCCTGCGCTCTGGCAGGCGCGGCCCATTCCTCGCCTGCAGCGGCTATCCCGGCTGCCGCAGCACCCGCAGCGTAGACCCGGACGGCAACCCGATAGCGGCCGAGAAGTGCGAAGAGACCTGCGAGGAGTGCCAGAAACCGATGGTGGTCAAGTCCGGCCGCCGCGGCAAGTTCCTGGCCTGCACCGGCTACCCTGCCTGTCGCAACACCGCGTCCTACAAAGGCAAGAATGAAGCCGAGCTCGCGGGCATCGACTGCGACAAGTGCGGTAAGTCGATGGTGGTTCGCAGCGGCAGTCGCGGCCCGTTCGTGGCCTGCAGCGGCTATCCGGAGTGCCGCAATACCAGGCCGATGGACGAGGTCAAAGCGGAGCTGGAAGCCAGGTAGGCAGCGTCCTGGTGGGGTGAGTCAGGGAAGGTGCCGTGGCTTGACCACGCTACCGCTTCAGGACCGTCACGCGAATGGGGCCGGCGACACGGGCCTTCGGGCCGGTCCATAGGCCGGCGCATCCCAGTCCAGCCCCATCTCGGACAGCTGCTCTCGAAGCCGGCGCAAGTCCCAGACGCGAACGGTCTGGCTGTCGACGGCCGAGAACAACCGGTCACCGGCCGGGTTGAAGCATTGGAACAGGCCCGCGGTCGTGTCGGGCACCTCCAGCGTGGCCAGCCGACGACGTCCCTGCGTCTCCAGCAACAGCAGGCGGTGGGGGGAGACCAGCAGCGCCACCTGCTTGCCGTTGCGGGTGAACGTGGCCGGGAGAGCGCCACTATCAAACCCCTCTCGCTCTATCTGGTCCAGCTGCCGCCAGCTGCCGACCTGCCAGAAACGGAAGGCGTCCCCGTTGCTCGTCACCAGCAACTGGCTGTCAGGGCTGATAGGCAAACCGCCGGGTCAGACGCCACGAACGGGTGTCATACAGACAGATGTTCCCCCCGCCCGGCCCAGTCGCAAACCACTTGCTCCCAGGGCTGAAATCGAATGGCGCGCCGCCGGCGACTTGCAGCACGCGGCTGCGCGTTCGCAGATCCCAGACAACGAGAGCCTTGGGGCGCTCGTCGACCCCGAGAAAATTTGGTGCCAGGAAGCAGTTGTTCGGACTGAAACGGAAAACCACTTTCGTCGTGCGGGGGGCGGATAGACGGCAGAGCTCTCGATCGCCCGCGACCATTCTGACGCTGACCCAGGGCCCGGGGAGGTCCTGCGCATAACGGCTCAGGTCACGGCTGAAGGCAGTGTTTCCGGCCCAGACCTTCGCTGGCCTCTGCCACTGCTCGCCGATCGTCAGGTCGGCCAGGGTCATCGCCGCGATCGCCTCGTCCCGCAGAGCGGGCGATTTCCTGATGGCCCCCGCCCTTTTGATCGCGGCCAGAGCGTCGAACCGCCGGCCGGGCGTGCTGCTGTTGCGATGTGCTCTCGCCTGAGCCAGATATGAATGCCACAAGGTCTCCGTCGTTTCCTTCTTCGCCAGCCGCGTGCGTTCCGCGTTGCGGGTGGCGCGTCGCTCGTTCCGCCTGGCGCGCTGCTCGTTTTGGTGCGCTTGTTGCAGATTCGCCAGCGCGCGCTCCTTCTCGCGGCCCAGGCGCAGGGCGGCAAGCGTCGAGACGCCGGCGACGATCACCAGCAAGCCCGAGACCGCCAGGGCCAGCGCCGCGATGGCCGGGTTCCTGCGGCACCAGCGCCAGATACGCTCCGCCGGTCCGGGACGGCGCGCCTCGATCGGCATGTCGGCAAGGAACCGGTGGAGGTCCTCGGCCAGCGCCTCCGCGCTGACGTAGCGCTTGAGCGGATCCTTCTGCTGACACTTCAGACAGATCGTCTCCAGATCCCGCGGAATGCCTGGCTGCAGAGTCGAGGGCGCAACGACCGGCTCGAAGAGGACCTTTCGCAGCACCCCCAGTGCGCTCTCCCCCTCGAACGGGGCCCGCCCGGTGAGCATTTCGTACAACGTCGCACCGATGGCGTAGATGTCGGCCGGCGGGCCGATCGCGTCCGGTTTCCCTTCCACCTGCTCGGGCGCCATGTAGCTCGGCGTGCCCAGCACCTGACCGGTGTGCGTCAATCCCGCTCCGCCTTCGATGCGCTTGGCCAGACCGAAGTCGGTGATCTTCGGCACACCGTCCGCGGTCAGCAGGATGTTGGCCGGTTTGATGTCGCGATGGATGATGCCACTGCGATGCGCGTGCGCGAGCGCCCGGGCGAGGGTCTCGGCAATACCCGCGGCAAAGCGATGGGGCTGCGGCGCACCGGCGCAGCGCTGGGACAGATTCGGACCATCGACGAATTCCAGTGCGCAGTAGGCACCCCAGCCGTCACCCGCCTCGGCCACCTCGTAGATCTGGACGATGTTGGGGTGCTGCAGCCGCGCCACGGCCTCCGCCTCGCTGCGAAACCGCGCGTTCATCTCCCGCGATTGCGAGCCCGCGCCGCCCAGCATCATCTTCAGCGCGACCAGCCGATCGAGGTTGCGCTGCCGCGCCTTGTAGACGACCCCCATCCCGCCTCGCCCGAGCTCCCCGAGGATCTCGTAGCCCGGCACGACCGGCACACCCGGCGACTCCACGCGCTGTCCATCGCCGAGCACCAGGGTCTCGGCGTCCTGGAGCGTGTCGGGGTCGTTGCGTCCCCGCTGTTCCCCCCGCGTCCCATCCACGTCGGGTACCGGCATGGGGCCAGTATACGGATTTTTACTCTGCAGATCTTCTGTTCCCTCGCACCCTCCCCCTGCAGCAGACCGCTTGACTCGAGCAACTGTCAGGCCCTCAACAGCGAAGGGCCTGACAGTTGCTTCAGCTGCTAGCGACGCCTGCGGCTGCTAGAGCCCCGACGCCTGCGGCTGCTAAATCCCCGACGCCTGCGGCTGCTGAACCCCCGCGAACGTCCACCCCGTCCTGGGCGCAAGCCGAACCCGCGGACCCGTGTGCCGCTGCTGCGTCCGCCC
>CAZMLI010000023.1:6606-8900 GCA_964566865.1 uncultured Planctomycetota bacterium
CCGTCCTGGGCGCAAGCCGAACCCGCGGACCCGTGTGCCGCTGCTGCGTCCGCCCCGTCCTGGTCGCAGGCCGAACCCGCGGACCCGTGTGCCGCTGCTGCGTCCGCCCCGTCCTGGTCGCAAGCCAAACGCTCGCCGGTTGCGACTGGGAGGCCGCACCCGCCCGCTGCCACGCCGACGACTCGGGGGCCGCACCCGACCGCTGCCACGCCGCCGACTGGGGGGCCGCACCCGACCGCTGCCACGCCGCCGACTGGGGGGCCGCACCCGACCGCTACTGCGCCGCCGACCGGGAGCCCGCACGCGTCCACCCCGACCACGAAAGGCGGGGCCGAAGCGGTTGACCACACGCCCGGTGCGCCTGTCGATCGTCCTGCCGCCGCGACGGATGAAGCGCCTGCCGTCAATGCTACCGCTGATCACCCGGCTGCGGGGCCGCGGGACGCTGCGTCGACCGAAGGGGTTGACGACGCGCCCGGTCCGCGTATCGATCGTCTTGCCGCCACGCCGAACGAAGGATCTTCCCTCGAATCGACCGCGCGCACGCCTCTGTGCAAATGCGCTGACATCGGCCGACACCAGCAGCGCCAGCCCCATGGCTGGGATGAGCAGTGATTTGAGTTTCATCAGGACCTCCGGATAATGATTGAGTTCGATTATTTTCGCGGCGCCAACTCGCCACTCATCTAACTCAACGTCAACCGAAGTCCGATCGGACTGGCGCCTGGACTTTTTCTTGGCTGTGACACGACGCAGCAGGATCAGAGTGCGTTGTGCAGGAGTGCCAGCCGCCGCACCCAGTGCTGAATTCCCTGGCGTTCGTAGCTTCCGATGAGGTTGTTGACCATGCGCAGCAGGATCTGTAATGGCGGCGCTTCGTTCAGGTAAGCTCGCTGAAACGGGAGACCCATGTCATCGCACATTTCGGCGCAGTCGGCCTCCGTGAGCAGGCGTCCGCCATGAAACGGGTCGAGCAGCAGTTGTCCGTAACGCAAGACGAAATGACCGGGCATGCTGACCCCGACGATTGGCAGATTGAGGCGGTGGGCCAGGCAGAGGACCAGCAGCGAGAGTGTGATCGGGATACCAGTTCGTGATTGCAGCACCTGGTTCAGGTAGCTGTTGTCGGGGCTGTAGTAGTCGGTGCGATTGCCGTGGAACCCCTGCTCGTCGAACAAGAACTGCCGGAATATGGCCCAAGTGTCTGCCGCACCAACGAGGCGCTGTTCCAGTTCCCGCGCCATGCGATCCAGCATGTCCGGTACGGGCGCAATCGCGGCAGGACCGTGGCGAAACTCGACCAGCAACAGTGCGGCCTGCTCCAGTCCCGGCAGGTCCACCAGTTGCTGTGACAGCCGAACCAGTCGATCCCGCACCGCTCCCGTTCGCAGATCTTCGAGCAGTATCTCTCCCACGGCCTGCTGTCCGGCTGACCCCTGGGCGAGCCGTCCACTGACCAGATCCGGATCCTCCACAGCGTACCGTTGCAGGTTCGCCAGCGCCGCTTTGACTGTGCCGAGATTGTCGTCGTCGAGGAAACTGATCGTGGCGTCGATCTTGCTCAGGTCTGGGTTCATCGTGAGCCATCCAAACAGATCGACCCCGCGCTGCCCACGGTGGCCTGAAAATCGTGCTTACTTCATCCCTGCGGCCGAAGCCAGCGACCTCACCCGGCGGGCGAACTCCAAATCCGTGATTGATCTGGCCAGCTTCGTGTTCCATTGCTTGTCGGCATATCGAATCAGGCTGATACGAGCGGATCGCCTCGCGTCTTTCCACTCGTGCGTCTCCATCGAGCCTCTGTGCAGAAGGCAGTCGAGTAGCAGCGGAATACTGGTGGACGGATGTGTCTCGATCAAATGAACTGCAAACACAAGCAACTCAGTTCGGGGGGCTAGACCTGCCACCACAATCCTCACCAGATGCTCCCTTGCCTGTATGCTCGACGATTCCATTAGCGCAACTCGCGCAACAGCAGCAGTTTGACTGAGGCTCTGGGAATTCGCGTACTTGGCCAGTATCTTGATGGCTTCAGTGCCATTGGATCTACCAAGATGAATCAGAACCCGGTCACGAAGCTCGGGATTTGAGAGAAACCGCCGAAGCCTCTTCGTGACCCCCTTGCCGCGCAAGGTGCTCGCCAACGAGTCCACGGCCGCTCTCCGCTCATCCCGCGAACTCCCGTTCTTGGCCACCTGGCTCAACAGCCGATCCAGCCGCGTGCTGTAGTCTTGGTAGCCGAGGCTAAAGACCGCGGCCCGACGCGTATCCTGATCAGTGGATTCAACTAGTCT
>CAZMLI010000023.1:9000-22460 GCA_964566865.1 uncultured Planctomycetota bacterium
CGAGGCTAAAGACCGCGGCCCGACGCGTATCCTGATCAGTGGATTCAACTAGTCTGCCTAACTGATCGACCATGTCGCGACCCGTATACCGGCCGGAATAGTGAGCGAGGAGCCGCAACAAGACGGGATGGTCCGTTGTCGAAAGGAGGGAAAGGTAAACGCTTCTCCCGGTTCCCTGAAGCTGAATCCCCAGCAGCGCCGCCTTGATCAGCAGCCTTCTATCTCCCAGGTAGAGAAATTCATCCCGTGATGGCAGCTCCGCTGGGATGATGACGTCAGGCTTTTGCAATACGTCGACGTACCACTCGAGCTCACGTTTTACCGTGTCGAGGAGAAGTTGTAATGCACCCGGAAAACCTCCCCGACTGAGACCGATAATAGCATCGAGGCGTGACCAGAAGTCAGTGCCCTTCAGCTCTGAGGGAACCCTCGTCAGGGCCGAACCACCGGGCCAGTTCAAAAATCTATCCAACAAATCGACATCCTCGTATTCCGTCCAAACTGACCGAAGCTGCGCTAGTCGACCTGCTTTCGTCTCGCCCGACCCTGCGGGCGGAGTACCGAGACCCCCTGACTTCTGTGTCGGTTGGCGAGACATCCTCTGAGATG
Organism: uncultured Planctomycetota bacterium; assembly: GCA_964566865.1. GTDB lineage: Bacteria > Planctomycetota > JACQVV01 > JACQVV01 > CAZANL01 > CAZMLI01. The sequence goes on from CAZMLI010000023.1 coordinate 9,610, forward strand.
GACGTTCTTGGGCAGCGCCCATGCTCTTGGCCAGCGTGTGGATAGTCTGCTGTGGATTCTCGCCTTGAACTCGAATGCGTCTTTTGTTCGTGGCGGGCAGAAGTGGCTCCAGTTCAGCATCAACCCTGCCCGAAGGTGACCCGAGCAATGACACCAGTGCTAGAGCGGCAATGCAGAGAAGTGCTGTGTATCTCGGTCTCCAACCGGCGCTCGCACAGCGCAACCTGATCTCTTCCGGTTCGCTACCCATCTCCCAAGGCTAGCAAACTTGACCCAGGAGAACGCGTACAATCACGGAATAGTCCGTCCCGGCAGCCGAACCAGGCGATGAGAGCCAAGACTCGGCATCACACCACCAGCCTGGCTAGATCGTGACACGAAACTCATCGCGAATCACAAAGGGAGGGCGAGGCTCCCGCCGAGCCGCTGCACAAGACTATTCAAGTCTCGGCTCGGCAGGAGCCTCGCCCTCCCAGTGATTTCGTGTCAGAGGTCTGCTCCCGACATGGCCTCCAGGGCGCGCGCAGATCCGCCGGCAGCGCAAGGCCTGATGGCACTTTGTCCACGACTAACGCCACTTCCACTTGTACACGGTCCCTGTGCCACCGGCAAACAGATGCGTAGCATCTCGATCAAACGCGATCCCGGCAATGGCGCCGCTTTGGATTCGACCGCGGTTCAGCCTGGCCAGTAGTTTGCCAGTATTGACGTCCCAGACACAGATTGTCCGGTCCGAGGACGCCAGAAAGTGGCTGTCTGTTGAAAAAGCCAGCGCTTCAACGTCCCCTTCGAGATCGGGCTGCAGGATTTGAACGTATTTCAGCGTTTTGCTATCTAGAACAATGATGGCCCAGAGTCCGGACAGGTGAATAGCCAGCCTCTGGCCATCTGGAGACAGTGAAAACATGCCAAACCGCCAGCCTTCCTTGATTCTCGGATCAGGCTCTACATTTCCCTTGAGTCCTACCTGGGGAGAGACGCGTCGCATTTCCAGCCAGGTCTTCGCCGAGTATGCAATCAGCGCCGTCTTGGGCGGTTGTCCTGCATTCCCGCAAGACTCATAGAGAGTAGCGTTGGCTGGATTGAACGCAATCCAGGAGTTCGCATTGCTCTGACCTTTGACCTTGTCTCGAGCTTCGAAGACCAATCGCTCCGCTCGCCAATCCCAAACCCGAGTGGTGTTATTGGGGGGCTCGGCATAGCTGACTTCGTATGCTGTTGCTGCAACATAGCGACCGTCACTTGAGATGCCTACAGCCTCAACGCGCCCCGTCTCGTAACCGTTGAAGGCCTTTAGCAGCTTGCGCGTTTCAAGCGAGAAAACCTGGATCGTCTTCCCACCCCACAGCCCCAAGGCCATGATACTCTCATCCGGAGTGACGGCGATCGACGCAACGGTATGATTGAGATCGAGCGTGAAGATCTTGGCCAGTGTCTTCCCACTGAATGCTTCAACCCCAAATGTGGTAGCAGCCAGCACCAGGTCTCGTTTCGGGAGATAACGCACGTCATAAGTAAAAATGCCCCTGGTAACGGCACGCGCCACTATCCTGGGGCGGTCCAGTCTGTTCTGTGCCTGCTTGCGCTGCATCAGAGAGAGTCCGTCCCGCAACTCACGGTATTCCGTCTGCAATCCATCCGTCCTGGAAGGTCCGCCACGTCGGTTTTTTGGTGCCTCCGCGCAACTTGGAAAGATACACAGCAGGAGTAACGCCAAGGCGCGGAACCAGAAGTTCGAAGCGCTTGTCGGCCCGGTCGCCCTGGCGATCATTGACCGCGTTGCACCAGCAATTTGCGCGTGAGCACAGACCGTGCCTGCTTCCACTTATGAGTCTGCCGACGAAGCGTCTGCTCAGTCCTCTCGGACCACCTTGGCGGCCGCGCCGATGGCTAGCAGCATCCAGAGTAGGTCGTAAAAGCTCGAGGATCCCTTGATGCGCTCCAGGTAGCTCATCTGTGACACCCGGTATTCGACGTAGCGCGTGACCACCTGCTTGAGCGCCTCTCTGTCCTTGCGCAGGGCCAGCACGCGCTCTTCGAATTTCTTCTCGTCGAGTTGCTCGAGCGCGTCCTCGTCTCCGTCGATGACGTCATAGAGGATCGAGGCGGCCACAAAATCGGGGTCGTCCATGACGGTGGGCACGATCAGTGGGCCGATCGCCCAGCTGACCATCAAGATCTTGCCGATCAGAATGCCGGCCACAGCGGTTCCGCCAGCCGCCGCGGTGATACGCGGGCCTCGCTCGGTGGTCGTCATCGCAATACCGATTCCGGCGATGAAGCCCACGCCGATCGCGACCCAGCCGATCTGGGTCTTGGTGATCACCACGATGCCGGCCCAGAGCGCACCGGCGAGAAACGCGGCCAGCGTGCCTACTCCGAGTGCGATGCCGAAGCGTTCCGCGACCTGCGCCCTGTCGATCGTCTTGACGTTGAAACCCAGCTTCAAGTTGTGTCCGCAGCGGGTGCAGATCACATCGTCCGCCTCGACGACGGCCTGACAGGAAGGACAAGCGCTCGAGTCGGAAAGCGGTTGGGGCGCTTCGGGCTGAGTGGGGGGCTGGACCGGCTCGAAGCGGGCGGTCTCTCCGCACTTGGGGCAGCGAAACATCTTGCCCGCCATCTTCGGCGCGGTTCTTACCTTGGCCCCACACTCCGCACAGCACAGCTTGATCTTTTCCGGTTCGCTCCCCATCTCCCAAGGCTAGCAAACCTGACCCAGCGCTTACAATCCCGAAATAATCCGTCCCGGCAGCCAAACCCGGCGAGGAGTACTCCCGGCTCCCGACATCACCTCCGGCAGCGGCGTTTGGATCGCCGCCTCCTCATTGCGCATCGGATGGGTGGGTTTGGTTCGTCAATGGGAATCCCAGAATTTGCTGTCCTTCCTCGGGAACGGAATCACTCCCTCCGCGCGCAGCCCGCCGGCCATACGCTCGGCATAGCGGTGGGCGAACGCCTCCTTCTCGCGCTGCGGCTTGGCCGAGAACCGTTCATTGCCGAGCGACTCGAAGTCGACCCAGTGGCCGATCTCGTGCAGCAGCGTGCGGTAGAGCTGGGTCGTGCGGATCGACTCGAGCGTGGGACAGATGACGTGACGCCGCCCGTCGAAGCTGATCCGATGTCCATCCGCCTCCAGGCGGTCGAGTTCGCGTTGGGCGTCCGGCGTGAGCCGCCGTGACCAGTGGAATGGAACGCCTGGCCGGATCGCCTCCAGCGTGATCGCCGGCCCGTGGATCTCGCCCACCTCGACCCACCAGCCCAGCCGGCCCCATGCCGGCGAGAGCCGCTCCTGCTTGACCGTGGGCTGTCTGAGAAAGATCCCGTCGATCGCGTCGAACTCGTCCCATGGGACGCATCGCAAGATGGTCAGGAGGTCCTCCACAGTGCAGGCATGCACGTACCCCTCGCGGGTCTGCTCGATCACGAAGACCACTTCCTTCGACCCGATCGCCCGCCGGACCACCTTGTGCGGACCGACCTGGTTCCAGAACAGCCCCTGAAACCACGGGCAGGGAATCGCCATCTGGTTGTCGCGGCCGCGTCCTTGCTTGGGCGTACCGATGTTGCGATTGCGTCGGGTGGGATTCCAGCCAGGTCGATTCATCGTCACTCCAGAACAACCCTACCAGAAGCGGGTCGTTCCTTACCATCACATGCAACGTGCACCTGTCCCTCCTTGAGGTACTACTCTTGGTTCCCTGCTCCCGACATCGCCTTTAGCGCTTGCGCCAGATCCTCCGGCAGCGGCGCTTCGATCGTCATCTCCTCATCGCGCATCGGGTGCTTCAGCGTCAGCCGCCGTGCGTGCAACGCGAGACGTTCCAGCAGCGGCTGGTCGCTGGTCTGGCCCAGGTCGGCGGGCATCAGCTTTTTGCGACGGCCGTAGAGCTCGTCGCAGACCAGCGGGTGGCCGATCGAGAGCATGTGCACGCGGATCTGATGGGTTCGGCCGGTGCGCGGGAAGGCCTGGACTTCGCAGAATTTGCCGAAGCGCTGAACGACCTGGTAGCGGGTCTGGGACTCGCGGCCGCGCTTGTTGATCGCCATCTTCTTGCGATTCCTGGGATGCATGCCGATCGGGGCGTCGACGATGTCCTCGTCGAACTCGACGGTGCCCTCGACCAGGCACCAGTACTCCTTGCGCACCGTGCGCTCTTGCCACTGGCGGGCCAGCAGGTGCAGGGCGCGGTCCTCCTTGGCGACGATGATCACGCCGGAGGTGAAGCGGTCGAGGCGGTGCAGGATGCCGGGCCGCAGCGGGTCGCCGGTGTCGGCCAGGTTGTGGCTGAAGTGGTGCACCAGGGCGTTGACCAGCGTGCCCGTCTGATGGCCGCGGGCCGGATGGACCACCAGCCCGGGGGACTTGTTGATCGCGACGAACCACTCGTCTTCGTAGAGGATCTCCAGCGGGATGTCCTCGGGGGGAATCTCCGGACCCTCGGGGCGGGGGAAGGAGATCGTGATCTCATCACCGTCGCAGATCTTGTATGATGGTTTGACGGGCAACGCGTTGACCAGGATCGTCTGGGCCTTGATCGCGGACTGGATGACGGTGCGCGAGTAGTCCGAAAACTGCTTCGCCAGGTACTGATCCAGCCTGCGCCCGGCGATCTCTGGCTCCACCTTGAGCGTGCGATCTTCGAACTGCTGCATGATGAAGTATACCGCGCAAACAGCGCTGCTGACGGATGGTCTCGGCATCGTGGCGATCTCGGGCGGCCCCGACTCGACTTACCTGGCGCTGGCGCTGGCGTCGTCGGGATGCTCGATTCGACTGGCGCATCTGGACCATGCGATGCGCGACGATCACCAGCAAGAGGCGGCCTGGGTTCGCCGTTTCGCCGAACTGCAGCAGTTGCCGCTGACGCAAGGTGCGCTCCAACCCGGCACCCGTTCGGAAGCCGACGCGCGACAGGCGCGTTATGCGTTTCTCGAGCGGGTGGCGCTGGAGACGGGCGCGCGCTGGGTCGCCACCGGCCACACCGCCGACGACCAGGCGGAGACGTTGCTACTGCGACTGGCTCGGGGCGCGGGTCTGCGCGGGATGGCGGGCATCAGTCCCGAGCGTGCAATCTCCTGGGGCTCCTCGGTGCGGCTGGTCCGTCCGTTGCTGGCGTTGCGTCGCGACGAGATCCGGCGCTCCCTGGCCGAAGGCGGGGTGGCGGCCTACGAGGATCCGAGCAACGCGGATCCGGCCTTCGCGCGCAACCGGATCCGCGCCGAGCTGATGCCGCGGCTGGGGCCGCTGATCCCGCGGCTGGGCCGGCTCGCCGATCGAAGCCGTGAGCAGGGTCTTCGTGTGGATCGGCTGGCGCGGGAGCGGCTGGCGCAGATCACGCTCGATCCCACGCGCGATCCGTCGCTGCTGCTGGGCTATCCCGCCGAGCGCTTGCTCGGTCCCGGGGCGCGCTTGCTGGACCGGGAGGGGCTGCAGGATGGACTGCTTCCGTGGCTGCTCGAGGCTGCCTTCGGCGACGGCCGGCCGCTGCTCGAGCGGGACCACCTGGCAACCTTCAGCAAGCTGCGAGATGCTGGAGCCGGCAAGCGGCTGGATTTACCGGGCGGCTGGACGGCGCTGTTTTTCGCCTCATGGATCGGCCTGGCGCGCGCGGCGCCGGAGGCCTTGCCCGCGTTGCCTGCGCGCAGGGTCGGGCCGGGTGAGTGCGTGCACCTGGATCCGTTACCGCTGACCCTGACGGTCGAGTCCGCACCGGGGCCGCTGACGGTGCGCGGCCGGCGGCCGGGAGATCGGCTGCGACGCCCCGAGGGCAGCCGGCCGATCCCCCGGCTGCAAAACGACCTGGGTGTGCCGGCCTTTCTGCGGGCCGCCTGGCCAGTCGTGATCCACGACGACGAGCCCATCTGGATGCTCGGAATGCGAGACCCGCAAGGGCTAGTCTTGCGGGTTTCGGCCATCTGCGGTTAGAATTGCGCCCAGATGGCCAACAAGCACCAGACCAGCACCGGCGGCAAGGCGCGCGGGTTTCCCAATACGACCTGGGGCCTGATCCTGCTCGCCGAGGATGACGAGCAGCGTCAGGAGTGCCTGAATCAGCTGTTCGATGCTTACTGGAAACCGGTCTACCTCTATATCCGTTATGTCTGGCGCAAGTCCAACGAGGAGTCCAAGGACCTGGCGCAGGGGTTTTTCGCGCATCTGCTGGAGTCGAAGTTCTGGGCCAGAGTGCATCCGACCAAGGGGCGCTTCCGGGCCTACCTCAAGTCCTGCCTGCGCAACTACCTGATGGACGACCTGCGCTACAACAAGGCCAAGAAGCGCGGGGGCGGCGAGCAGGTGGTCTCACTCGACCACATGACGATGCCGATCAAGGACCCGCGCCAGGCGCCGCAGGATGTCTTCGATCGCGAATGGGCCCGAGTTTTGCTCAACAACGCGATCGAGGAACTGAAGGTGCGACTGACGAAGGAAGACCGGCTGCACAGCTTCGACATGTTCCGGCTGCTCGAGCTGGAGCCGCTGGCCGACAATCGTCCCAGCTATGCCGATCTTGCCGCGCAGTTCGAGGTCACCCGGGAGGTGGTTCGCACCGAGCTGCAGTTCGCGCGTCGGCGGCTACGCAAGATCATCCAGGAGCTGATCCAGAACTACTGCGAGAGCGAAGCGGACGTCGCCGAGGAACTCAGGACTCTCTTTCCCGAGTGATCAGCGCTCGAGCTTCTTGACCCGCGTCTCGAGCTCGTCGACCCGCTTGCGCAGCGCCGCGTTCTCCGCCTCCATCTCACCGAACAGCTTGCGCATGTCGTGATCCAGCGCGTTCAGGTCCCGATCTCCCAGCCGTTGCTTCAGCTGCTTGAGCGTCTTCTCGGTGGGCTTGCGCTTGCTGCGATTGCGAGCCGACATCGACAGCGCGACGCTCGCGAGGATCAGCGCCAGGACCAGGCCGGCCTGCGCGAGGCGCGGATTCGACAGCTGGTTAGCCACCGGGGTAGAGGTTTTCGCGCTTGCGAAAGAAGAACAGCTCGTGGCTCCCCTGCGGGAAGATCAGCCGCTTGACCGACAGGTAGGGACGACGGATGAAGCGACCATGAAAGCGATTGAGCCCGGGGCGGGTCACGGCGAGCGTGTGCTCCCAGTCCCGTAGCAGGTCGCCGCGGATCCGCTTCTTGTGCTTGTAGATGTGATACAGATCTTCCTGCATCTGATGCCGGGTGCTCTGGTTCCAGATGCGTTGCATCGGGCTCTGCGGCGGCAACAGTCCCATCGAGATCTGGAAGTCGATCAGGTAGGGTTTGCCGTCATCGCCGACGATGATGTTGGCCTTCTTGGAGATGTCGACGCAGGCCACGCCCCGCTCGTGGCATCCCGCGAGCAGGGTTGCCAGCCGGTCGAAGAACTGATCGTCGACGTCTCGGCGGACCTGCAGGGTGTCTCCCGGGATGAACGCGTGCAGCAGCCAGTTGCGGCCGCTGGTCGGGTAGATCGCGGGAATGCCCTCGACCCCTTGCAGCAGTCGATAGAAGTACTGTTCGCGCAGGGAGAGGTAGCGGGCCACCGAGCGCCCGAAAGGATCGATGTAGAGGAAGCGGCTGATCTTGAGCACCCAGATCTGCCCCTGCTCGTCCTCGAGCAGCTCGTTGGTCGAGAAGAAGTCCTTCTTCAGCCGACCGATGCGGCGAAACAGCCCCTCTCCGAATCGATAGAGGTCGGGGCCTTGATGATAGGGTCTCGCAGCCATTGCAGCAGTATACCACGCCGCGCAGGCCCACCCGGATTGCAATGGATGGGCCGGACGTGTTAGGATACCCCTATCCATGGGGTTTTCGCTCTGTGGGGGAGCCCGTGTCTACTTTCTGTAGAGTGACGGCATGAGATGACACTACTGCGTCCACCACTCGAAGTCGAGCTGTCGGAGACCGCCTGCCGCGTGCTCGACGTGCGCTATTTGCGCCGTGACAGCGAAGGTCGGATCTGTGAAACGCCGACCGAGATGTTCTGGCGCGTCGCGCGCGGCGTGGCGCAAGCCGAGCCGGAGCACGAGCGTGTGCTCTGGAGCGAGCGCTTCTTTCACCTGATGGCGCAGCGGCTGTTCCTGCCCAACTCGCCCACGCTGATGAACGCGGGCTTGCCGAACGGGCAGCTGTCGGCCTGCTTCGTGCTGCCGGTCGAGGACTCGATCGAGGGCATCTTCGCCACGCTGGGCCAGATGGCGCAGATCCAGAAGTCCGGCGGCGGGACCGGCTTCTCCTTCACGCGGCTGCGGCCGGCCGGGGATGTGGTGCAGAGCACGGGCGGGGTGGCCTCCGGGCCGGTGTCCTTCATGGAGGTGTTCGACAGCGCCACCGGGGTGGTCAAGCAGGGTGGGCGGCGGCGCGGGGCCAACATGGGCATCCTGCGCATCGACCATCCCGACATCCTGGCCTTCATCGAGAGCAAGGCCGACTCGCAGCGGCTGACCTCGTTCAACATCTCGGTCGGGGTGACGGACGCTTTCCTCGAGGCGCTGCGGGCGGGCGCGAGTTACGCGCTGGTCAACCCGCGCAGCGGCGAGCCGGTCGCTCGACTGGAGAGCGGCGAGGTCTGGCGGCGAATTGTCGAGCTGGCCTGGCAGACGGGCGATCCCGGGCTGGTTTTTCTGGACCGGATCAACGCCGCGAATCCGACGCCCATGCTGGGCGAGATCATCGCGGTCAATCCTTGCGGCGAGCAGCCGCTGCTGCCCTACGAGGCCTGCAATCTGGGCTCGATCAACCTGGCCGTCTGTGTCAGCGACGGGCAGTTCGACTGGGCCCGTTTCGAGGCGGCGATTGACCTGGGCGTGCGTTTTCTGGACGACGTGATCCAGGTCAACTGCTATCCGTTCCCCGAGATCGACGCGATCTGCCGGGCCAACCGCAAGATTGGCCTGGGGGTGATGGGCTTCGCCGAGATGCTGATCCAGCTCGGCATTGCCTACGAGTCGCCGGAGACCCTGGAGCTGGCCGAACAAGTCCAGCGCCGGCTGACCGACGTCGGGCGCCAGGCATCCGTCGAGCTGGCGCGTACGCGCGGCAGTTTTGCCAATTTCGCCGAGAGCATCTGGCCCGAGCAAGGCCTGGGCGCCCTGCGCAATGCGACGGTCAGCACCGTCGCGCCGACCGGCACGATCAGCCTGATCGCCGGCACCTCGAGCGGGATCGAGCCGCTCTACTCGGTCGCGCACAACCGCCAGGTGGTCGGCCAGGGTGTGCTGCGGCTGGTCAATCCGCTGTTTCGCGCGGCCCTGGTCGCGGCCGGGCTGGATCCCGAGCCGATCGTCGAGGCCGCGCTGGAGGCCGGCAGCATTCAGCAGATGGAGCAGATTCCGCCGTCGATCCGGCGGCTGTTCCCCTGCGCGGCAGATATCTCTCCGTCATTTCATGTGCAGGTCCAGGCCGCGTTTCAGCGCCACACCGACAGCGCCGTCTCCAAGACCGTCAACCTGTCCGCCGCCGCAACGATCGCCGACATCGACGAGGTCTATCGCCTGGCGATCCAGTCCGGCTGCAAGGGAATCACCGTTTTTCGGGATGGCTGCCGCGGCGAACAGGTGTTGTTCCAGAATCCGGACTGTCCTCGATGTCAATGAAACCGCGCGCGCTCGTCGACCGCTTCGAGGCGGCCGGCCAGGGCCACGTCTTTCGCTTCTGGGATCAGCTCGGCGCTGACGGCAGGCGTCGTCTCAGCTCGCAGCTCGAGAAGCTTGATCTGCAACGGATCACCAGCCTGCGTGATCAGTTCGTCTTCGGTGAATCCCCTGCGGCCTCGGCACCGGAGACGCTCGAGCCGGCGCCGGTGGTTGCGCCCGATCCGGCCTGCCGCGACCGTGGCGAGGCGCTGCTGCGCGAGGGGCAGGTGGCCTGCCTGATGGTGGCCGGCGGTCAGGGCACGCGCCTGGGCTTTGATGGCCCCAAGGGCGCCTATCCGATCGGCCCGATCTCGCGCAAGAGCCTGTTCGCACTGTTTGCAGAGCAGTTGATCGCCACACAGCGACGCTACGGCCAGCCGGTGACCTGGCTGATCATGACCAGCCGGGCCAACCATCAGCAAACGCGGGCCTTCTTCGAGCGGCAGGATTGGTTTGGTTTCCCGGCCGAACAGGTCACCTTGTTCGAGCAGGGCATGCTGCCGGCGCTGGACGGCGAGGGCCGGCTGGTGCTCGACGCGCCGGATCGGCTGTTCGAGAGCCCCAACGGCCACGGCGGTACGCTCGAAGCGTTGCAGCAGCACGATCTGCTGTCGCTGCTGCAGGACCGCGGGATCAGCTTGCTGTCCTATGCGCAGGTCGACAACCCGCTGGCGACGCTGCTCGACCCGCTGTTCCTGGGGCACCATCTCCAGGCCGAGGCGGAGATGTCGACCAAGGTGGTGCGCAAGCGGGACCCCGGTGAGAAGGTCGGGGTGCTGGCGCTGATCGATGGCAAGGCCGGACTGGTCGAGTACAGCGACCTCAGCGAGCAGGACAAGACGGCCAGAGAGGGTGACGGGCTGCGCTTCTGGGCCGGCAATATCGCGCTGCATTGCTTCAGCCTCTCGTTCTTGCAGCGGATCGGCGACGATCTTCCGTACCACCTGGCCTTGAAGCAGGTGCCGCTACTGGATGCATCCGGAGCGCAGGCGGGCAGTCAGGCCGGCCACAAGTTCGAGCGCTTCATCTTCGACGCCCTGCCGCTCGCGCGTCGCACGTTGAATCTCGAGGTGGCTCGAGAAACGGAGTTTGGCCCGGTCAAGAATGCAGAGGGGGCCGACTCGCCGGCCGAAACCCACCAGTTGCTGCTGGACGTCTGGCGCAGCTGGCTGGAGCAAGCGGGTGTGACCGTGCCCGCGCAGACGGTGATCGAGATCAGCGCGCTGTACGCCACCGATCCCGCCGAACTGGCCGCCAGGATACCAGCGGATCTTCACATCGACGGTCCGCTGTTGCTGGAGTGATGGGGGACCGACCGATGAAGAGACTGCTACTGTTGCTGTTGCTGGTGCCGATCCCGGCGGCGGCTGACGAACCCAAGCTGGCCGTGATGGTCGAGACTCAGGTGATCGCCGCCACGTCCGCGCAGATCGGCATCTGGCGCACGCTGCTGGGCAAGACGACCCAGAAGCTGCCGAAGCTCGGTGTGCGCGCGCCGATCGACTTGCCGACGCGTCGGTCGATTCTGGATGACGTGCGGCTGAGGAAAGCCGCGCTGCTGTCTGCGCCGCGGCTGGCGGTGTTCAACGGAGCCAAGGGCACGATGATGGTGCTCAACCGCGTCAACTACATCCAGAAGTACGCGGCCCGCAAGGGCTTCCCCAAGCCTCAGCCGGTCGTCGGCACCGTGCAGGAGGGGCTGATCATCGGCGTGCGTCCGCGGGTCAGCAAGGATCGCAAGCAGATCACGGTCGAGGTCCAGTTCCTGGTACGAACGCTGGTGCGGCCGATTCCCCGACACAAGACGCCCGACGGCACGGTCGAGCGGCCGGAGATCAAGATCACCAAGGGTCGCTTCAGCGCGACGATCCAGTCGGACGGCAGCTTCATCGTGCTGGGCGTGCCCCATTCCGAGCCGGGCAAACTCAAGCGGCAACTGGCGATCATCCTGCGAGCCAAGTTGATCCCGCCGAAGAGTGGTTAGTCCGGGCTGGTCGGTCTTTCGTCGTTAGTGATGAGAGGGACTGGATGAGAGGTTCTTTCGCCTCTCCTCGTGTTTGTGTGGGTCATCTGCCGGGAAGCGGCGGGTTCAGGAAGAGCGTTGGAGGGCGGGTACCTGCTGGTGACGGCTAGCTTCCATCCGTAGGATTCCCGGCCTGACCACCTCGATCGCCTTGCACATGATTTGTGGTGTTTTGTTGCTCTAATGCAACCAGGTGAGAGAGCGCCCAACAATAGAGCATACATGCGATTGCGAGCGCGGCTGCTCTCTTCGCGAGTCCCACCATTTCCCATCCGAGTACTTCGTATCCGTAGCTATCAGCGCCACCTTGACCTCTACCGATCTCAAGCATTGGGGTGACGTCCTCCCACTCTGGGGTCGTCTTGCGAACGCGGACTCGGTAGCTATACGCTCTGCCGTACACTGCTTCAAAGTCCTGTAGCTTGGAGAGATGAGGTTGGCGGCTGAAGTCGATTTCATCATGTTCGTCATCGACCCCTGTAGCCACCGCCTGCCCATTCCTGGTCACCTTCCATTCAATGTCCAGCCGTGCATGGTGCTCATTGTTCGAGTTGGTTGTAGTCACGCCAATCGTGTGGCGCCCATTCAGCACGGGCACGAAAGTCCCCTGCAATACCGTGCCTCCTTCCAGTGGGATCGAGCGAGTGACAAGTACACGTTGTGGCATTGGTACTTGCAACCAGAGTGACCAGTAGCAGATCCCACCCAGACCCAGAGCGATGAATATGTGTACTGGACTGGTGGTGCAATCTGATCCTGATAAGAACCGACTCTTAAGCCAGTACAGGGTATAGAGCACCGCAATGCAGCTTGGGATAGCACTTGCCCAGCAGGTGAGGTTCATCACCGTTCTGGGACGCAACTCCCATGCCGGTTGTCCTTTCCTGCGTGATCTCTTGCGGGCGGGTCTATCAGACTGTTCGTAGTCCGACAGAGCCCAGGAAGAGAACCGATCAGGCTTTACCGGGTAGGAGCCAAGCGACACCCCTTGTACTTCGGGAAGACATGTCGTGCATATGCCTTCTGTGGAAAGCGAAGTCCTTGCTAAGCGAAGTCCTTGGTTGTGCCTGAGCGAAGTGGATACCCCAGAGTCGAGCATTTCAACTGCATTCCTCCCTTCCTGCATTCCTCGTTAGCAGTTTCGGGGACGGCTGGGCTGATCTGAGCCCTGCTCCGACCAGGGTGGACGAGCCGGAGCGGCGCTACCAACTAGACGTTGA
>CAZMLI010000024.1:0-6409 GCA_964566865.1 uncultured Planctomycetota bacterium
AGCGGCGCGGAGGCCACCGGCTTGCCCTCGGCCCCGAGCAGCCGGATCCGGCCGGTCACCTCCAGCGGATAGCCCTCGAAGGTCGAGACCTGTACGCGCCCGCTGACCGGGGCGTCGCTACCGAACCAGCGCCGGTCCAGCGTCAGCTGCACGCGGAAGGCCGGTAACTGGTACTGCTTGACCTGCACCGTCTGCTCCTGCGCGCGGCCGCCGGACTGGACGCGCAGCCGATAGCCGCCCTCGCGCGCCAGCTCGTCGAGCGGGAAGCTGGCCCAGGCCAGCCCGAAGCGGCTGGTGCGTCGCTCTTCGCGAGCGATCCGGTTGCCGGTCGGGTCGAACAGCTCGATCGCCACCGCCTGCTCACCGAGCGGCTTGCCCGTGGCCTCCTGCTGCAGCAGGACCCGCGCACGAATGGTCTCGCCGGGACGGGCCTGGAGCCGATCGGAGGTCAGCACGAGCCGGATGGGCCGGGTCAGCTTCACCTGCCGGCTGAGCTCGGCCAGCTCGGCGCCGCCGGCGTCCGTCAGCCGCGCCCGCAGCTCGTAGTCGCCCGCCGGCAGGTCCGGTACGCGCCAGCTCGGCCCCTCCACCATGCCGCTGGCGCCGGTGACCCCCGAGCCCAGCAAGGCGGGCTTGCCTTGCGCGGACTTCAGCGTCAGCGCCAGCGTGACGCCCTCGAGCGGTTCGCCGGTGTGGGCCTCCTGCACCAGCAGGAACGGCGCGTAGGGCGCGCCACTCGCCAGTTGCGGCTCGGCATTCCAGACGGCCGCGACCGGGGGCGGACCGCTGAACCGCATGCGCGAGCGGTACACGACTGGCAACAGCAAGAAGACCAGCACCGCGACGGCAATCCGGGGCGTGAAGCGGAAGGGGCGCGCCGGGGGGCCCTGCGCCCGGATCTGCGCGATGGCGCGATCGGCCAGCCCGGGCGGGGCTGTCAGCTCCGCATCGCTGGCCACCAGACCGTCGAGTAGCTTGCGCGCCTCGGCATTCGCGGCCTGCCAGTCAGGGTCATTCCTCAGCTTCTCGGCGATCAATTGCCGCTCATCGTCGTCGAGCGCGCCCAGCTGGTAGGCCATCAACTGTTCGATGCGAATGTGCGCGTCAGTCATCGCAGATACTCCTCGAGAACGGGCCGCAGTCGTCGCAGGGCGTAACGCAGACGCGACTTGGCGGTACTCTCCGGGATGTCGCTGGCCCGGGCGATCTGGGGAAAGCTGAGACCTTCGAACAGGCGCAACAATACGACCTCCCGTTCGGTGGATGGCAGGGCGCTGATGGCCTGACGCACCCGGTCGTGAAGCTCGTGCTGTTCACCCTGGCGCGCCGGATCGGGCGCATTCGACGCGGGTGCGGTACCAGGTTCGAGCGAGTGCGGCGGGTTCTGCCTGGCGCGCCGCGACATCGCGTCGCGCGCCAGGTTGATCGCGATCCGGTAAAGATAGGGTTTCAGCGGCTGGCCCGGATCGACGCGCTCCCGTGAGCGGTGCAGGCGCAGCACCGTTTCCTGAAACAGGTCCTCGGCCAGCTGCGCGTCACCCACCATGCGCAGCAGAAAACGGAACAAAGGAACCTCGTACCGACGCACGAGTTGAGTCATCGCCGCCTCCGAACCGTCCAGGAGAAGTTCGTTGTCGGTCGTCATCATTGTGTTTTGTTCACGACCACTACCCCCTACTACCGACCTGGCTGCCGGATCGATCTAAACTGGTCCGATAATTCAGCGCTGGCTTCCCCGGTCAGGATATAGACCTTTGCCCAAGGCGGCAGGTATACTAGCGCGCAGATGAGAAGCACGCCCGTCTGGATTCTCCTTCCGCTGCTACTAATCGGCTGCTCTCGCTCGAACATCGACGAAGGCGCCGCCCCGGACAAGCTGCCGCCACGCACGACGCGCAACCCGGTCGAGATCGAGGCCGACAAGGTGCACGCCATGTTGTTCGCCGAGAAGGAGTTTCCCTCGGCGCTGACCTGCGGACAGTGCCATCCGGTGCAATTCCGCCAGTGGTCCATATCCCCGCATGCCTATGCGCAGATCAGCCCGGTCTTCAACGCGCTGCACGGGACGATCCTCAAGCTGACCAACGGCACGAACGGGGACTTCTGTATCCGCTGCCACAACCAGGTCGGGATGCAGAAGAAAGAGCCGCTGTTCATCAGTAACCTGCAGCGCCATCCGGCCTCGCGCGAGGGCATCACCTGCGTGGTCTGTCACCGGATGAACAAGAACTACGGCAAGGTCTCCGGGCGTTTCAGCATCGTGCGCGGGGATCTGCTGCAACCAGTCTATGGGCCGCTGGGCAACGAACGGCTCAAGGAACTGCTGCGCAAACGACCGATCAAGGCGGTGCACAAGGACGTGGTGAAGTTCTTCACCCTGACGACGCCGAGTTTCTGCGGCACCTGTCACGACGTGAACCTGCTCAACGGGTTTCGCCTCGAAGAAGCGTTCAGCAACTACAAGAAGTCCCCGTCCTCGGCCAAAGGCGAGACCTGCCAGGACTGCCATATGGGCAAGACGCCGGGCAAGAACGAGGGCTATGACAACGGCCCGGCCGCGATCGTCTCGGGGCTCAAGACCTCCCCGCGCAAGCTGACCAACCACATGATCGCCGGCCCGGACCACTCGATCGTGCACCCCGGCATCTTCCCGCACAACGAGCAGGCGATCAAGCTGGCGACGATGGGCCAGTGGCTCCAGTTCGACTACAAGGCCGACTGGGGCAGCAAGGCGTTCGAGCGCAAGCTGAAAAAGCTAAAGCGCAAGGCGCGCAAGGCCAAGAAGGCCGGCAAGCCGATCCCCACGCTGCCGGTGTTTCCCAAGCCATGGAACAGCCGGCGCGCGCGCCGCGAGGGGGCGCGCATCATCAAGGCCAACCTGGCGCTGTACACCGAATACACGCTGGCGCGCAAGCGCGTGCTGCAAGCCGGCTTCGAGATCCGCCAGATCAAGGTCAGCCAGGCCAATGCCGACGGGCTGCGCTTCAAGGTCGAGGTGCACAACCCGACGCCCGGTCACAGCACCCCCACCGGCTTCATCGGCGAGCGGCTGCTCTACCTGGAAGTCACGGTGACCGACACGACTGGCAAGGTGCTGTTCAAGTCGGGCGACAAGGACCCCAACGGCGACCTGCGCGACCTGCACTCGGCCTACGTGCACAACGGCAAGCTGCCACTCGACCGCTACCTGTTCAACCTGCAGTCGAAGTTCCTCACCCGCAACTTGCGCGGCAGCGAACGCGAGGCTGTGATACCCGTCAACTTCTCGACCGATCCGCTGCCGTTCCTGCGACCGGCGACCCGCTCGACCGTGCTCACCGGCCGCCCCGCCGGCGTCCGGTTGCATCGCCTGACCATTCCTCCACTGACCAGTCGCTGGGCCAAGTACGTCGTCAAGGCAGACCTGCTGACCGGCCGTCCTCCCTACAGCGCCACGATCAAGCTGATTAGCGGAATGGTCCCGGTCAATCTCATCGCGGAGATCGCCCAGGTCGGATTCGACTACGACATGAGCCCACGTGAAGTCGCGCGACGGATCGTCGAAGGGCATCTGGTGCTGTGGCAAAAGCAGCTGGTGCTGAAGAAACCGTGACGCGCGCGCTGGGCCTGCTGCTGCTGCTCGGTCTGTTCGTGGGGTGCTCACAGCATCCCGAGAGCCGGCTATCGAACGAGAAGTACGCGCTGCAGCAACTGCCGGAACGTCCCCGGCCGCTCGTCGAGCTGGGCGACTCCTTCCTCGGCACCGGCCCGATCTCGGAGGGATTCGAGCTGCCGACCGGCGCAATCTGGCAACCCTCGCTGCTGGTCTATGGCACCTCACGCACCGCGGCGCAGTACATACGCAACCGGGACGGCCGCGAGGTCTCGGAGGTGGTCACGCGACTCGACATCTTCGCCAACTTCCGGCTCTCCGGCAGCGAGAGAATCCTGGTCGGATTCCGGCCGCTGGACGAGGACGGCGAGTTCCTCGGCTATCAGTTCAGCCCGGAAGATGATCGGGGCTACAATGCCAACTCGTTCGACGAGGAAATCACCGCGCTGTTCTTCGAGGGCGATTTCGGTGAGATCTTTCCCAGGCTCGACCCGCAGGACAAGGGCATGCTCGACATCGGCTTTGCGATCGGCCGCCAGGGGCTGTTCTTCCAGGACGGCATCCTGATCAACGACACGATCGACGCCATCGGGCTGACCCAGAACAACTTCCAGTTCGGTGAGGTGACCAACCTGCGCGTGACGCCAATCTACGGCTGGGGCCACATCCACCGGGGCAACGGCCAGCGCGATCGCAGCGGCCAGCTGGTCGGGCTGTTCAGCGAGGCGGACTTTTCGTGGGCCACGATGGACCTGGATCTGGTCTACGTCGACTCGACCGGCGAGTTTGGTTCCGGCTTCTTCGTCGGCAGCGGCCTGGTCGCGCGCATCGGCCACCTGAACGTCACCTTCCGGGCCAACAGCTCCATCCCGGTCTCCAATCAAGAGGAACCGGATACCCACCGCGGCACCCTGCTGCTGGCCGAGGTCTCCTGGGTCCCGACCGCAACCCACGACAACGTCTACCTGACCGCCTTCCTCGGGATCGACCGCTTTCGCTCTGCCGCGCGCGACCCGGGGGCCGGTGGCCCGCTCAGCCGGGCAGGCATCCTGTTCACGGGCGCGGGCACCGGCAGCTACGGCTCGGCTCTCTCGGCCAGCGCCGACCGCGTCTTCGGCGGCGCGCTGGGCTACCAGAAGTTCTTCTCCAACAACCGCAAGCAAGTGGTGCTGGAGATCGGCGGGCGCAAGAACACCGATAGCGAAGACGAAGGGGCATTCGGCGTCGCCGCGCGATACCAGCAAGCCTTCTTCAGCAACTTCGTCCTGCGGGCGGACGCCTTCGCCACGATCCGTGAAAAGCTGCAAGAGTCGTACGGCGCTCGCCTGGAACTGCTGATCAAATTCTGAACGGAGATGGCTATGACCTGCATCAACTCGACCGGACGACTTGTCCTGCTCATTGGCGTCATCGCGATCGCGCTGCTGGTATTTCCCTTCGCCCTGGCGCAGGAGGACAAGAAGATCCGCCTCAAGGTGCAGGTCAAGAAGCTGATCTACGCCGAGCAGTGCCAGGGCTGCCACAACCCGGACAACGCCGACTACAAGGCCTGGCAGCTGACCAAACATGCCAAGAGCGTCAATGTGCTCGAGGGCGACCGCTCGGATGAGATCACCGAGAAGCTGGACATTGACGACGCCACCTCCGACAGCCTCTGCGTCACCTGTCACGGCACGCCCAAGATCGTCGACGACAGCGTCGAGCTGGCTTCCGGCGTCTCCTGCGAGATGTGCCATGGCGCGGGACGGGACTGGTACAAGATCCACGGCGACAAGCAGCTCGCTCGCGACAAGCGCATCGCCCAGTCAGTCGCCGCCGGCATGGTCCGGCCGGAGAACCTCTATCAACTGGCCCGCAACTGCATGGGCTGCCACAGCGTCCAGCAGGAGCAGCTGGTCAACAAGGGCGGGCACCACCCCGGCAGCGCCGCCTTCGAGCTGGTGGCCTGGTCGCAGGGCGAGGTGCGGCACAACTTCAACGTCGAGAAGGGCCACAAGTCGAACGACGAGAGCCCGATCGGCAGACGTCGGAAGATGTTCGTCGTCGGACAGCTGGTCAACCTGGAGTTCGGCCTCACCGGCCTGTCCCTGGCGAACTCGGGCGGCCCGTACGCCGTGGCGATGATCGCGCGGATAGGCGCCGCGCGCAAACAGATCGATCAAATCTGCGCCGCCGCAACCGGCGTGACGCTGCAGACCGAGATCGCGGCCCTGCTGAAGGGCGTGGCGCTCAAGCACGGCAACGCCAAGGCGTTGGCCGAGGCCGCTGGCAAGGTGGCGACATTGAGCAAGGCATTCGCCCGAGCCACGCACAAACCGGATCTCTCCGCCATCGACGCCCTGCTACCCAAGACCTACAAGGGCACGGTCTATACCTCGCCCAAGTAACAGTGAGCACTCGCCGGGAAGAAACCGCAGAGCAGGCGCGGGAACAGGTGACGATCCTGTTCACCGATATCGTCGACTCCACCTCGCTAACCGCCGAGGTCGGCGACCAGCTGGCGCTAGAGGCGATCGATGCGCACTTCGAGATTCTCCACTGCGAGCTGGCAGCGCACAACGGCACCGCGATCGATTCCGTCGGAGACTCGATGCTCGCGCAATTCGCCGCACCGGCCGACGCCGTGCGCTGCGCGATGGCGATGCACGAAGCCATCGAACAGGCACAGCTGAAGTTCGGTCCCTGGCCGCTGCGCATCCGCGCCGGGATTCACCACGGTCGCAGCCTCGTGATGGAGGGGCGGCTGTTCGGCGACCTGATCAATATCGGCTCGCGCATCGTCTCGGCCGCGGGACGCCAGGAGATCGCCTGCACCGG
>CAZMLI010000024.1:6509-10706 GCA_964566865.1 uncultured Planctomycetota bacterium
CTACATGTCGAATCCCGCGCAGTCTCCCGGCAACATCTCTGCTTCCACGTGGTGCACCGCCATCTCTGGGTCTTCGATACCGATAGTAGCCACGGAATCTACCTCCGCCACCCCGACAACCCGACCTCCGAGCTGAAGGTCGAACATCAGGCCCGGCTGACCGTCGGTACGCTGGGGCGCTTCGCCGATGCACAATTCAGTTGCCTGGAGGACTGACCCTGCACTCGCCACAAACCAGACTGATCAGCTGCGAACCGATCAGCGACAAGGACTACCATCGTTTGCTGCGGTTTCCGCTCTGGCAGCGCACGTCGCAAAATCTGGCCAAGCTGCGCAGCATCCTCGACGAGCATGCAGAGGTCTACCACTACCGCAGCGGCGACCTGGTCTTCGGCGAGGGTGACTATGGCGATAGCGCAATGGTCGTGCTCAGCGGAGCGGTTCGCATCGTCACCGAGAAGCCGGGCGAAGGCCTCTCGCCGCTGGAGCGCGGCCACCCGGTGGTCCCGCAGCAGGGCTTTGCGGAGCGTATCCGCGAGCGTTTCTGGCAGCTGTTTCGCTCACCGCCCGACCGCGAAGTGCGGTTGGCGGATCTGGTCGAGCAGTCCTCCCGCCTGGCCGACCTGGGAGAAGACGAGCGAGAGACCCCGATCCTGCTGCAGGACATCCCGCTGGTGCTCGATCGACATCGCACCGTGCGCCTCGGTCCCGGGGAGCTCTTCGGCGAGCTCTCGGCGCTCGGACGCATCGCACGGACTGCCAGCGTCTTCGCCGAGGAAGAGCGAACCCGCCTGCTGAGGATCCGCTGGCAAGGGTTGAGCAAGCTTCACAAACAAGACAGCCAGTTCCGCGAAATGCTGGACGAGATCTACCGCCAGCGCTCGCTGCGCGTACATCTGCGCTCGACCCCGGCCTTCGCGCGGGTCGGGCAGACCGAGGCGATCGAGAGCTACCTCGCCCGCGGCGAGCTGGCAGCGTTGTTCGACCACGAACTCGGCGACGGCTGGAAGCTGCTCGAGGGGCCGGCGGCCCAGCGCCAGTCGGTCTCGGTCGACGGCCAGGCCCACGCGCTGGATCCCGTGGCGCAGGGGCAAGCCGGCAAGGGCCGGATCGTGCTCTGGCAGCACGACGGCCCGATTCCGCCGGCTGAGGTGCGCAGCCGATTGGAGCACCATGCCTGGTGTCAGCAACCGGAGAACATCGTCGTCTACAAGGATCCCGCCGACGGCAGTCAGCTCTGGCAGTGGCTGCTGATGGAGCCGGAAGCGGTGCGCGTTCCCAACGAGTACACACTCGAGCCTCAGATGAACTTCGAGGGACTGGTCGAGGGATTGTTGACGCCCGACAAGCTGACGCCGGAGGCCCCCGATCCCGCACGACTGGCCGAGAGCCTTGGCACCACCGGCGACGCCAAGGCCGCGCTGCTGGCCGTCGGCGCGAAGAAGGCGAAGATCAAGAAGCTGCAGATCGACCTGCAAGGTGAGACCTACAAGCTGGCCCCGCTGGCCGATCTCGCTGGCTGTAGCGCCTTCCGTTGCGAGCCGAAAAACTGGCCGGACCACCAGCTTCGAAGCACGATCGAGAGACGGATTCGCTACCTGGGCGATACGTTGCTGGTCTTCGCGGAGCAGGACCGCCAGCTCTGGCGCTGTCGCGGTCTCGAACTGGAGTTCGATCCCGCGCAGCCGCCGCTGGAACAGCTTCGTCGCTTCCTGCACCCGGCCCCGATCGCCGATCTGCCACCGGCCTGGGACGAAGCCCGACGCCTGCTCGAGGCGTTCGAGCTGGGCACGCTGCTGCAACAGCAGCTGGGTTGGCAGGCGAGTGACCGCCCGGCGCGAGAGGTCGAGACCGACGCGGGGCGCTTCTCGCTGACCCCGCTGGCCGAGCGCGGCGGCTGTCCGGCCTACCACTGCGCGGGCGCGCAGGGCGACACGCCGGAGGATCTGTCGAGCCGCTCGCAGATCGAACGCGCGCTGAGCGAAGACGGCCTCGACGCGCTGATCATCTTCACCGACCCCCGTAAAGCGCAGCT
The DNA here is from genome assembly GCA_964566865.1 of uncultured Planctomycetota bacterium. Taxonomy (GTDB): domain Bacteria; phylum Planctomycetota; class JACQVV01; order JACQVV01; family CAZANL01; genus CAZMLI01. Next base: position 8,545 of record CAZMLI010000024.1, read on the forward strand.
ACAGATCTGGCGTCATGCGAAGTCCGAGTATCGGCTGGCGCTGCGGTTGCCCGCCGCGGAGTTGATCCTCGAGTTTCTGCTGCCGGGACATATCGTCGATACGACCGAAGAACTGAGCTCACTGATCTCCGCCATCCGCAGGCTGGATCTGGACTACATGTTCGTCGCCTGCCTCGGCTGGTCGCTATCCACCGCCGAGAGCATCACGATCGCGGGCCACACCCTGCAGCAAATCGCCCAGCAACAGGAGCTGGTCGTCTACCTCTGCCATCCCGACAGCAACGGCGCGCTGCCCGACACACGCCTGCGTGACGAGATCGACGAGCGCATTGCCGGGCAGGCCCGCAAGCGGCTGATCGTCTTCACTGACGGGACCGGCCAGCATCAGGTCTGGCGCGCGCGAACCACGACCTACCGCGAGCTGAGCTGCCCGCCCGGCCAGCCTCGGACCGAGCTGATCCGCAAGCTGATCCGGCCGCTGATTCATGACGAGATCGCCCGCGAGGGCAACGCGATCCTGACCTACCACGGCGAGTACGACCGCTGGCAAGGGGATGGACCTCCGATCGTCCAGCAAGGCGATCCCGCCACCGCACTGATCTCGATTCGCGACGGCTTCGGGCGTTTGACCCAGCAGGCGGGCGAGTCGCAGCGCACCCTCAGCTACCTGGGCCGGGGCGGCGTGTACGGTCTGAACGAGATGCTGCGCGGCTGGTCCGGCGGGACGCCCACCAGCTGGGACTGCACGCTGCGCGCACAAGGCTATGTCAGCGTGGTCGAGATTCCGCAAGCCGTGCTCAACAAGTACGTCCTGCCGACCCTCTCCGCCAACCAGCCGGATCCGGTCGCGGCGGCCGCCGGCATCCAGAGCGAGATGCTGAGCTTCCTGGTGGACGAGCGGGTGATCCACGGCAAGGCGGCGATGCTGATCGATCTGGATCGCTGCACCCGCTGCGACGAGTGCGTCAGCGCCTGCGCCAATACGCATCAGGGCAACCCGCGCTTCATCCGCCAGGGCCCGCGCCACGGCCGGTTCATGCTTGCCAGCGCCTGCCTGCACTGCGCCGACCCGGTCTGCATGAGCCAGTGTCCGACGGCCGCGATCCATCGCGACCTGAACAGCGGCGAGGTGCTGATCAACGACGCGACCTGCATCGGCTGTCAGCGCTGCGCCAAGGACTGCCCGTACCACGACATCCAGATGGTACCGATCCGCGACGCGCAGGGTGAGCCGTTCCTGCGGCGCGATCGCCCCGTGCTCAAGGCGGTCAAGTGCGACCTGTGCTACGACCAGTTGACCGGTCCGGCCTGCCAGCACGCCTGCCCCCACGATGCGTTGATCCGCGCCGATCTGGACCTGGCCAACCTCGGCCCGCTCGCACGCTGGCTCGATCGATGAAGCCACTGCTGCGCAGACGCCTGCTGTCGATGACCCTGTTGGCAAGCGCCGTGGCCCTGCTGCTCTGGGCCTGCCGCCTCTATCAGACGGGGCTACGCGGCAGTCGCTACCTGACCGGCTGGCTGTTGCTGGCAATCCTGGTCGGACTCGCAGCCTACAACCTGCGCAAGAAGCTGCCCGGCCTGCCGCTCGGGACTGCGGCCGTCTGGCTCCAGTTGCACGCCTATGCCGGCCTGTTCTCCGTGGCGCTGTTCGGCGCGCACATCCACTGGCGCTGGCCCAGCGGCCTGTTCGAGTCGTCGCTGTTCGCGTTGTACCTGATCGTGGCATTGACCGGCGTGGGCGGCCTGGCGCTCTCGCGCTGGATCCCCAGGCGACTCGGCCGACGCGGCGAGGAGCTGATCTTCGAGCGGATTCCGCTGTTCCGCAAGACGCTCGCCGGACGACTGGAGACCCAGCTCGCGTCGCTGCCCGAGGCACAGCAGCCGAAGTTCCAGCAGCTGCTCAGCGGCGCACAGCCCGCGGCCTTCTGGTCACAACTGCTGGGCTCGACCCATCAACTGCAGCGCCTGCAAGCAGCGCTGACCACACTCTCCGCCGAACTATCCGAAGACGAACGCTCGACCGCCAGCCAGATCGGGCGCACCCTCACCCAGCAGGAAGATCTCGCCTTTCACCAGGCCAATCAGTGGCTGCTCAAGGCCTGGTTGTTCGTGCACATCCCGGCCACCTGGGCGCTGCTGATCGCCGCCATGCTGCACGG
>CAZMLI010000024.1:10806-22427 GCA_964566865.1 uncultured Planctomycetota bacterium
CTGGATTGCCACACCGAGAAACGCGACCGCTGGCCCGAGGCCGTCTTCGCCGCCCATGGTTTGCCAGCGCGATTGCTCGAATCACCCGCAGGAAGATCGCGATCGCAGCTCCCGTTTGCCTCTCCGGCGACGGGCGCCAAGCTGCGCTGTGGGATGTGCCACATGGAACACCAGGGACAACAGGCGGATCGGCGCGTCATGAAGGACCAGCGCTGTCAGTCCTGCCACGTCCAGCCCTTCAAGGGCTTCACCAGCGGCCACCCGAAGTTCCCTGCCAACTATCCGCACCACGGAAAGACGCCTCTCGCCTTCAGTCATCAGCAGCACCAGAAGCACTTCGGTGGGCTGAAAAAGACATTTGATTGCCAGACCTGCCATCTGCCCGACAAGACCGGCGCGCGCATGTTGACGCGACCGTTCGCCCAGTCCTGCGATACGGCCTGCCACACCCACACCAAAGATGTCGATCAGACACGAACCGTGACCGTGATCCAGTTGCCCGCCTTGCCGCTGCGCAATTGGCCCTACCGCGCAAAATCGATCAAGATGGCGCTGAAGAAGAAGCCGGTCCAATGGCTCACCCTGCTGCCCGTCGAGCAACAAGCGCTAGCACGCTTGCAGCGAGCGCTCGCGCCACACGCCAAGCTGAGTCGCAAGGCAGGCAAACGCATCATGGCAACCCAGCGTCCCGCGGCGCAGGCGGTGGCCGACGAGATCGAGCGGGGGCTGACCCGGCTCGTCGCGGAGTCGAAGCTTGCTGGACTGTCGACCGCGGCCCAGGCCGCGCTGGCCAGGTGGCACAGCAAGGGCAGTGCCCCGGAGAAGTTGCCGGCCGGCTGGGCAGTCGCAAGGCGTCGGCTGACCTATCAGCGACAGGGCCATGCCGACCCGGTGTTCAAGGCGCTGCTCGACCGCTTTGCGGCATCACCCGCGCAACTGAAGCGGCTCAACGGCGATCAAGCTGTCAGCAACAAGACCACGACCGGCTGCCTGAAGTGCCATGCCCGGGTCGCGGAGTCCGGCACGGTCACCTTGCAGTGGGACGTCCGGCCAGCCGCTCCACGTCCCTTCAGCCGATTCGTGCACAAGGCCCATCTCGATCAGAGCTGCGCCTCCTGCCACCAGTTGAAGACGGCGGCCAGCGACCCCGAGTTCGGTGCGCTGCAGCAATCGACCTGCGAGAGCTGCCATCAGCCCGGAAAGAAGGCGGGGAGCGGCTGTCTGACATGCCACAATTACCATGTGCAATCGCCGGGAGTCTGGCGCTAGGTAACCTTGGGCAGCGGCTCGGCGGGAGCCTCGCCCTCCCTTTGCATTCTGGAAACGACCTGCCGACCGGCGCGGGAATCTACTTGTTGGTGTGCACGAAGGTCCCTCGGTTGCGGGACGCCAGCTTGCGCAAGAAACTCAGATCCACCTTTTGACCGATTGCGATCACGTGCAACTTGACGCCCAGTTGCTGGTTGCGCAGGGTGATCTCCTCGAGAATCTCGGCGGGATCCTTCAGCCGACCGCTGGTCGGCTTGCCGTCGGTCAGGAAGTAGACGGTATCGACCGGCTGACTCAGACCGCGGGCCAGCGCGTCGTACATTCTCGTCCCGCCGTAGGTTTTCAGCCGGTAGCGTAGCCAGTTGGTCACTTCCTGCTTGTCCTTCTTGCTGCAGCTCAGCAGCCCGCTTTCGCGGTAGATTCTTACCTGGCTGTTGAAGTAGATGATGTTGAAGCGAGTCGGCTCGGGCAGCAGGTTGATCGCTTTCTGCAGCTCGTACCGTGCAACCTGGAAGCGGGTGCCGCGTCGAGGGTAGCGACGGTCGGCTCCGGCGATGCGCGGGTCGACCGGCCCGGCTTTTAGCTGCATGCTGCCCGAGACATCGATCACGAAGCAGATTCGCCGTGAGCTGGTGCGAATGCCGTAGAACGAGATCGTACCGAACGAGTGGCCCTGCCGGAGCGCCGCCTGCTGCTTCTTGATCACCCGGTCCAGTCGGTCCTTGTGCGTCTGGTACCAGACCTGCCAGCCCTTCGCGCTGCTGCCAAAGGCGAAACCCGTGATCCGCACCAGCGCCTGGTGTAGATCCTCGGGCAGTCGCCCCTGCGCCTGTTGTAACGCTGCGACGAGCGAGCCGATCGCGGCCCGGCAACGCAGCTTGCCGAGCGTATCGATCGCCGCACTCCGCACGCGCCAGTCCTTGTGCGAGAGCTGCGGGATGATCGCCTCGCCGCTGCGCTTTTGCGGGGTCTGGCCGGCCGCGCGAATCGCCATGCTGGCGACGGTCGCGTCGGGATCCGCGAAGCGCGTATGCAGCATTGCGCCGGCTCCAGCCAGCCAGAGCGCCTGCACGGCGACTCTGCGCCGCGCGACGGATTTCGAGGCCAGCCCCTCGCGGTAGAGCTGCTTGCGCGCGGGGCTATCTGTGCAGCGGGCCAGCGCGCGGATCACGTCGTGACGCAGGATGCTGGCCTCTGTCAGCGTGGCCTCCAGCCTGGCCAGATCGCGGGTCAGCCGCTTGATCACTCGCACCAGCCGGGTATAGCGTTCGTACTCCTGCTCCTCCCAGTTGCGGCCCCGGCGCGCGCGATACAGGCGATCCCGCTCGGCCAGACTGCTGTCGTACCGCCGCCGCAGCACAGCGTCACGCTCGCGGGCTTCGGGCGCGGCGATCGCCTTGTCTGACAGCAACTCGAGCAACCGCGTCACCGCCTCTTCGCGGTCCGCCGTCCCCAGCAGACGCAGGGCGGCGCGCCGCTTGGCGAACGCCTTCTCGGCCCATTGCCGCTGCGCCTGCGCGCGCAGCTGCTTCCAGCGCGCATCGTCCACCCGCGCGCTGGCGGGCGCTGCCAGCAGCAGCGCCACCCCGCAGGCAAACAGCAGGCGGGCCTGGATCATCGGTTATCGCCGACGCAGCAGATCCACGACTGCCCGTGTCTTGTACATCTTGCCGTTGCGACGATACTCGATCGGCACGGCCCATCCCGGCCGCAAACGGCGCACCGCCTTCAGGTAATCGGCAAAGCTCTTCAGCTTGCGACCCGCGATCCCGCTCAATACGTCGCCGACCTGCAGCCCGCCCCGCGCCAGCCCGCTGCCTGCGATCAGCTCGATCAACCGTAGATCGCGATCGCGCAACTGCGCGGCGCTCAGATCGGTCGCAGCGGAGATCTTGCCCAGCGTCAGCCCCAGGCTGCGCGTGCCACGCGCGAGGTCCAGCACCAGCCGCACCTTCTGGCCCTTGCGCATCACGGTCAGCTCCATCAGCGAACCACCGGCACGGGTCCGTCCCGCGATCAACTGATCCAGCACTGCGGGATTGCGCGACTGTCGTATCATCGCCGCGACATCGATGCCAGCCACGCTGACCAGATGATCTCCCGCCAGCACCTTGGCCCGCGCCGCCGGTCCGTTCGGCGCCAGTGCACTGACGGTCATGCTCTGTGCGGCCCCGCGACCACCGGCGAAGGCAGCACCCGCGAGGGTGGCGCGCAGGGCGGCCGCGCCGCCGAGCCCGCGCTTTTGCAGACGGGCCTTGAGCGTGACCGACTGACCACCGCGCCGGACGATGACCTCGAGCGTGGTGCCCGCGGGGTAGGTCCCGAGAATCCCGTAGAAGCGCGTGACGGTGATCGTCTTCTGCCCGTTCACTTCCAGGATCTCGTCACCCACGGCGAAACCGCACTTCGCGGCATGCCCGCCTTGCCGCACCGCCAGCACGCGCGGCGGCCGCACATTGGCCTGGGGCGGGGGCATGCGCAGCCCGCTGATCGTCCCGTGATGCACGTAGCCGCCATTGGCGGATTTGAGCTGATCGAGGAAGTGCTTGATCTGGTTGATCGTGATCGCATAGCCCACGCCGCTGTTGGCGCGCACGCCAAAACGGGTGACCATCTGACCGTTGATGCCGACCAGCTTGCCGGACATCGTGATCAGCGGACCGCCCGAGTTACCCGGGTTGATCGGGGCATCGGTCATGATCGCGTCGGTGTAGTTGTTCTGGAAGCGGTGCAGCGTCGAGACGATGCCGACCGTGACGGTCGGCCGCTCGTCGACGTTGCCCATGCCGAACGGGTTGCCGATCGCGATCACCATCTCCCCCACATCCAGCTTGTTGGCGTCGCCCAGCGGCAGGTAGGCCAGTTTCTCGTCGCCGACGCCGCGCACCTTGAGCAGGCAGACGTCGCCGAGCGGATCGGTGCCGATCATGTCCGCGATCCGGGCCTTGCCATCCATCGTGCGAATCCGGTGAACCCAGGCGTTGCCGGCCACGTGATCGTTGGTCAGGATGTAGCCATCCTCGCTGATCACCACGCCCGACCCACCGCCGCCGATGAAGGCGTAGGCCGGCAGCACATTCTTGATCGCGCGGGCGAGGGTCTGCTGGCGCTGCGCGGCCCGGGTCGCGAGCGGCTCGTCTGCTCGCAGCGGTGTGGCGACGAACAGCAGCAGGGTCAGGCAAATCAAGCTCGTCGTGCGCATCATGGTCTTCTCCCCAGCTTGGTGGACAGCTTGAGTTTTTTATCGCCGCGCTGTACCTCGAATTCGATCTGATCGCCGATCTGTTTGCTCTGGATCGCGCGGATCAGGTCCGGCCACTCGCCGATCGGCTTGCCGTCGACGGAGATGATCGTATCGCCCGGCCTCAGGCCGGCCTTGAAGGCGGAAGAACCCTTGTAGATCGTCGCGACCATCGCCCCCTGCGCGGGGTCGCCGCCCTGCCACTGGCCCACGCCGAGGAAGGGCAGCGGCGGCCGGGCCACGTTCTTTCCGGCCTTCAACCCGGCCAGCGCCTGGTTGATCAGCTTGGCGCTGATGCAGACGCCGACGCCGGAGTTCAGCCCCAGCCGTGAATCGGGTCGGACAAATGCCGCCATGCCGACGACCCGGCCCTGGATGTCGATCAGCGGCCCGCCGAGATTGGCGTAGTCCAGCACGGCGTCGACCTGCAGCGCCCCGTAGACCATCATGTAATTGCGATCGGGGGTGCTCACCACACCGGTCGACAAGGTGACGCCCTTCGAGCCTCGCAGCCGGCCGACGACGCCGACTGCGCTGCCGTAATCGAGTGCGCCCGAAACAATCGAGACGGCGTGCGGCAACTTCTTGGCCGGCTTCAGCAGCACCAGGTCGAGCGGCATGTTGCGTGCCACGACCGTCGCCTCGACCGGTTGCTTCAGCCCGGCCGCGTGGACCAGGATCTTCTTGATCAACGGCTTCGGCGCGCCGGGCCGTCCCTCGAGCTGGTGCGTCAGATGGAAGGCGCTGGTCAGGATATAGGCCCCCTCCGCAATCACGATGCCCGTGGCCAGCCCCTTGGGCCGGGCCATCAGCGTGCGCAGCCGCCAGGAGGAGGCCTCCTGCTGCGTGCGCGGCTGACGAGGCGCCTTGAACGGCTTCTCGGGCGCCCGTTCGATCGCCAGCCCGACGACCGCCTTGGCCAGCCGCTCCGCACCGATCGACAGCGCGGCCCCCACCGGGTCGTCCTGGGCGCGCGTCGGCGTGGCGAACACCCGCAGCTTGCCCAGCGCCGGAATCGCCTGGCGGATCAGGTGCATCGGAATCACCGTGCCCAGCTTGCGCTCGGCCTGAAAGCCGAGCGAGATGATGCCGAGCAGCCGACCTCGCCCGTCGAGCAGCGGTCCGCCGTCGGAGCCCGGATTGACGGCCGCGTCGGTCTCGAGCGCCAGCCCGTGATACACCGACTGCTTCGAGTCGTCGCCGTTCTCGGTGATGGTGTAGATCCCGGAGACCACGCCGACGCTGGCGGCAACCTGACCGTCGTACTCGATCACGTGGAACGGGTTGCCGAAGGTGAATGCGCGCTGTCCGACCCAGGCCCCGGTCGAGTCTGCCAGTTCGACGAACGCCCGCTGCTTCGCGAGGTCCGCCTTGATCAGCACCGACTCCGTGGTCTTGTCGGAGGCGACCAGCTTGGCCGGCCGGACCTGCCCGCCCTTGAAATAGACACGAATGTTCTTGGCGCCCTGCGGAATGACGGTGGTGCTGGTCAGCGCGAGGCCATCGGCACTGATCATCACACCCGTTCCGTAGTAGCCGCCTCGGGTCGCCTGGCAGCTGATGCCGATCACCGCGGGACCGTGGCGCTTGACGATCTTGCGAATGTTGGAGTCGAACCCGGCGGTCGTCTCGACCGACTGCGCCAGGGCGGGCCCCGCCGCGATCGTCATGCAAGTTGCGACCAGGCCCAGTAGCAGATATCTCATTTTCACTCCTCGGTGCTTCCGCGGGGGAACAAGTTGGGGATTGTAGCACGCTCTGCCGAGGAGATAAGATCGGGTATGCCAGCCGCCCCGTTCGTCGAGTTTTCTGTCGCCGCCACTGACGCGCTACCGCTCGATCGCGCGTTCTTCGAGCGATATGCGCTGGCCGGACTCCAATACGGATGCGGCTACTGCTTCGCACCAAACGCACTGAATCTCGATCGGCGGCGTTACACATCATCCAGCGGCGCCAAGACGGGCAGTGATACGATCTACCAGATCGGTCCAGACGCACTGTTCCTGCAGCACGACGCCCGCGATGCGCTGCCGATCGCGGAGGAGGTGGTGGCTTATATCTACAGCGAGCACCTGCTCGAACACCTCTCGCTGAAGGCGGCCCGCGTCTGGCTGGCCGAGTTGCGGCGCGTCCTGCAGCCCGGCGGCGTGGTGCGCTTGACCACGCCCGACCTGGAACGATACGTCCGGGGATACCTGGAGCCGGACGGCGCGTTCTACCGCGCACAGACGCAGACGCTGCGCGAGGAGCGCATCGAGTTACCCGAGCCGATGCGGCCGGCCTGGATGATCAACCAGATCTTTCAATTCTGGGAGCACCGCTGGATCTACGACTTCGAGGAGCTGCGACGGCTGGGACTGGACGCCGGATTCGAGGCCGACAAGATCAGCCGCAGCGCGTTTCGACAAGGACGCGACGAGCGGGCCTGGTCGCTGGACCAGACGCGGCGCAGCCCGGAGTCACTCTATGTCGAGCTGGTCAAGTGACGCAGACGCCGCGCTACCAGCCCTATTACTGCGAAGAGAACGTCTGGTGGCTGCTGCAGTCGCCGACGCTCGCGGGGCGCAAGTGCTGGGCGGTCTTCATCTCCGGCGCGGCAGGCTCCTGTCAACTCTGGCGTCAGCGTGTCGCGCATGCGGACAGCAGCGTCATCTGGGATTATCATGTGATCGCATTGACCGCCGATGCAGGGCAAGCCGAGGTCTGGGATCTCGATACACGAATCGGTCTGCCCGTCGCGCTGACCGACTACCTGGGGCAGACCTTTCGACCGCTGCCGCCGGGTCACGAGATCCTGGCACCATTGTTCCGACTGGTCGAGGCGGACACGCTGCTGGCTCGCTTCAGCAGCGATCGTAGCCACATGCGCAATCCAGCGGGCGACTGGATCCAGCCACCGCCACCCTGGTCGGCCCCCCAGGCCGCGGGACAGTCGATGAACCTCCAGCGTTTCATCGACATGCGCGACGAGATCGCCGGAGACGTACTCGGGCAAGCCGAGTTACGAAGGCGCTTCGGACCCGATCTCACGGTATAAGTGCCCGATGATGAGACTCTTCAGCCTGGCCGTCTTACTGCTGCTCTGCGGCTGTGATCAACCTGCCGCGCCGAAGCACCAGCCAGCGCCTGAGCAGCAGCCTGCGCTCGAGAAGCAGCCGGCGCCCAAGGCCAGCAGGCAGCCGGAGCAGACGCAAAACGCTTCGGGACCGACCCCGAGCCTGTCGACGACCCCGGTATCGACGCAACGGCTGGCCTCGACCAGGCCCACGGCCAGCTTGACCCGACAGCTCCAGATCGAAGCCTTTGGCGGGACCTTCAAGCCCGAGCTGTTGCGCTGGCAGATCCAGATCGCGAACAGCGGCAAGGCGCAGCGCCTGACGACGACCCGCGCCTCTGACCTGACACTGGTCCGGACCGAGGGCGTCGATTGGCTCGTCTTCGGCGTCGCCCCCGAGAAGGCGCCCCGGCCCAGCAGCCGACAGCTCACCCCCGCGCAACTGCAATCACTGGTTGCAGCGATCGACAACGCACAGTTCTTCGAACTGAACCGCCGCTACGGCGACGGAGACGACATGGGATCCGACATCAAGGCGCTGCGGATCCGGCTCGGCAGTCAATCTGCACTGGTCCGTGTGGATCGGTCGGGCCGAGCCCAGGGCGACAAGGCGGTGACGCGGTTCCTCCGTCTCTGGCGACTGGTGCTCGAGCTGGTGCCCGAGGAGGACCACTGAGATGGAAACGACCGTCCGGCCCAGCGAGCTGAAGCGCGCCTGGGATCGCTGCCGCAGTCTTCCCCTGGGAAAGGGCATCTTCGCACGCGCGCTCGGCTGGATCGTGCCTTACTCCGGTACGATCCGCGCGGGTCTCGAGGAGATCGGCCCCGGCCACTCCCGGATCGTGATGAAGGATCGGCGCCGGGTGCGCAATCATCTGCGCTCGATCCACGCCATCGCGCTGATGAACCTGGGCGAGCTGACGACGGGGCTGCCGCTGGCCTACACCCTGCCAGCCGACGGGCAGGCGATCCTGACCGGGCTGCGCATGTGCTACCTCAAGAAGGCCCGAGGCACGCTCGTCGGCGAATGCCGCTTCGATCCGGAAACGGTCCTCGCCCCCGGCCCACACGAACTCGAAGCGACACTGACGGATGCCAGCGGAGATATCGTGGCGCGGGCCCACGCCGAGTGGCTGGTGCGTCGGACGGACTGATCAGACGTCGATCACCTCGCGCACCATCGTAGCCAGAGTGTGGCAGGCGAATGGCTTCTGCAGGAACGCCTTTCCCTCGCTCAACACCCCGCGGTAGGCCACCACATCCTCGATGTAGCCGGACATATAGAGCACCTTCATCTGGCTCCGGGTCGGCTGCAGCCGATCGGCCAGGGTCTGACCGTTGATGCCAGGCATGACCAGGTCGGTGAGCAGTAGATCGACCGTACCGGTGTACTGCGTCGAGGTCATCAACGCCTCACCACCGTTCTCCGCTTCCAGGACGATATAGCCGCGTCGCCGCAGCACTCTACTGATCATCGCGCGGAGCATTTGATCGTCCTCGACGAGCAGGATGGTCTCCGTTCCACCGAGCGCCTCATCCGGAATCTCCTGCTCCTGGCTCCCAGCGGCCTCCTCCACCCGGGGCAGAAAGATCTGGAACGAGGCGCCCTCGCCCGGTGCGGAGGCCACCTCGATCGAACCGCCACTCTGCTTGACGATGCCGTAGACCATCGAAAGCCCGAGCCCGGTTCCCTTGTTGACTGCCTTCGTGGTGAAGAACGGCTCGAAGATCCGCGGAATCAACGCGGGGTCGATTCCCGTACCGGTGTCGCTGACGGCCAGCATCACGTAGGGACCCGGCGCGACGTAAGTGTGACGTGCACAGTAGCGCTCGTCCAGCTGGAGACCCGCCGTCACGATCGTCAGAGTGCCTCCCGTCGGCATGGCCGATCTCGCGTTGATGCACAGATTCAGGATCACCTGTTCCAGCTGGCAAGGATCGACCTTGATCGAGCCCTCCCAGCAGCCAAGCTGGACATCCAGCTCGATATCCTCACCAATCACGCGATGCAGGATGTTCCTCATCCGCTCGACCACCAGGTTCAGGTCCACCGCTTTGGGCTGGAGGATCTGCTTGCGACTGAAAGCCAGCAACTGGTGCGTCAGGGAGGCCGCTCGATCGCAGACCTTGACGATCTCGCAGGCATCTTCATACATCGGATCCTCGCGATGCAGATCTTCCAGCATCAGATCCGAATAGCCCCGGATCGCGGTCAGCATGTTGTTGAAGTCGTGCGCCACACCGCCAGCCAGCTTGCCGATGGACTCCATCTTATGCGCCTGGCGGAGCTGCGCGGCCACCGAGCGACGCTCCTTGACCTCGAGACCCAGCTCGCTGTTGACGTAGTACAGATCAAACGCCAGCCCCGCCACGCGGGCAAACCGGATCAGGCTGCTCTCATCTTCCGCGCTGAACTCCGCCCCCTCGAACTTGTCGGTCAGCTGCAGCACACCCACGAACTCTCCGTTCAGACGACTGACCGGCACGGCCAACCAGCCTCGCATGGGCGGGTGATCCTGGTCTCGCAGATCCCCGAGATCGACCGAGCTGGGCCAGCGAGGGTGCGCGGTGAGTTCCTCGTGGGTCAACCGCATCACTTTCTGCTGGCCCGCGACGCAGCCCAAGATGCCGTCGCCGCTCGGCTTGACCTCGGAGCCGCTGTAGGCCTCGCCCTGCTCGGAGAAGGAATGCGTATGGATCGCCTCAGCGAAGTCCCCGTCCGGAATGTAGCTGACCGTGCTCTGATGCGCGCCGATCAGCAGGCGTATCTGCAGCGCAATTTCCCAGAGCATCTCCGTGAAGGTGCCGCCGTAGGCCGCGTCCAGACTCTTGTCGAGCTTGCGCACGATCGCAGCTCGCGTCATGGTTTCCGAGTTGAGTGTTGTCATTCTGTGGTCCCAGTCAGTCACGATCACTCCCAGACAGCCTACCGGCTGTCTGGGGACGGGAAAAACCCATCGAAGACTCTTCACGAGTTCTTTACCTGCGAGACAACGAATCCGGTGCAGCCTGGCCTGATAGAGGCCGGGCTTGATGAGTTTCTCACCATTCAGCAGCGAGCAAAACTTGTGTCACTCGTGTCTCAAGTGGCCCAAGCGGATCAAATGGAACCTTTGTCTGCGGCTTCCTGTCCTTCATCATGGGTGGTATCTTCCTCCGCCTGATGATCAGCGTGGTCGTACTCAACTACAATGGCGCGGCGCTGCTGCCCCGCTGCCTCGAGAGCCTGCTCGCGCAGGACGCGGAGCCGCTGGAAATCCTGGTCGTGGACAACCAGAGCAGCGACAACAGCGCGGAGGTCGTGGCCGACTATGCCCAGGTGCGCTGGCTAGCCCGCGGCGTCAACGACGGCATCGGCCCGGGCTACAACGCCGGCATCGCCGCGGCCTCCGGCGAGCAGGTTTTCTGCGTCAACAACGACATGTGGTTCGACGCGTCATGCGTGCGACTGCTCAGCGAGCGCATGGGCCCCGACGTCTTCTCCGTCGACCCGACCCAGCTGACTTACGAAGGCGAGCGCGTGATCCACGGCGCCCAGCAGATGTATCGTGACTGGCGCGGCTGGTCGCGCGACCTGCCGCTGATCCGTTTCGACAACCTGCAGGTCACCGACCAGCCGATGGAGGTGGTCTTTGCCTGCGCCGGCGCGTTCCTGGTCGACAAGCAGAAGTGGCAGTCGCTCGGCGGCCTGGACGAGACGTTCTTCATGAACTACGAGGACTGCGACATCTGCTGGCGCGCCTGGATGCGCGGCTGGCGCACGCTCTACGAGCCCGGCGCGCGGGTCTATCACAAGGTCGGCGGCTCGGCCGACGCCCAGATCAACCAGCGCAGCGGCGCGTCCGCGCCCGCGCGACCGGTGCGCAACGACCAGCGGCAGCGCTACTCGATGGAACACAACCGCCAGCGCTGGATCTGGAAGTGCATGCCGCTGCGCACGATCCTGCTGCTGGGCCTGCTACAGTCGCTGCGCCTGCTAGCTGGATTGTTCACGCTGCACTGGTACAGCTGCGCCTCGATTCTGCGCGCCAATCTACGCTGCCTGCTGGCGCTGCC
>CAZMLI010000025.1:0-14866 GCA_964566865.1 uncultured Planctomycetota bacterium
GCGTATTATCGCCGACAACAGGGTGCGCTGTCATCGACTCTCTGCCGGCTGGCCGCACATTCCCGCGTATACTGCCCGGATGAAAACCGCCCGCCCCTGGCTCGAAGCGCTGGCTGGAGCGATCGTCCTGGCCGCAGCCTGCACGCTGGGGGACTTTCTCTGGATCTGGATCGCCAAGCCGCACCCCTGGTGGATGGGCGTACTGCACGGCGTCGGTATGTTCGCGCTGGTCGGCTGCTTCCTCGGACTGCTCTCGGGCGACCCCCACCGGGCAGTCCGTGGGATCCTCGCTTCGATCGCCATCAGCGCCGTGCTCTCGGGCAGCTTCTATCTACTCTATCCCGTCGTCGGCCCGCGCGTCACGATGCTGCTGCTCTGGCTGCTGCTCTGGGTCTGCTTCGGCTTGATCCAGAGCTGGCTCTGCGAGGCACCGCTCGGCTCGGGGCTGCGTCGCGGCGCCTGCGCGGCGCTGCTCTGCGGCCTGGCGTTCTACCTGCTGGTGCTGCCCGGCTGGACCGGCCAGGAAATGGGCCTGGTCGCCTGGCTCCAGTTCGGGCGCTGGACCGGCGTGTTCTTGGCGGCGTTTCTCCCGCTGCGCCTGGGCCTGCGCTAACCCCGCTGCATCCGAGCGAAAACTCCCGCGTATCACGGGTGTAATGAATCAGACCCGAGATAGTCCATTGGCGGCTGGGATGCTCTGCCTGCTGCTCCTCGGTGGATGTCGATCCGCTAGACCCGGTCCTGAGGCCTCGCCGAAGGTGGAGGCTGCGCCGAAAGCCGAAGCTGCGCCGAAAGCCGAGGCTGCGCCGGAAGAGCCGCTAAGCGCGGATCGTCCGGGGTTTACCGACGGGCCCGGCACCGTAGCCAAGGGCCGCTTTCAACTGGAACTGGGCCACACCTTCGCGCGAAACATCAACAACCGGCAGCACGCATTTCCCGAGGCGTTGTTTCGCCTGGGAATTCACGAACGTGTGGAGCTGCGGCTCGGCTGGGATGGCTTCCTCTACATAGACGGCGAATACCAGGGCGGCAGCAATGTGTCTTTCGGTGCGCGATGGCACCTGCTCGATCAGGACGGGCTCATTCCGGAGCTCGCGGCGACCTTCAGCATGACGGCGAAAACCGGCGTGCGTATCGTCGAAAAGAACGGCCCCCCGCCGCTGCTGCTGGCCTGGTCCTATGACCTGAACAGCTGGCTCTCCCTGGGCGGTCATTTCTCGACAGGTATGCCCACTGATTACAACCACGATTACTACATGCAGTCAGCCGCCGCCATCTCGCCCAGCATCGCGTTGACCGACAGCATCGGGATGTACGTCGAGTACTTCGTGATCTACCCACCGCAGCGGCACGAGAACGCGGCTCAAGGCCTTGGCGCGGGCTTCACCTTTCTACTCAGCAAGAACATTCAGCTCGACATTCAGGCCACGTACGGGCTGAGCGATCGAGACCAGGAGGCATTCTCGGTCGGCGGGGGAATAGCACTGCGCTGGTAGCGCCTATTGTCGACCAGGAGGAAAGTATGGAGTTCCTACCACTTGTCTCGGACGAGGAAGAAGGGACCCGCGATGCATTTGCCGAGTTCCGCAAGGGCATGGGCATCCCCTTCACGCCGAATCTGATGCGCATCCAGGGTGCGTCCGCCAGCACCGTTCGATCTACCTGGGGCCTGCTCAGCAACAGCCTGCTTTCCGGGAGCCTGCCGCGGTCGCTCAAGGAGATGATCCTGGTCGCAATTTCGGCCAGCCGCGGCTGTCACTATTGTGAAGCCGCTCACCTGGCCTGCTGCAGGATGCTGGGCATCGACGCCAGCACCATCACGGTGCTGACCAGTGACATCTCGGCGATCACACCCGCGCGAACCCGGATCATCCTCCAGTTCGCGATCAAATGTGCAACTGCCCCCCAGAGCATCACGCAGTCAGACTGCACCCAGCTGCGTGAATTCGGCATCAATGATGCGGAGTTGCTCGAGGTGATGGGCATGGCCGCAGCGGCGGTCTATATCAACATCTTGGCGGACGCAACCAAGGTTGAGCTCGATCCGGGGTTCAACGGAGATTCCTGAAAGTTGTCGTCGGAGTTCGAGGCCGGAAAAGCCCAGCTCATTCTGGATGTGCTTTCGTCCCTGACGAACGCCCGCACCGCTCCATTGCTGTTCGCCGCGCTCGCCGAGAATGCGCGCTGGGTGCTGGATTTCCAGCACTTGCGCGTCATCTTCAAGGGCAACTTCGGCTCCGGCTGGAGCTGGCGTTCCTGCGGCACGATCAAGGAACCGCTGATCGAGCCTGATCCTGCCCCAGGAGGGCATTACGATGCCACACTGATGAAGCTGGAAGCACCCTACCTCTCACGCTCGACCAGTCCTCCGACAGGGCTCGAATGTCATGCCTGCGGCAAGGAGGCTGCGATTCTGACCACCCCCTTACAAGACCCCCAGCTGGGAGTTCTTGGCGCCATTTCAATCGCGTGCCATTACTTCGAGAATTACGGCAATGAGGATGTCATCAGCCTGCAGGTCATCGCGAGCCATTTCGGCCTCATGCTTCAGCAGCTGAACCTGATCGACCAGCTTCGGGAGAAGGAACTGGCTCTCCAGACGAAGGTGCGAGAGCTGGACCGTCTGACCGTGAACTTGCAGCGTTCCAACAAGGACCTCGAGCACTACGCCTACATCGCTTCACACGACTTGAAGGAGCCGCTGCGAACGATCACCTGTTACACCGAGCTGCTGCTCCAGCGCCTCCCCGACAAACCCAGCGAGGAGATCCGGCGCTACGAGAAACTGATCTTGCGAGGCGCGAGTCAGATGCGGCAGCTGGTCGACGACTCGCTTCGGTATTTGCAAGCTGGCCGGAAGGTCGACGTCTCGCAGCCCGCCAAGGTTTCTCGAATTCTCGATTCGGCACTGCACACCCTCGAGGACAGGATTGCCGAGACCGGTGCGGTGATCACCAGAGGATCTCTGCCAACCCTGCCGCTAAACGGGCCGTTGATCCGCCAGGTCTTCGAGAACATCCTGCAGAACGCGATCCAATATACGCGCCAGGCTCTGCAACCGAGTATTCATGTCGACGCCGCTCTGACTGACTCGGAGTGGGTGTTTTCGGTGCGTGACCAGGGCATTGGGGTCGGATCCGAGTACTTCGAGCGCATCTTCGAGCCTTTCAAGCGCCTCCATCCACACAGCGCATACCAAGGCAACGGCATCGGCCTGGCAATCGCCAAGCGGATCCTCGAGCGCCACTCGGGGAGGATCTGGATCGAGTCGACGCTCGGGCAGGAGACGACGATCTTCTTTTCACTCCCCGCGACGCGCGAGGGTCACGCTGACCAGCAGTAACAGACTTGCCGGGAGGTACACGCCAGGCAGGTCGAGCCACCAGTGGTGATGACCGAGCGCACCGGTGGCCGTGTCGTAGATGTGCAGCAAGGCATGAGAGCCCAGGAAAACCGTCGCCACTGCCGCCAGCGGTAGGCGAAAGCGCTGGGTGAAGGCGGCCCAGATCAACGCGAACCCCGTGGTCAGATAGGCGCAGGCGATGTCGCGCACGAAGTGGGGATTGAAGGGTCCCGTATCGGGCACCGCGGCAGGTAGCTCCGTGTACCAGTGCATCGGGCCGGCGAACATCCAGAGCGCATTGGCCAGGCTCCCGACGCCGACAACCAGGAACAGCCAGCCCAGACCATCCAGTTTTCGAAGGCATGCTATCACGCCGCCATCTTACCCGATCGACTTCTCGCCTTTGTGCAGAGATTCCTTATGCTGGGCGCCCGTGACCCGCTCCCGTGTCCTCCCGCAAATCCTGGCGCTCGATCCTGTGCAAGATCATCAGCGCATCGTTCAGCTCAGCCTGGGCCACGACTTCCCCTGGGATACCGGCCGCTCGCTGGAACTGGCGCTCTTTCGCACCTTCGCCTCGCCCAGCATTTCCCGCCTGCTGGACGCTGCGGGCGAGTTCCAGCATCGCCCTCAGCGCCGCTACGACGACACCGGCCTGTTGCTCAGCGCGCTCTTCGAGCATGGCTACGACAGCGAGCCGGGTCGCATCGCCTTGCGCCGGCTGAACCAGATTCACCAGCGTTTTCCGATCAGCAACGAGGACTACCTCTACGTGCTATCGACCTTCATCTACGAGCCGATTCGCTGGATCGACCGTTTCGGCTGGCGACCGATGGTGCAGCAGGAACGGCTGGGATTGTTTCATCTCTGGCGGCAAATCGGCAAGCGCATGGGGATCCAGCAGATCCCGGAAGCCTACGAAGAACTGGACCGCTTCAACCAGGACTATGAAGCGCGCTACTTCCGCTTCGCCGAGTCGAACCGACGCGTTGCCGAAGCGGCTCGCGGGCTGATGCTTGGCTGGTTCCCCGCCGCGCTGCGGCCGATTTGCAGCGCGGCCATCGGCGCGTTGCTGGACGACCGCGCGCTGGCCGCGTTCGGCTTTCCAGCCGCCCGGCCCGCCACCCGTCGCGCGGTGATCCGCGCGTTGCAACTGCGCGCTCGACTGGTGCGCCACCTGCCGCGCCGACGAGAGTCGGTCTACTTCAACAGCAAGCCCGTGCGCAGTTACCCTGACGGATATCGGCTGGAGCAACTCGGCCCCGAGGAAGCTGTGATCGATGTCAGCCATAAGCCGATCCCACTCCATGGGAATCTCCAGCACCATGAGCGGTGACGCGCGCGCAATGCGATGCTGGATCCTGCTCGGTCTGGTGGCCCTGGCCATGTCGAGCACCGAGTTCGGGCAACTCGAGTGGCGGATAGACCAGGGCCTCTACACCTCCGAGGCAGCCCGCTACGTCAGCGGAGAGGTGCCGTTCCGCGACGTCTTCAACTCCACCCCGCCGGTCACCGGGATGCTGCTGGCAGCCTGCTACACGCTGTTCGGGGTAAAACTCTGGCTCGGTCCCGCGCTGGTGATGCTGCTGAGCCTGGCCGCCACCCTGATCTGCTACGCGCTTTGCCGACGCGTGCTGGATGGCCCGGCGGCCCTGCTACCACCGCTGCTGATGGCCGTCACGATCTTCTCGCCCGGCAGCCAGTACAACCACCACGAACTGTCGACCGTGCTGGCCCTGCTGGCGATCTTGCTCTGGACGCGGCATCAAGAATCCGACTCGTGGATGGCACTGGTCGGTTGCGGCGCCACGCTGGCGCTGACCGGATTGACGCTGCAACACAAGGGCGGATTCCTCTTGCTGGTGATGCTGGGCTACTTCGCCCTCAGCGCCAGCCAGCGAGGGCGACGCGTGCGCTCGATCGCACTGCTGAGCGCTGGACTGTCACTGATCGGCGCGCCGCTGCTCGCCTTCTTGCTGGCAACCGGCGCGGTCGGGCACGCCTGGCACAACGTGGTGATCTTCCCCTTCACCAACTACCTGCCGACGCACGTGGTGCCCTACCCCTGGTCGGTGCCGTGGAAGGTCGACTGGACGCGGCTCACCCGTAGCCCGCTGGCGATCGTCTCCGGTAGCTGCTGGCAGCTGCTGATGGCCGCGCTGGTCTACGGCCCGCTGGTGCTGCACCCGCTGCTGGCGGCTGTGCTCTGGCGGGACCGCCAGCGCTTCGGCCAGATCCGCCCCACCGTGCTGCTCTACCTGCTCTCCAGCCTTGCGTTGTTCGGCGCGACGATCCACCACTTCCGCACCCAGGGTCTGTTGCTGGCCAGCCCGCTGATGTGGATCCTGCTGCTGGTCTTGACCCAGGGCGGCGACCAGCGACGACACAGGATCACGCGCGCGCTGTGCATCGCGCTGCTGGGCTGCCTGCTGCTCGTCGGCCTGGGTCAGCGCTGGAAGAGCTGGCGCAGGCCGGGGGTGACGGTCCAGACGCCGGCCGGCCAGATCGCCCTGCAGCCGCGGCTGGCCCGGGAGCTCGCTGCGGTGAAGGCGGCCATTGGCCCGGACCTGCGCGCCGGAGAATACGTCTTCTGCTACTACCATATCCCGCTGTTCTACCAGCTGCTCGGCGTGCGAAATCCGACGCGCTACGCCATCCTGTTCCACGACTACACAGCACCCGAGCAGGTGCAGGAAATCCTGCACGACCTGGAGCGACACCGCCCCCGTTTCATCCTGCGCCATGGCAACTTCCTCGGCTCCTGGTCATCGATCCCGCGGATCGACGCGTACATCGAGCGGCACTACCGCCAGGTAGGCCAGGGCGAGCGGATCGGGGTCTGGCGCCGTCAACCCGACTAGTGGAGCCATTGACAGCGCAAGCACCTGCTGTCATTCTTCGTCCGTGGCCGACCCACAGATCTCGGCAATCGTACCGATATACAACGAGGCGCCAAACCTGCGTGCGCTGTTCACGCGGTTGAAGGCAGCGCTGGATGAACTCGCACGCGACTGGGAGATGCTGCTGGTCGACGACGGCAGCACCGACGACGGCCCGGCGTTGCTGCGTGAGCTCGCCAAGGAAGAGCCCCGCGTTCGCGTGCTCTTCCTGACCCGCAACTTCGGCCAGACCGCTGCCCTGGCGGCCGGCATCGAGCATGCCCGCGGGGACCTGCTGGTGACGCTCGACGCCGACCTGCAAAACGACCCCAAGGACATTGCCTCGCTGATCGAGAAGCTGGAGTCCGGCTACGACGTGGTCAGCGGCTGGCGCAAGGAGCGCAAGGATCCTTTCCTGACCAAGGTCCTGCCCTCCAGAATTGCCAACTGGTTGATCCGGAGGATCTCCGGCGTGCAGATCCACGATCTCGGCTGCACGCTGCGCGTCTACCGGCGCGAGATCCTGCAGCGCATTCCGCTCTACGGCGAGATGCATCGCTTCCTGCCGGTGCTGGCCGTCTGGGAGGGCGCGCGAATCTGCGAGCTGCCGGTCAACCACAGCCCACGCACGGCCGGCGCCTCGAAGTACGGCATGGAGCGCAGCGCCAAGGTGGTGCTCGACATGTTCACGATCCAGTTCCTGCACCGCTACGGCACCAAGCCGCTCTACCTCTTCGGCGGCCTGGGGTTGCCCTCCTGCGCACTCGGCGTGCTGGTCGGCGGCTTCACGCTCTACCAGCGGCTGGCCTTCGGTATCTGGGTCCACAAGAACCCGCTGATCCTGCTGGCCGTTTTTCTCTTCCTGGTCGGAACACAACTGCTGCTGATGGGCCTGCTGGCGGAGCTGATCATGCGGGTCTATTACGAATCCCAGGGAAAACGCGTCTACGCGCTGAAAGAGCCGCTCAGCCAGAATCCGACGCTCCAGCACTCCGAGCCGTAAGCATGTGCGGCATTACCGGTGGGTTCTGGCGCGACGGGAGTACACCCGACTCCGAGACCGTCGCGCAGATGAACCGCCGGCTGATCCATCGGGGACCGGACGAGCAAGGCCAGCTGACCAGCGGCCCGGTCGTCCTGGCGATGCGGCGGCTGAGCATCATCGATCTGCAGAGCGGCCAGCAACCGATGTCCGACCCCGCCGGACGCTACACGCTGGTCTACAACGGCGAGATCTACAACAGCGAGGATCTTCGAACGCAGCTGGCCAGCGAAGGCGTCATCTTCCGCACCCGCTGTGACACCGAGGTGCTGCTGCACGGGCTGATTCGCTGGGGACCCGAGGGACTCTCGCGCTTCAACGGCATGTTTGCGCTGGCCTTCTGGGACGCCGAACAGGCGCGGCTGCTGCTGGCCCGCGACCGCATGGGTCAGAAGCCGCTCTACTATCAGCTCTCGCCCGGGTTGCTGCTGTTCGCATCGGAGCTGACCGCCTTGCGCGCGCATCCGCAGGTCTCCTCCGAGGTCTGCCCGGCGGCACTCGCGCGTTACCTGACGCTGGAATACGTGCCGACGCCTCGGGCGATCCTCAAGGGCGTGCAGAAGCTGCCCCCCGGAAGCTGGCTGCGCGTCGACCTTCATGGCGAACAGGCCGGGCGTTTCTGGCAGCTCCCATTCGATGCGCCCGCCGCCGCTGAGCAGAGCGAGAGCCTGCTCACGCTGCTCGAGGACAGCGTGCGCCGCCGGCTGGTCGCGGACGTGCCGGTCGGCGTCTTCCTCTCGGGCGGCATCGACTCCAGCGCGGTGGCCGCGATGGCGCTGCGAGAGGGCAATCCGCTGCGCACCTTCAGCATCGCCTTCGAGGACAGCAGCTTCGACGAGTCGCACCACGCGCGCAGCGTGGCCGACTACCTCGGCACCGAGCACCTCGAGCGGCGCTTCGATCCCGAGGAGGCGCTGGCGCTCGTGCACCAGTTGCACACACTCAGCGACGAACCGCTGGGCGACGCCAGCTTGCTGCCCACGACACTGCTCTGCCGTTTCGCGCGCGAGCACGTGACCGTCGCGCTGAGCGGCGAGGGAAGCGACGAGCTGTTCGGCGGCTATCCGACCTACCTGGCCCACCGCTGGGCCGCTTGTTACCGCGCGCTCGGCCCGATCGGTCCCGGCATCCTCGCACCGCTGGTGCGCGCCCTGCCCGCCTCGCTGCGCTACTTCTCGCTCGACTTCAAGCTCAAGCGCTTCGTGCGCGGTGCGCACTGTGCCAACCCCGAGCGCCACATGCTCTGGATGGGCTCCTTCGCCCCCGCGGAGCTGGACGTCCTGCTGACGCCCGAGTACCTGCGCGAGATCGGCGACCCGCTGGAGGAGGTGCGGGCCTGCTGGCGTCGCGCCGGGACCGGCCCCGACTGGCATCTGGCCCGGCGCCTCGATCTACAGACCTACTTGCAGGATGGCCTGCTGGCCAAGGCCGACCGGGCCAGCATGTCGCAGTCGCTCGAGCTGCGCACGCCGTTTCTGGATCATCGCCTGGTCGCCTGGGCCGAGCGGCAGCCGCCGCCGGGCCGTGGCGCCTGGGGTGGCGGAAAGCCCGCTCTGCGCCAGGCGCTGGCCGGACTGCTACCCGAACCGATTCTGCGGCGCCCAAAACATGGATTCCCTTTCCCGGTCGCCGCCTGGCTGCGCGGGCCGCTCCGCCCGCTGCTGGAACAACTGCTCGACCCGGACGCGTTGCGCGAGGAGGGAATTTTCGCGCCCGAGGCGGTCAACAAGCTGGTGGCGGCGCATCTGTCCGGCAAGCGCAACGAGCGCAAGAAGCTCTGGACCCTGCTCGCCTTCAGACTCTGGCATCAGGGCGCCGGCAACGGATCCGCCACTTCGATGTAGCAGATGTCGTGCGGAAATCCCCGCCGCGAAACGACCTGACTCAGACTGAAGCCCTGCTCGAGCACCGCGGTCAACTCGGGCAACGTCCGGGTATGCTGGCCCCGGTCGTTGGCGAAGATCAAGCGCTTGACCCAGGCGCCGGAGTCGAGCGGCATGATCGGCTCGATGATGTGGACCCCACCGCCCGGCCCCACCACGCGCCGCGCCGCGGCCATCGTCGACAACACCTCCGCGTCGGAGATGTGGTGCAAGGTTGCGATCGTCACGGCGTGGTCGAAGCTGCCGTCCGCGAACTCCATCCGGGTGCAGTCCATCTGACGGAATTCTCCGGAGTAGCGCTCGCGCGCGTGGGCCACATAGTCGGCGTTGATGTCGATGCCGCAGTAGCCTTCGCCGAACAAGGGACGAAAACCACCGATGCCGCAGCCAATGTCGAGCACCTGCTGGCCGGCCTCGACCTTGACGTGCTGACCGATCAGCTCCCGATAACCCCGCACGGTTTGCGTACCCAGCAACTGGTTCAGACGATAGACGAGCGGATTCTCCAGCGCCCGATGCAGCAAACCCCTGAGATTCACGCGCAACTCCTCATGCACCCAACCTATTCCGGCTTGCTCGCGACGCCCACCACTTGCAACCCCGCGTGCCGCAAACCGGGCAGGCGGCCCATCAGATCGTCGACGCCGGTCCAGAAGCGTGTCAGCAGGCGGATGCCAGGGATGAAGCGAAACAGCCGGTTGAAGATCAGGACATCGCTGTTCATGAACAGACAGAAGCCGATGAACCCGTAAGTCTTCCAGCTCTCGAGCTGCAGTCCGGCCTGCGCCAGTACCGGCGCCGTCTCGACGTAGCGCAGGGGCGACTCGGTCTGCGCATCCAGCCGCGGCGAGAGCGCATAGATCACCGCGCGCAACCAGCGCCAGAGAAAGAAGTCGTTTGCCGGCTCGCGCCAGAGGAACCTGCCGCCGGGCTTGAGCACGCGCGCGACCTCGCCAAACAACGCCTGCCGGTCCGGCACATGATGGATCCCGCCCAGCATCACGACGCTATCGAAAGACTCGCTGGCCAGCGGCAGCCGCGTGGCGTCGCCCTGCACGAATAGGCAGGCCTTGTCGCCCGCATCGCGGGCCGCGCGCGCGAGCATCTCCTCCGAGATATCGAGTCCCAGGCCGAAGCTGTAGTGGCCAGCAACCAGCTCGATCGCATCTCCTTTTCCGCAGCAAAGCTCGGCCATCTGGCCCAGCGAGGTCTGGCCGCAGGCCTCGACCAGCGCGCGGTGCAGGTAGTCCGAGTAGACCCGCGTATGCGGATACTCCAGGTTCTCCAGATAGCCCTCGGCCACCGCATCGTAATGCTGCTGCTGACGCCGCGCATCCTCGGAGCAGTACTCGCCGGCGAACAGCGGGATGCCCTGCGCGTTGATCGGATAACGATGCTCGCCGGAGGCCGAGACCAGCTCCGCTTCCTGCTGCACCAGCGTCTCGCCCGAGCGAGGGCAGCGCAGCAGCGACAGCGCGTTGTCTTCCAGCGTGGCATCCATGAACTGATCTTAGCCGCTGGACAGGCAGTTGCCACGCTCGAGAGGCTTCAATTGGCCGAGAACCAGTTCCGCGCGATCCCGGCCAGCCGACGCATCCAGCCTGCGGCGCTCTGCCGATCCGCATAGTGAATCACCCTCCGGCGCCGACCCTTCTCCCAGAAACGCGGGTCGCTGTACTCCGGCATCCAGCGCATCACCGGCAGCTCGAACCGCACGGCCGAGTGTGGCTGATCGTACAGCGTCGCCGCCTTGTCGAAGTGACCGGCGGCGGCGGTGATCCAGTCCTTCTTCAAGCTACTTTGAAACACGCCAAACCGATCGGTGGACACCTTGTAGAGATATGCCCTGCCGGCCAGATTGTGGGCGTCCGCCAGGCCGGGCCAGCCCTCTCCCTTGCCGAGGACCCACTTCTGTAGAATGTAGATCACCCGGTCCAGCGGCGCACTCTCCGTACGAGAAAGGAGCCAGCGCGCCCGCTCGTACATCTGCGTCTGGCACGAAGGAGCGGCGATCATCTGCGACGTCCTGCAGGCCGACAGCCAGGCCAGCGCGAGCAGCAGCAGTGGTCCCCGCAGCCGCATCATGCGCGATGCTCCAGACCGTGCGCCGCTCTCAGCGCGGCCAGCTCGGCCTCGATCTCGACGAACACCTCGAGCCCCTCCCACAGTTCGAGCATCTCCTCCCCAGACTCGGTTCGCGGGTCGAGCATGTCGGCCATCAGCGCAGCCCCCCGCGCAACATGACCCTCGAGCCGGTCGAGATCCCCCGGCCAGATATAGCGCGAACGACCCAGCGTGGTGAGCACGTAACAGGCCGCGCGAATCTCGTCGTAGTTGTCCTCGTGCTCGAACGCCTCGTCGAGCTTGCTGTCGAGCAGCGCACCGTCGAACGCCTCGTTGAACCAGTCAGCCGCGGCGTCGCTGTCCCAGGCCTTTGTTCCCCAGCTTCCCATCTGCTTGCTCCGCGTAATTCCTATTCAATCCGGCTGTCCGTTGGGCCAAAGCTACGCACACCGGCAGCGGACCATTCCTGCGCAGAATACGCAACAACCACCTACTCCCATGGCACTTACGCCGCGATCGCAGGAACTGGCCCGGGACTTGCATCCACTATCCTCGGAATTGCACTGACCTTCAAGGAGATCTGCGACATGACCCGCACCCTGACCCTGATTTGCCTGTCCAGCCTGCTGCTGATCGGCTGCGACAGCACCGTCAAGCCACCCCAGAAATCAGCCAGCCCGAGCGCTGCGAAACAGCAGGCTGCCGCGGCCGAGCGAAAATCGTTCGGCGGCGCCGAGAGCCCCCAGGCGCTGCACGCGGCCAGCTGCAAGGCGATCGCCAGCGGTCAGGCCGGTGTGCTCTACGAGCACTGGGCCCCCGCGACTCGCGGGCGCATGTTGCTGATGATGGTGGTCGGCGGCGGCTTTCTGGCCTCGGGCAACGACGAGGCCAAGCTGGCCTACGAGGCACTGAACAAGAAACACCGGCTGTCCCAGTTCCAGTTGAACCTGGACGATCTCGAAGACGAGCAGAAGGCGGCCGCGCTGGTCGACCGGCAGTTCAAGGGCGTCGACCGCCGCGCGCTGATGGCCGACCTGATCAGCATGCTCGAGAAGCACGGCAAGCGCAAGCTGCTCGGCAACGCGTTGACGCAGCTCAAGATCGATGGCGAGCGCGCGACCGCACGCAATGGCCGCAAGCAGGTCAAGTTCGTCAAGGTCGACGGGCGCTGGTTCTACGGCGGCTAGCGCGCCACTCCCCAGGCACGATATCACCCGGGAGGGCGAGGCTCCCGCCGAGCCGAGGCTTCAGGAGAGCCTTGTGCAGCGGCTCGGCGGGAGCCTCGCCCTCCCCTTGTCATTCACGAGGAGTTTCGTGGCGTTGCAATCAAACGCCGTGGGCCGTGCAGGGAGAAGGTTGGTGATGATTCGTTGAACTACTGGCGCAAGGGCTGCGTGCCAGCGGAGAAACTGAGAGACCGCGGAGCCTCACGCGGAGCCGCGGAGATCGCGGAGCCGCGGAGGATCTTGAACTCCAAGCCACCCAGAAAGTGTCACCTATGTGCCCGGTCTAAAACGTCACCCATGTTCCCGGTTGCACAGCGTCCGGCCCTGCCCGCTGCAGCTCAGCGCTCTTTCTCGTGGGCCGCCACCCCACGCCTCTGCGGCTCCGCGCCCTCTGCGGCTCCGCGTGAGGCTCTGCGACCTCTCTTCCGTCTCCGCGTCGGGATGTGCCACCAGAAATTTGGTTGCGGCCGACGTCCTGCGCTAAGACCTCTGTGGCAAAGATAAGGCTCGCAAAAGTGCGTCGCAACCAGACGTATGAAAGACGCTGCCTAACCCGACTCGGGGGCGCCGGCTGGTTGCGCCTCCGGCTCGGGCAGGTCCACCTGCGGCAGCAGCTCCTCGGTGCCGGGATAGAGCTGCACCAGGCTGTGGCGCATCGCGCGGGCGAAGACCGGTTGCAGCGCCTTGTGCAGCTCGAGCTTGACCTGCTCACGCAGCTCTGCCGACGCGCTCTCGAGCTGCTCGCGCAGCTGCTCGAGCGCTTTCCACTGCTGCACCAGTGCCGGCCCGCAGCCATCGAGCGCTTGCTCGACGGCTTCGATCCAGGGGCCAGGTCCCGGCTCGCCATCCTCGTTCTCGGCCTCGCGAAACTGTCCCCGGCCGCGGCCGAAGTGGGCCGCGGTGAGGTAGGTCAACAACGCGTAGCGGCTGAAGCCGGTGAGGAACGTCGGGGACCAGCAGACCGCAGGCTGCCCCGTCGAATGGATCAACATGTGCGCCTTGCCCAGCGCCAGGCCGGCCAGCAAACCGCCCAGGCTGCCCGCCAGCAAACCACCGCCGAACGTCAGCCCGCCGGCCAGGATGTCTGCGGTCAGGCCGGTCGCGGCTCCTGTGACGACGCTGCTGATGACGGTGATCCAGCGCGCTTCCTCGGCCGTATTGCGCGGCACGGAGAAGTCCATCGACAGCCGCTCGCGCACGTCTTGCAAACCACGCTCGTCGACGATCAGCCCCTGGGTCTCGATCAACTGGCGGATGAATGGCAGGTGCCGCGCGTCGAGACGCTTGCTCAGCAGATCCTTGGCCTTCTTTTGCCGCACCGTGTCGGTCACCTTGCCGATCAGCCGCTCGAAGGTGCTGCCGGCGCTGCTGGCCTCCAGCGGTTCGAAGTCGAGCGACGCCTCGGTGAGGAAGTGGGTGATGACCTCGACCGACTGGTCGAACGCGGCGGCCTGCCCGCTACGCCAGCCCTCGATCAGCGCATCCATCATCGGCAGCCGCTCCGGCGCCAGCACCTCGCGCACGTGCTGGAACAGCTTGACCTCCTCGACCCAGCAACGGCTGAAGGCGTCGAGCGTCAACACCGAGCGGATGATCGGGAACTGCGCGGCCTGCTCGCGCCAGGCGAGCTCGATCGCCTCGGTATCGGCTTCGGTCCCGACATGGTTGAGCAGCAGGATCACCGGCAGGTCGAAGTGCGAGATCAGCTCCAGCTCGGGAGCCAGGTAGCCGACCTGCGTCGGATCTTCCGAGGCCTTGACCAGGTAGATCACCACGTCCGCTTGCTCGTGAATATGCTTGAGCGTGCGCTGGTTGAACCACAAGGCGCGGTTGTTGACCCGGTCCCAGACCTGGTTGAGCACCCAGCCCAGCGGGTTGCTGCGCCGGCGAAAGCGTTCGAGCAGCCGGACGGTGTCGCCGAATCCGGGCGTATCCCAGAGGATCAGCTCTTGCTCACCATCCTTGAGCAAGGTCCAGGCGCTCGCCCGGTCGGTCACGTGGGCTTGATCGAGCACCCGCCCGACGTCGCGCTTGAGCAGCGTGCGCGCCAGCGTCGTCTTACCCAGGTTGGTATGCGAGATCAGGCTGAGCTGAATCCGCTTGGCCGAGCGCGGCGGCCGGTCGGCCACCTCCTCGTAGGTATCCCAGGCGGCCAACTCCGCATCCAGATCGTCGTCGGGTTCCTGGGTCAGCGGCGCCGGCGGCTCGTCACTCCAGAGCGCTTCGAGCGCGGCGTCGCAACTGTCGAGCACCTCGTCGGGCAGGCTGCCGGAGAGATCCAGGTGCACCGGCTGCAGCCCGGCCCAGATCAGCTCGTCGGTCCAGCCAGAGCGGCGCTGCAAGGCCACACTCGCTTCGGAACCTGCGGGCCAGTCGGAGGCGTCGACGATCGACAGCAGCTCGTCGGTGTCCATGCCCGCGCGCAGCGA
>CAZMLI010000025.1:14966-22137 GCA_964566865.1 uncultured Planctomycetota bacterium
CAGCACCGAGTCGACCTGCGCGGCGGTCAGGAAGGTCGACTCCCAGCCGACCTTGTAGCCCACATACAGGCCGCGATAATACATCCCGGCCAGGTTGCCCAGCACCAGCGCCGCGGCCATCAGGTGCAGCAGGCGGGCGGTTCGCAGCGCCATCAGCGGCGCCGAGACTCGTAACCACAAGCCCCAGAAGCGTCGCAGCGCCCCGCCGACCAGCTGTCGTTGATCGCCCCCTTGCAGCGCGGTCGTCACGCGAATCAGCCGCTCGCCGAGCCAGCGCACGCTCGGTCGAACACGGGGCTCGGAGGCGCGCGGCTGCACCGCGATCAACCCGGTCGTCAGCGGATAGATCAGCACCCAGGCATAGACCAGCAGGTTCCAGGCCACCAGGCCGAGTAGCGGAAAGTTCAAGGCGCTGATCGTCTTCTTGCCGGCCAGCGGATTGACGACGAAGCCGAAGACCAGCGCCGCCACGACCAGCAGCGCCATGTGGTGCGGCGACCGCAACAGATCGCCGCGCTCCACCAGACCCAGCCCGGTGATGCGCCCGCGCAGCAGATCGAACAGCGCGCTCGCCCGGGTCACGACCAGGCCCTGCTCGTCGGTACCGCAGCGCTCCCTGGCATGCTCGGATGCCTTGCGGCGCTCCTCCAGCGGGATCAGCAGGCCCTCGGGATCGCGCTCCTCGAAAGCGCGAACCAGCAAGACATGGCGCGCGTCCATCTCGCTCAGCAGGGCGCGCTGGGGTTCCTTACGATCGTTTGCCATCTCTATCCACCCTACCGGACTGCGAACGGAGCTTCAACCCCTCCGGCTACTTCTCGAACTCCTGGGCCCAGGCAAGCATACGCCGGACGCGCTCCTTGTCATCCTCCGGAGCCACCTCGAGCGCCTGGTTCAGCGACTTGATGCCCTGCGCCTTCTCGCCCTGCCGAACCAGCGTCACGCCGAGCACATAGTGACCCAGATAGTGCTTCGCATCGAGCGCGATCGCCTTGCGGCTGTCCTTGATCGCGCCCGGTAGATCGTCGGCCGTCATCCTGGCCATGCCGCAGATCGCCCAGTAATTCGCGTTGCTCGGCTCGAGCTTGATCGCGCTGACAAAATCGCGGATGCCGAGGGCGTGTTCGCCCTCCCGCATCATGTCATTGCCCCGAGCGAAGTAGGCCTCGGCGGTCTTCAGCTCGGGGCGACTGTCCACCGGCGGCAACTTCTCGGCCAGCTTGCGGGCCTTCTCGGCCAGCTTGAAGATCCGCCCCCGCTCGCTCGGCGCACAGGCACCGACGGCCTGCTCGAGCAGCCCCAGCGCCTCACGCGCCTTGCCCTGCTCCAGCAGCAAACAGCCCAGTCGTTCGGCCGCCAGCGCGAGTGTCGGCGTGGCTGCCAGGGCCTGGCGATAGAGCACCATCGCCTGCGCCTTGTCGGTCTTCTCGGCAATCAGACCCAGTAGCGCGGACGCGGCGCCGTACCGGTTATCGAGCTTCAGCGCTTGCTGAAGATCGGCCTTCGCGGCGTCGAACCGACCGGCGCCGAATTTTGCCTGCGCGCGCTCGTGATGATAGGCGGGGAGCTGGGGGGAGTCCTTGATTGCCAGGTCCAGATCGGCAATCGCGCCCTTGTGGTCGAGCAGCTCATTCTTCACGCGAGCCCGCCGGTACCACAGCTCCCCGCGGGCGACCGGGGGGGCGCCGCTGAGCGCCCGCGTGAACTGCACGATCGCCTGATCCAGCTCCTTCAACTCGGCCGTTTCCTCCAGCCCGCCGGCATAGATCAGACCCAGGCTGTAGGCCACATCCCAGCGCCCGGACATGCGATCCTGAACCGCCAGCAGCGCCTTGCGCGCCCGCGGGTACTCTTCCTTGTACATCAGCAGCTTGGCCTCGGCGGCCCGCCCGAACGGCGTGCGCTCCCCTTCGTCGACGGCCTTGTAGAACCAGTCCTCCGGGGTGCGCCCACTGCCGGGTTTGACCAGCTCACGGATCACGCCACAGAGGTAGTAGGCCCGCGCCGTCAGCGCGCCGAATCCGGCCTTGCGACGCAGCTCGCGGTTCTCGCCAATCCGCTCGCGATAGATCGTGAGCGCCGCCTCGGCCTGACCTTGCTGCTGCCGCAGGTCGGCCAGCCGAAACCAGATCTTGATCTTGTCCGGGTTGGCCTGGCCCAGCCGCTCGAGCGCCGCGACGAATGTCTTCAGCTCGCCGCTCTTCTTGTATTGCGCCTCGGCCGCGGCATAGGCAGCGTTGACCGACTGCGGCACCTTCTTGGGCGCCGTCCCTTTGGCCTTTGTTTTCTTCTGCGGGCGCGCGGACGGGCCCGCGAGCAGCCAGTAGCCGGCACCCAGCGAGACCAGCCCCAGCAGGACTGCGGCGATGATCAGCGGCAACTTGCGGCCCGTTGGTTTCTCTGCCGGTCGCCGTAGACGAGCGCTCGAGCGACGCGGGCGCACGCCTGAAGGCTTTGCCCGCTGCAGCTGCTTGATCTGTTGCTCGGTGAGCAACCCCAGCTCGACCAGCATCTGAGCCAGCGTCAGCTCTTCCTCGCCCGAGGCAATGCAATCAGCCAGCTGAGAGCTGGCCGTATCGAGCGTCTTTGCATCGAGCAGCCCCGCCTCCAGGCAGCGGCGCGCAAGTCGTTGGTCATCTTGTTCCATTGGTTCCGATTATACCAAGAACAACGAATGAGTCAGCTGATCGGCTGCGCATCCTCGTGATAACGCTCCAGAATCATGATTTTCTGCCAGATCTTGCGCGAGAGCCCCGTCGTCAGCGCTTCGACCTGATCGACACCCTCGAGCGCCTCGGCGTCGCCGAGGTTCTGGGCATAGAGCGCGGCGATCTTGCTGATCATGCTCAGCAGCTCGCTGCAGTAGTCGAAGTAGCGCGAGAGCTCGAACGGCGTCATCGGGCGCTTGGGCGACGACTCGGTGTCCTCCCCCGGGAACAGGTGCCGACCCGGGTCCTTGGTCAGCTGGTGCATGTCGATGGTGTGGGCCATCGAACGCAGCTCGTGCAACGCGGCAAAGGCGCGACCTCGCTTGATCCGCAGCTCGACGCTCCAGACCAGCAGCACGAACGCGCCAATGAAGACGACCGCACCCAGCGCCGGTTCGAGCACCGTGATGAAGTCGTTCAGGTTCTTGAACTTGAAGCTCGGCTTGAGGCCCAGCCCCAGCACGACATAGGCCAGCAGCGCGCCAATCGTCAGCAGGAAGCAGTAGTTCAGACCGCGCAGCAGCCACATCGGACGCGCCAGCAGCGCGACGCGATGCACCGCGCCATCGGCGACCTGCCAGACGTCCTGGGCGATCTTGCACAGACCGCTGGTCGGAAAACGTTCCTTGATCCGGACGTGCAGAAGGGCCGATGTCTTGACCACCTCCTCCGCCCTGAGATTGCGATACATGAACAAGCTCCAGATGAGAAGTCGGATGCTGATTGTAGCAAATCAGTACTGCTGCCCGGTGCGCCTGCTGATGGCGTCCAGCACACGGGTCACCGATCGGGAGTAGGGCGGGGGCTTGTCCCCCGCCGCGCCAACCGTACTCTCCCGGCGGGGGACAAGCCCACGCCCTACGGCAGTTTAAGAAGGCAGTTAGAGAAGCCCTGCTAGCGCTTGCCGGCGATCGTTCGCTCGATCAATTTTTGGCTGCGGGCCGGCGCCAGCTCTTTGGCGCGCCGCAGCGAGGCCAGCCCCTCTGCGCGCTGGCCCTTGGCCAGCAAGGCCAGCCCCCGGTAGTACCAGGCCAGCCATGCACGCGGCGCCAGCTCGATCGCGCGCGCGAAGTTGTCGAGCGCTTCGTCGAGGAATTTCGGGTGGAAGGCGCGTTCGACAAAGCGCAGGATGCCCCAGTTCAGCCGGTCGTCGGCGATCTCTGGCCAGAGCGGCGGGGCGGCGTTGGCGACCCGCTGGCGCAGCTTGGAGAAGCTTGCGGGAGAGATCGGTCGCAGCCCGAGTTCCTGGACCTCGACCCCGGAGATCCGGCCTACCTGCGCGCTCCCGAGCTGGCCGTCGAGCCCCCAGACGAAGGTGATGTGCCCGCGCGTGGTGAGCGCCAGCTGCCCGTCGGCGGAGATATCCACCCCCTTGAGCCCCCACTCGGACGGCGAGTCCAGGGTCCGGACGCACTCACCCCGATCCAGGTCCCAGAATTTGACCACTCCGCCGTAGCCGCCCGAGACCAGCAGACGGGTGGCGACGTTGTAGCGCAGGCCCTCGATCAGGGAGGAGTGTCCCTCCAGACGGACCTGTCGCTCTGGCAGTCGGGGATCGACCAGCAGGATCAACCCGCTGCTGTGACCCGCCACGACCCTTCGTCCGGCGAAGGTGACGGCGCTGACGGCTGGTAGCTTCAGCCGGTCGCGTAACCGGCCGGTCAGCGGGTCGATCAGCAGCACGCCTTGCCCCAGTCCGACCGCCAGCAGGCGGCCGTCCGTACGGAGCGCCAGGCTGCGCACGGCCGAACCCAGTCCGCCGATCGTGCGCAGACATCGGCCGCTGGCGACATCCCAGAAGCGCACGCTGCGGTCATGGCTGCCGCTGACGAGTGTCTTGCCGTCGCGCAGAAAGACCAGCCCGGGCACGGGGCCGGTATGTCCGGACAGGCGATGGCGCAGGCGCTGCGTGGCCACATCCCAGAGCATGACCCGGTTGTCCTCCCCACCGGACGCCAGCCAGGCGCCGTCAGCCGAGAAGACCACCCGGCTGACCTTCTTCTGGTGACGCCCCAGGATCTTCAGCAGCCGACCGGTCGACACCTCCAGTAGCTGCACGGTGCGATTGTAGCCGCAGGTGGCGACCAGCTTGCCGTCCGGCGAAAGGCGCCCGTCGTGGATCGGCTGCGGGTGATTGATGCGGCTGCGGATCGACAGGCCGCGCTGCTTGCGCCAGATCTGCAGCAGGCCGCTCTTGCCGGCGGTCGCGAGCTGTCGTCCGTCGGGCGAGACCGCCAGCGCATCGGGACCGGGCCCGCGGCAGGGCACGGAGCGAACCAGCTCGCCCTCGACATTCCAGAGCTTGAGCGTGCCGTCCCAGCTCGCCGTCAACAGCTCCCCCGCCGGCGTGAACTGCACGCCCCAGATCGCCGCGCGATGGCCGCGCAGTGTCGCGGTCTTGCGCCAGCTCCCGACCTGCCAGACGGTCGCGTCCCTGCCGTTGCCTGCGACGGCCAGCCGCTTGCTATCCAGACTGAACGCCAACCCGGTGATGTAGTAGGTCTGGTTGATCCAGTCCCAGACCAGACGCTTCGTGGCCAGCTCCCGCACCGTCACGCGGCGGATGTCGTTGCCGCTGGCCAGATAACGTCCGTCCGGACTGAACGCCAGTGCGCGCACCGGCCAGCGGGCATCCGCCTGAATGACCTGGCCCTTGCCGGTGGCGAGGTTCCAGAGCCGGACCTTGCCCCGGCCGCCGCTGGCAAACCTGCGTCGCCCAGCGGCGTAGCTCCAGGCCAGACTGTGCTGCACGTGATCGGTCTGCAGCGTCAGCTTGCGCCGCCGTGTCACCACATCGTAGAGGATGATGCCACCCTTGCCGAGGCTGACGGCCAGCAGCTTGCCGTCCGGCGAGAACGAGACGCGCACCACGGATTCGCCGAACGCGGGAAATTTGATTCGCCGCCAGCGCTGGAGATCCCAGACGATCGGCGCCTTCTCGCGCGCGACGGCCAGCGCCAGGTGTGTGCCGGCCGGACTCCAGGAGAGATCGGTGACCGCGCCGCCGCAGTCGACCAGTCGCTCCAGCGTGATCATCGGCGGCGGTATGGCGAAGCGGGCCGCGTGCACGCGCGGCGAACCGGGGGCCACATCGCGCGCCGCCGCGAGATAGGCCAGCGCCTCGAGCACGCTCTTGTCGCGCAGCGCGACATCTGCCTTGAAGACCAGCGCCTGGGCCAGACGGCGGCTGGCGTTGCGCAACTCGGCGTGGGCCCGCTGGCTCTCCTGCTGGGCCTGGTTCGTGGCGGCCTCCTGTGCCTCACGCAGCCGGCGTTCGCGCATCTGCCCCGCCTCCGCCGCGCGGCTTACTCGCTCCTCCTGGGCCAGCCGCTGACGGATACTCGCATAGGAGATCCCCGCCGCGACCAGCAGGCTGACGCCGACGATCAGCCCCGCGATCGTCAGCGTGCGGTTGCGACCGACCCACTTGCGCAGCCGCTGCGGCAGGCTGTAATCGGCGGCCGACAAGACCTGGCCGGCGAGAAACCGCTCCACGTCGGCGGACAGCGCGCCCACATCCTGATAGCGCGCCTGCGGCGCCTGGGCCATCGCCTGCAGCACCACCACCTCGAGCTCCCAGGGAATCGCACGCTCTGGCGCGCGTCGGGTCGGCGGCATCAGCGAGCCGCTGCGGACCTGCTGCAAGATCTCGAGCGCCGAGCTGCCGCGAAACGGCGGCTGCCCGGTCAGGATCTCGTAGAGAATCGCACCGAGCGCATAGACATCGGTGCGCTGATCGAGTTGCCCGATCAAGCCATCCGCCTGCTCGGGCGACATGTAGGCCGGTGTGCCCATGATCGACCCATCGAGCGTTTGGGAGCCGCTCCCACCACTGCTGACCTGCGTGAGCGTGCTGCTGTCAGCGCCGGCTACCAGCGGCTCTTCGGTTGCGCCCAGCACCTTGGCCAGCCCCCAGTCCATCACCTGCACCTCGCCGAACTGACCGACCATGATGTTGTCCGGCTTCAGGTCCCGATGAATCACACCGCGATCGTGGGCGAAGCGCAGCGCATCGCAGATCTTCTGGAAGATGTTCAGCGCCTCGACCAGCGAGGGCGGCGGGTCTCGCCGCAGCACGTCCGACAGCGTATCGCCCTGCACGCGCTGCATGGTGAAGAAGGCCCGCCCATCGTCAGCGGTGCCGAGCTCGTGCACCGGCACGATGTTGGGGTGCTCGAGCTGACCGGTGACCCGGGCCTCGAGCACCAGCCGCGCCATCAGCTGGCCGGCCGACTTGCCGCGCACCACCTTGGCCGCCAGCTCGCGACCGAGGTCGTCGTCCCAGACCAGCAAGACCTCGCCCATGCCGCCCTTGCCGAGCGCGCCGGTGACCACGTAGCGCCCGACCTTCTCGACCTGCTCCGCCGGGCCAGCGGGGTGCGCCGAACGGATCGTATCTCCCAGAGGTTCTGGATCTGGCACGCCGCCTATCCTATCAACCTCTGGCGAATGCTGCCGCTGCC
>CAZMLI010000026.1:0-2215 GCA_964566865.1 uncultured Planctomycetota bacterium
TGGCCTGGTCCTGCGCAAACCCGACCCCGACGACAAGCGGGCGGTTCGATTGCGGCCCAGCGCCAGGGGACGACGGACGTTCGAAAGAGCGCGACGCGAGCGGCTGGACCTGCTGACCCGGCTGATTGCGGGCTGCGACGACGACGAGCGCGAATTGCTGGCCGCGGCGGCCGAATTGATCGACCGCCTGGCGAAAAAACAGCTCTAGCGCAACGAGTCCAGAATCGGGCCCAGCAGCTCGTACATGCGCTGGATCCCCTGGGTCTTGTTCAGCGTGTAGAGGTGCACCCCATCCGCCCCACCCTCGAGCAGCTCGGAGATCTGCTCCGCCGCGTAACGCGTGCCCGCCTCCAGCACCTGCTGCGGGTCGTCGGCGATCGGCTCCATCAGCGCGCGCAGCTTGTCGGGCATCTTGGCGCCGCAGAACTCGCAGAACTCGAGGATCTTGTGGAAGTTCATCACCGGCATCACGCCGGCGACGATGCGCTGGGTGATGCCGATCGCGCGGCAACGCTCGACGAAGCCGAAGAAGTCGGCGTTGTCGAAGAACAGCTGGGTCGCGATGAAGTCCGCGCCCTGGTCCACCTTGTGCTTGAGATGCCGCAGGTCCGCTTCGTGGTCAGGGTTCTCGACGTGTCCTTCGGGATAACCGGCGACGCCGATCGCGAAGGGATAGGCCTCCTCGCGAATCATCTGCACCAGCTCATGGGCGTAGTTGAACCCGTCTTGCCGAGACTGGTAAGCCGATTCACCCTGCGGCGGGTCCCCGCGCAGGGCCATCACGTTTTCCATGCCCAGGTCGCGGGTCTCGTCGAGCATCTCGCGGATCTGCGCCTTGGCGGCCCAGGCGCAGGTGACGTGCACCACCGAGGGGCAGTCCATGTTGCGATTGCAGTGATCGGCGATCTCGACGGTCTTGCCGCGGTCGCTGCCTCCGGCGCCGCAGGTCACCGTGCAAAAGTCGGGACGCAGCTCCGCCAGCTGGTCCATCTTCTTGTACAGGTTGGCCAGGCCCTTCTCGGTCTTGGGCGGGAAGAACTCGAACGAGAACGTCTGGCGACGCTCTTCGAAGATCTCGGTGATCCGCACCAGTTCGGGCTAGAAGCCGAGGGTCAGTTTTGCAGCTTCGGACATCATCGCGATGTCATACGACGGGTCCCAGAGAATGTCCAGCTTGACGTCGTTGACGCCGTCGATCCGGCGCACGCCGTTCTCGATGTCGGCCGGCAGGCTCTCGGCCGCGGGGCAGTTGGGCGAGGTCAGCGTCATATCCATCTGCACCAGGCCCTCACCGTCGATCGAGTAATCCCAGATCAAGCCCACCTCGTAGACGTTGATCGGAATCTCGGGATCGAAGACGAGCTTCAACGCGTCGTTGATCTGTTCGCGGATTCCATCGGGTTCGCCATCCTTGGGAAGGGCCAACCAGTTCTGAATGTAGTCGGTTTCACCCGGCGTTGGATGCGGCATCGTTTCGCTCCTATTCGGTCGAGGCGGTGTTCTGGCGTTGCAGCGCGGCATCGAACGTATGCCAGGCCAGCGTGGCGCATTTGACCCGCAGCGGAAAGACGCGCACACCGCTGAAGACCGCCAGCTTGCCGAGCGCGTCCAGATCCGGCTCGACATCGGTCGTGATCATCTGGTGGAACTGCTTGAACAAGGCCTGGGCCTCATCGAGCGGCAAGCCCTTCAGCGACTCGGTCATCAATGAGGCCGAGGCGGTCGAGATCGCGCAGCCCTCGCCCTGAAAGCAGATGTCGGCAACCTTCCCGTCCTCGACCTGCACGAAGACCCGGCACTTGTCCCCGCAGAGCGGGTTGTTGCCGTCGGCCACATGCGAGGCATCATCCAGCGCGCGGAAATTACGCGGCTCCTGGCTGTGCCCCAGAATCATCTCCTGATAGAGCTCCCGGAAATCCACGCTCACCTACCCGACGTTGCCGAACCGCTTGTAGATCAGTTGTTCGAGCTGATCCCGCAGCGAATCGATCTTGATCTGCTCGATCATCTCGTTGGCGAAGGCGTAAATCAGCAACCCCCGCGCGTAGGCCTCGGGCACCGCCCGCGACCGCAGGTAAAACAGGCTCTCCTTGCAGAGCTGGCCGATCGTCGAGCCGTGGGTGCACTTGACGTCGTCGGCAAAGATCTCGAGCTGCGGCTGGGAGTTGGCGATCGCCTTGTCCGACAGCAGCAGGTTCTTGTTGCTCTGCACGGC
>CAZMLI010000026.1:2315-12657 GCA_964566865.1 uncultured Planctomycetota bacterium
GCGCCGAGGCTGACCAGGTGATTGCGATAGTTGCTGTCGCGCTCCTGCACCACCGCGAGACTGGAGATGTGGAAGGCCTGCTCGCTCTCGCGCTGCAGCTTGTAGTGATCGATGTGCGCGTTGGCGCCGACGACCACCTCCGTCACGGCGTTGCTGAAGTAGACCCCATCGTCGATCCGGCCGTAGCTCTCGAGCAGCGTAGCCTGGCTCGACTCCTCGGCCACGATCAGATTTCGGCAGTGGCTCATCGTCTGGCGCTCGCCGCCGGTCGAGAGGAACATCAGGTGAATCGGCGTGTCGAGCACGGTCCCGCGCGGGATGTGGATGAAACCGCCGTCGCTCATCAGCGCCGTGTTGAGCGCCACGAACGGATGGGTCTCGCCATCGGTCGCGACCTGCCCCAGATGCTTGTGCACCAGCTCGGCGTGCCCGTCAGTCATTGCCTCGGCCAGGCTCATCGCCGTCACGCCGGCCAGCTCGTCTGCGGATGCCGAGAGCCCCGGCACGAAACGCCCGTCGACAAAGACCAGCCGCTTGCTGCCCACGTCGAAGGTCAGGTGATCGATGCCCTTGAGCGCTGCGGACTCGTTGACTTCCTGTGATGCGAGACCGAACTCCGCCTGCTCCAGCTTGGACAGATTGGTCTGGCGCCAGGCCTCTTCGCTGCGCGCCGGAAAACCGCGCGCCTTGAACTGGGCGATCGCCGTCTTGCGCAACGCCGGCGCCCAGGCGTCGGCCAGCTTGTCGTAGGCTGACGTGTACTGCTCCAGCCCGTTACAGACTCCGGTGGCCGCGCTCATTGTGCGACCGCCGCGGCCTCTTCTTCGAGCCAGGCGTAACCCTTCTCTTCCAGCTCGAGCGCCAGCTCCTTGCCACCGGAGCGGACGATCCGCCCGCCGAGCAGCACATGTACGAAGTCGGGCACGATGTGGTCGAGCAGCCGCTGGTAGTGCGTGATCACGATCATCGCGCGCTCCTTGGAGCGCAGCGTATTGACGCCCGCGGCGACGATCTTCAGCGCGTCGATGTCGAGGCCCGAGTCGCTCTCGTCGAGAATGCAGAGCTTCGGGTTGAGGATCGCCATCTGGAACACCTCGTTGCGCTTCTTCTCGCCACCCGAGAAGCCGTGGTTGACGAAGCGATGCAGCAGGCTCTCGTCGACGTTGAGCTGCTTGGCGGTTTCCTTGGAGAGCTTGAGGAAGTCGATTGCATCCATCGGCTCCTCGCCCTTGTGCTTGCGGATCGCGTTGACCGCAGTGCGCAAGAAGTAGGCGTTGCTGACGCCGACGATCTCGACCGGATACTGGAAGGCGAGAAAGACGCCCTCACAGGCCCGGATGTCCGGGTTCATCTCCAGCAGGTCCTGGCCCAGGTAGGTCACCGAGCCGTTGCTGACCTCGTAGTCCTCGCGCCCGGCGAGCACGTGGGCCAGCGTCGACTTGCCCGAGCCGTTGGGGCCCATGATGGCGTGCACTTCGCCGGCGTTGACCGTCAAGTTGATGCCGCAGAGGATGTCCTCGGCGTCTTCGATCCCCTCGACCCGGGCGTGTAGGTTCTTGATCTCGAGCATGTGTGGGTGATTCCTTGTCTATGACTATCCGACGCTGCCTTCGAGGCTCACGTTCAACAGCTTCTGAGCTTCGACGGCGAATTCCATCGGGAGTTGCTTAAATACTTCCTTGCAGAACCCGTTGACGATCAACGAGACCGCGGCTTCCGTCTCGAGCCCGCGCTGGTTGCAATAGAAGATCTGATCCTCGCCGATCTTCGTGGTGGACGCCTCGTGCTCCACCTGCGCGGTCGGGTTCTTGATATCCAGGTAGGGGAACGTGTGCGCGCCGCACAGGTCGCCCAGCAGCATCGAGTCGCACTGCGAGAAGTTGCGCGCGTTGTCCGCGCCCTTCTGAATCTGCACCAGGCCACGGTAAGTGTTCTGCCCGTGGCCGGCCGAGATGCCCTTGGAGATGATCACGCTGCGCGTATTCTTGCCGATGTGGATCATCTTGGTGCCGGTATCGGCCTGCTGGTAGTTGTTGGTCAGCGCCACCGAGTAGAACTCGCCGACCGAGTTGTCGCCGATCAGGATGCAGCTCGGGTATTTCCAGGTGATCGCCGAGCCGGTCTCGACCTGGGTCCAGGAGATCTTCGAGTTGCGCCCGCGGCAGGCGCCGCGCTTGGTGACGAAGTTGTAGATCCCGCCGACGCCGTTCTTGTCTCCGGGGTACCAGTTCTGCACGGTCGAGTACTTGACCGTCGCATCGTCGTGCGCGACGATCTCCACCACCGCGGCGTGCAGCTGGTTCTCGTCGCGCTGCGGCGCGGTGCAACCCTCGAGATAGCTGACGTGGGAGCCTGCCTCGCCGATGATCAGCGTGCGCTCGAACTGGCCGGTATTGGCCGCGTTGATGCGGAAGTAGGTCGACAGCTCCATCGGGCTCTTCACACCCTTGGGGATGTAGCAGAACGAGCCGTCGGTGAAGACGGCGCTGTTGAGCGTCGCGAAGAAGTTGTCGGTGTAGGGCACGACGCTGCCGAGATACTTCTTCACCAGCTCCGGGTGCTCCTGGACCGCCTCGGAGAAGGAGCAGAAGATGATGCCCAGCTCGGCCAGCTTGCTCTTGAAGGTCGTGGCGACCGAGACGCTGTCGAAGACGGCGTCGACGGCGACCCCGGCGAGCATTTCCTGCTCGCGCAGCGGGATGCCCAGCTTCTCGTAGGTCGCCAGCAGCTCCGGGTCCACCTCGTCCAGGCTCTTGGGCGCGTCATCCGGGTTCTTCGGCGCCGAAAAGTAGCTGATTGATTGGTAGTCGTACTTCGGGTAGGTGACGTTGGGCCATTCCGGCTCTTCCAGCGTCAGCCAGTGCTTGTAGGCCCGCAGACGCCATTCCAGCAGCCATTCGGGCTCGTTCTTCTTGGCCGAGATGAAACGAATCACCCCCTCGTCCAGACCTGGTGGAAGCGTTTCGGACTCGATATCCGTCACCCAACCCCATTCATATTCCTTGTCGGCGATTTGCTGGAGTTCTTCTGCTTCAGTCAGGCTCATAGGGCGATCTCTGGATCTGGATCAAGTGCCAGATATGTTCGTGGGAGAAATAGTTTCCTGCCGTTATGTATCTACATCGACCCCCTTGGAGGGTCAAGCGGAAACTGCCGCACACTACCCCCGTACCCCTCGAATTCAACGGTATTATCGGTCCATGAGTCGTGGCGTACAGGCGGCTGGTGTAGAGTCAGACCCGTATGGAACGAAAACCGGCCCCCGAGATGCCCGACTGGCTGGCGGCGGAGCTGCCCTTCGAACGCTACAGCGTCTCGGTGGACGGCATGGCCATGCACGTGATGGAGCAGGGCGAGGGCCGCGACGTGCTGCTGGTGCACGGCAACCCCACCTGGGGTTTCCTCTACCGGCGGATCGCCCTGGCGCTGAAGGACGCCCCGCTGCGCCTGATCATGCCCGACCTCATCGGCCTGGGGCTGTCGCACAAGCCGCGCCGGGTCGACGCGCACACGCTCGAACGCCAGGCCGCCTGGCTGGGCGAACTGGTAGAGGGACTGGATCTGCGCGATGTCATCCTGGTGGTGCAGGACTGGGGCGGCCCGATCGGCACCCTGTCGATGGCGCAGCGTGCGGAGCAACTGGCCGGCATGGTGGTGATGAATACGGTACTCGCCGAACCGCGGGAGGGCTTTCGCCCGACGGCCTTCCACAAGTTCAGCAGACTGCCGCTGGTCAGCACGCTCGCCTTCAGGGGGCTGGCCTTCCCTCAGCGAGCTCTGGCAAAGGCGCAGGGCGACCCCGCTTCGATCTCTGGCCTGGTATCCCGGGCCTACCGCTATCCGCTGAGAGGCTGGCGAAACAATGCTGCCCCACTGGCCATGGCCCGCATGGTGCCCGACACCCTGACGCACGCCTCGGTGCCCGCCTTGCGCAGCTGCCGCGCGCTGGTCGAGGAGTTTCAGCGGCGAGGCGGCCCGGCCGAGATCATCTGGGGCGAGCGCGACCCCGTGCTCGGCCGCGCGCTCAAGCGAACGTCCAGCCTGCTGCCCGACGCGCCGGTGACCCGCACCGAAGCCGGTCACTTCGTCCAGGAGGAGGTGCCAGAACTGGTCGCCGCGGCGATCTTGCGGGTGGCCGGCCTACTGGATTGAATCGTGCGCCTGGCCCATCGGTCCGGCACAAAATGCGCGCGCCATCAAGTCGAGCAGGACCCCGGCCGCTGCCCGGGAGCCGCGTTCGAGCTTCACCTGACCCGCGGCGAACTGTTCCAGCGGCATCTGACCGTCCGCAACGGCGACCAGGTCTTCATAGTCGACCGTCAGTGACAACGCGGCGTCGGGATTGGGCGCATACAGCACCTCGACCCTGCCGCCCTCGATGTCGATCGAGAAGTGCTCGCCACTGATCACCAGCTCCGCCTGCACGATCTCCTCGCCGACGACTCGGCGCAGAGATTCCTTCAAGGCAATCACGACCATGCGCAGATTGCCGGGACGGCGCAGCTCCTCGGGCGCTGAATAACGACTGCCGAAGGTCGCCAGTTCGAATAGCAGCGGCGCGGTGCGCTCCCCATCGGGGGTCAGCTCGTAGACCACCGCGCCGTGCTGCGCCCGACGCCGGATGATCAACCCGTCCTCCTGCAATTTCTCCAGGCGGGTGCTGAGCAGGTTGGATGCCAGACCGGGCAGCCCGACCTGCAGGTCGCTGAACCGCGCCGGCCCGGCGTGCAGGTCGCGCAGGATCACCAGGGTCCAGCGATCCCCGACGCGATCGAGCGCGCGCGCGATCGGACACAGCAGACGATAACTCCGTTTCTTGGCCATCTGAGTCTCTTTATAGCTGCTTTCAGGCAATCTGCAGTGCTACTTTAAATAATAAAGCCTCTTGTTTTGACTTTAAACTTTACACTACTATTCTCGGGGTGTCGAAGGGTAATTCCCGCCTCACCCACCAGGAGCTCGATCATGTCCACCAAGCCTCGAATTCTCGTCACGACCGGCAATGGCCGCATCGGGGCGCGTCCCGCCATCTGGGTCGGCTTGACGCTGGGCACGCTCGCCTTGGCCGTGGCGTTGCGCGGCGCGCCAGCTGTCGAGACGCCCCCCACGCCCCGCGTGATGCCTGTCCAGGTAGCGACGCTGCGCGCGGTCGACCATTACAGGCAGGCCAGAATTTTTACCGGTCAGGTCGTGGCGCGGCGGGTGAGCGACCTCTCGTTCAAGCGTGAGGACTTGCTGGTTTCGATCCAGGTAGACGAGGGGCAACGCGTCGAGCGCGGCGCCGTGATCGCACGGCTCGAGACCGGGCACCTCGAAATTCGACTGAAGCGCCTGCGGGCCCGACAGGACGAGACCAGGGCCCGGCTCGACGAGATGATCGCGGGCCCCAGGAAGGAGCAGATCGCCGCGGCGCGGGCTGAGGTCCGGGCCCTGCGAGCCCAGCTCAAGCTACGGCAGATCCTGCGCGAACGTCGGCGCAAGCTGGTCGCCAGCGATACCATCCCGCAAGAGGATCTGGACAGGGCCATCCATGGCGCCGATGCGATGGCAGCCAAGCTGGAGGGCGCGCGCAGCCTGCTCGCGGAGCTGCTCGCCGGAACGCGCAAGGAGCGGATCCGCGCGCAGAGGGCGCGACTCGAGCAGATCGGCGCGCAGATCGCCGACCTCGAGATCGATCTGACGGAAAGCACGATCCGCGCGCCGTTCTCAGGATCGATCGCCAGACGATGGCTCGATGAGGGCACCGTCGTCGCCGCCGGCCGCAAGATCGTGCGCCTGATGGAGCTGGCCGCCCTGGAGGCGCGCGTGGGCATTCCGGTCGAGGTTGCCGCAGAGCTGAAGATCGGCAGTGAGCAGCAGTTGAGGATCGGCAAACGGAAAGTTCTGGGCCGCCTGCGCGCGTTACTGCCGCAACTCGACGCCCGCACGCGCACGGTCACCGCGGTCTTGAATCTCAGCGGAACCGCCGTCCTGCCCGGCCAGATAGCGCGCTTGCTCGTCGACCGGAAAGTTGCGGCGAACGGTTACTGGGTGCCGACGAATGCCCTCACGCAAGCCGGGCGTGGATTGTGGGCCGTCTACCTCGTCGTCGACGGCCGCGTCCAGCGGGCCACGATCGAGGTCCTGCATACCGAGAGCGATCGCGTGCTCGTGCGCGGCACACTGCGCGACGGAGATCGCTTGATCCTCTCCGGGGCGCATCGAATCGTCCAGGGACAACACGTGCGGCAACAGCGCTAGCCCTGAGCATCCCATGTTCAACGCTTTCTACAACAACCCGCGCCTGCTGATCCTCACCGTCGGATTGATCCTCGTCGGCGGCCTGAGCGCCTTTCGCACGCTGGCCCGCATGGAGGATCCGGAGCTGACCTCCCGCAATGCGGTCGTGCAGACGCGATACCCGGGGGCCACGGCCGAACGGGTGGAGGCCCTGGTCACCGAGGTGATCGAGGAGGCGCTCTCCGAGTTCGGGGAGATCCTAAAACTCACCTCTGACTCGCGCGCCGGCATTTCGACGATCATGATCGAGCTGAACGACGACGTCACGCAGATCAGCGAGGTCTGGTCCCGCATGCGCGACGAGCTGGGCGACATCGCCGCGCAGCTCCCCGAGGGGGCGGAAGAGCCGGAATTCGAAGAACTCGA
This sequence comes from uncultured Planctomycetota bacterium, assembly GCA_964566865.1. GTDB lineage: Bacteria > Planctomycetota > JACQVV01 > JACQVV01 > CAZANL01 > CAZMLI01. The sequence continues at coordinate 8,961 of CAZMLI010000026.1, forward strand.
CATCACGGCTTTCACGATCATCATCGGGCTCAGCTGGGACCTGGAGACGAAGCCGAACCCCGCCATTCTGCGACGAACGGCACAGATGCTGAGGGACCGCCTGCGCAGCGTACCGCGGACCCGGGATGTCGAGATCTTCGGCGATCAGCGCGAGGAGATCCTGGTGGAAGTGGACGCGGCAAGGCTCGCATCGCTGGGCTTGACGGTTGCCGACGTCTCCCGGAAGATCCGCCAGAGCGACTCCAAGGTGTCTGCGGGCCAGGTGCGCGGCAACCGGACAGATCTGCTGATCGAGGTGCGCGGCGAGCTGGACTCACTGGATCGCATCAAACAGATCCTGATTCAGTCGGGGAAGGACGGGCGCTTCGTACGATTGAGCGACATCGGCAGCGTGCGAAAGGCCGTCGTCGATCCGCCCGCGCAGGCGGCGCTGTTTTCCGGGCGGCCGGGCGTGGCGGTGGCGCTGCGCATGCAGAGCGGGGAGCGCGTCGATCTCTGGGCCAGCCGGGCGCGCGCGGCGATCGATGCGTTCGGGAGCGAACTGCCGCGCGGCCTTGGCCTGCAGGTCATCTTCGACCAGAGCAGCTATACGCAGTCGCGTCTCGACGGCCTGTTCGCCAACATGTTGCTCGGCGCGGTGCTGGTGATGACCGTGGTCTTGCTCGCCATGGGATGGCGCTCCGCGCTGATCGTCGGCGTGGCCCTGCCCTTGACGATCCTGATGGTGCTGGGCGGGATGCGACTGCTCGGGATCCCCCTGCACCAGATGTCCGTCACGGGGTTGATCATCGCGTTGGGGCTGCTGATCGACAATGCGATCGTCATGGTGGACGAGGTCCGCCACCGAATGCGAGAGGAACAAGACCCGGCCCGTGCCGTCGGGGCTGCCGTCCGCGGTCTGTTCGTGCCGCTGATGGGATCCACCCTGACCACCATCCTGGCATTCATGCCCATCGTGCTGATGCCCGGAGCGACGGGTGAATTCGTCGGCGCCATGGCCGCAAGCGTGATGCTCGCGCTGGTGAGCTCGTTCTTTCTGGCCATGCTGGTGACCCCGACGCTGGCGGGACTGCTCGGACCGTCCAGGGGCGGGGGGTGGCTCGATTCCGGCGTCTCGTCCGCGCGACTGACCGACCTCTATCGACGGCTGCTGGCTTTCTTGTTCGAGCGCCCGCTTCGCGGGGTGGCCGTGGCGCTGCTGTTCCCGGCGATCGGGTTTGCGCTGGGCGCACAGCTCCAGGAGCAGTTCTTCCCCGCCTCGGAGCGGGATCACTTTCAGATCGAGATCGAACTGCCGCAGCAGGCCTCGATCAAGCAGACTCTGCGGATCATCGAGCAGGCGCACCGTGTATTGAAGCGCCACCGGTCCGTGGTCGACACGCACTGGTTCGCCGGTGCGAGCGCGCCCAAGTTCTACTACAACATGGTGGGTGGCCGCGAACAGGCCAGTTTCTACGCCCACGGCCTCGTTCAACTGCGCAGCGCAAAGGGCGCGACGCAGGTCATTCAGGAGCTCCAGACCCAGCTGGATGCGCAGTTCCCCTCGGCTCGCGTGCTGGCCAGACAACTGGAGCAGGGGCCGCCGTTCGAGGCGCCGGTCGAACTGCACATCAGCGGGCCGGATCTGCAGGTGCTCGGCAAGCTGGGGGATCGGATTCGCCGGGAGATGGCGCGGGTGCCGGGCGTGGTTCACTCGCGTCCGCTGCTGGTCGGCGGCCGCGCCAAGTTGTGGGTCACACTCGACGAGCAAGAAGTGCGACGCGCGGGGCTCGACAACCGGGCCGTGGCCCGGCGACTGCAGTCCAGCCTGGAGGGATCGCTGGGTGGCTCGCTGATCGAGACCACCGAGGAACTGCCCGTGCGCGTGCGGCTCTCGAGCGCCACGCGCGCCGACGTCGACAAGGTGGCGACGCTCGAGCTGATGACCAGCGCCGACCGCTGGACGACGCTGGCCGCCCTGGGCGAGGTCGAGCTGCGGCCGCAGTGGAGCACGATTCGGCATCGCAATGGGATCCGCACCAACACCGTGCAGGCGTTCCTGGTGACGGGCACCTTGCCCAACCAGGTACTCGAACAACTTCAGCAGCGGCTGCGTGGACTCGACATCCCGCCGGGATACCGGATCGAAGTCGGGGGCGAGTCGGCGGAGCGCAACCGCGCGATGGGAAGCCTCGGCGCCTCGGTCGTGGTGCTGCTGCTGCTGATGGTGGCGACGCTGGTCCTGTCTTTCAATTCGTTCCGCCTGGCCGCGATCGTCGGAGCCGTCGCCTTCGCCTCGGTCGGACTCTCGGGGCTGGCGCTGTCGCTGTTCGGCTACCCGTTTGGGTTCATGGCCATTGTCGGGACGATGGGCCTGGTCGGCGTGGCGATCAACGACGCGATCGTCGTGCTCGCAGCGCTGCGGCGAGCAGACGCGACAAACAAAGCGCAGGTGACCGAGGTCGTGGTCGAGAGCACGCGTCACGTGCTGGCCACGACCATCACGACGATGGCCGGTTTCGCGCCGTTGATCATCAGTGGCGGGAGCTTCTGGCCACCGGTGGCGGTGGCGATCGCCGGCGGGATCGCCGGCGCCACGATCCTGGCACTGACCTTCGTGCCCGCGACCTACCTGCTGCTGCAGGCAGACAGCAGCAGGACTTTAGCTGCGTTGAGCGAGGGCGAAATAGTTTACTGACGCCATGCACCGACCCCCGTACCCCTCGAATTCAACGGTATAATCGGCCCATGAGTCGCGGCGTACAGGTCTGGCTTGCGCTGGGGCTGTTGCTGATCGGGCTGATCAGCTTCGGCACCCTGGGCTACGTCTTGATCGAGGATTACACCTTCGTCGAGGCGCTGTACATGACCGTGATCAGCCTGACCACGGTGGGCTACCGGGAGGTCAGGCCGCTGCACCCCAGAGGGCAGCTGTTCACCGTCGTGCTGCTGATTGGCGGTATCGGCACGCTGGCCTACGTAATCAGAAAAGGCGCCCAGTTGCTGATCGAGGGGGGCCTGCGAGATATCCTGGAGCACAAGCGGATGCAGAACGAAATCGATGGACTGTCCGATCATGTGATCGTCTGCGGACTTTCCCATACCGGCGAGCAGGTGCTGCACGACCTGCGCGAGAGCAAGATCCCGCTGGTGCTGATCGAGCGCGACCGGGATCTGATCAAGTCGCACTTCGAAGGACAGAAGATGCTCTGGGTCCACGGAGACGCCCGCGAGGACGAGGTGCTGGTCCGGGCCGGCGTCACGCGCGCCCGCGCCATCGTGATCTGCTTGATGGACGACGCGGTCAATGTCTTCATCACGCTCTCGGCACGCGAGCTGAACCCCGAGGTGACCGTCGTCGCGCAGGCCAACATGTCCACCACGGAATCGAAGCTGCGCACCGCCGGCGCCGACCGGGTGATCAGCCTGAATACGATTGGCGGCCGGCGCCTCGCCGCGACCGTCCTGCGCCCCTCGATCGTCGACTTCCTCGACGTGATCACCTCCGGCGAGATGGACCTCGAGATCTCGGCGCTGACGCTCGGCCCACAGAGCCGCCTGCTGGACAAGAGCCTGGCGGAGAGCGAGGTCCGCCGCCGTTCGGGCGCGATCATCCTGGCGATCAAGCGCGACGGTCAGTTCAGCTACAACCCCGACCCCGGACGCAAACTCGTCGCCGGTGACGTCCTGCTCGCCCTGGGCAATACCGATCAGATTG
>CAZMLI010000026.1:12757-21590 GCA_964566865.1 uncultured Planctomycetota bacterium
CGCAAACTCGTCGCCGGTGACGTCCTGCTCGCCCTGGGCAATACCGATCAGATTGACAAGCTCCATCAAGAAATCGGAAACTGAGACGGGAATGCGGTAACTTCGGGTGACGCCTCCTGCCGAGATCTCTCCCTTGACGGGCCTCTCGGCGCAATTGACAATATTGCCGCGTAACCATCTGCGCCAGAGGGGCTTGCCCTGACTGGCGTCTTGCTCTCAGACCGAGGAGATGCGCTTGACCACCGTGGCGGAAGGAATCGTAGGGGAAGTTCTATCGCTGGCTCGTCAGTCCGTGAAGGAGAGCCACCGAGAGACAATCGCAGCCTACCTGCAGGAGTTCGCCAGCGCCCTGCCCACAGGCGTGCTCAAGGAGCAACCCCCCCACGAGTTGCTGGGATTCCTGATGGAACGCTTCGCGTTCCTCGAGGAGGACTTTTCGGCCGGACTGAAGATCGCGATCAGTCACCCCAGCGAGAGCATCGGCGGCGAGCAACTCAACTGCACCGCCGTCGAGACGCGCCTGCCGGACGGCGCCTTCATCGTGCGCACGATCAAGGACTTCTTTCGCAAGCGCAAGCTCCAGATCGAAATGGTGATCCACCCGGTGATCGGCGTGCACCACCACGATGGGCAGATCACCGGCATCGACAGCACCGGCGTCGAAGGTGACCGCACGTCGGTGATGTACCTGCACGTGACGCAGATCCCGGAGGACAGCTGGGAGGACGTGAAGGCGCAGCTCGCGCTGCGCCTGGAGACGCTGCTGGTCGTCAACCAGGACTACCAGCCCTGCATGCGGAAGCTGGCCGGGATCAAGGCCCGGATGGCCGAGCGCCCGGCCGGACAGGACGCCGCGGCCGTCGCCGATTGGCTCGGCGACAACAAGTTCGTCTTCATGGCCTATGCCTACTTCACCCAGACCGGCGAACTGCAGGACTGCCTCGGCATGCTGCGCATGCCCGAGCAGGAGGCCTTGCGCGCGCTTGCCATCGACATCGCCCGCGGCCGGCTCGATCGTCCCGAGCCGTACGCCGTCTACCGGACCGACCACCTGAGCCTGGTCAAGAGCGAGTCTCAACTGCGCTACGCCAGTTTCCGCGACTTCAACGAGGACCACTCGGTCAAGGGGGAGCATCTGTTCCTCGGGCTGCTCTCGACCCGCGGCGGAGCGGAGCAGAACAAGGACATCCCGGTCATCAGCGACAAGATGAAGGTGATCCTCGACTCGATGAGCCTGATGGTCGGCTCCTACTCCTACAAGAAGACCTTCGCCATCCTCAACTCGATCCCGCTCTCGGACATGTTCTACTCGACCGAGAAAGAGATCCGCGAGGTCACGCGGTTCATCCAGCAGGCGGAGGCCGGGGACCATACCAACGTGCGGGTCTACCGCCGGGCAGGCTCGGTTCGCCGGATCGCGACGATCTGCGTGATTCCGCGTCTGCGGCATTCGCTGGCGCTGACCGATCGGGTGTCCGAGACGATCTGCAAGTTTCTCGAAGTGCCGCACCTGCGCACCTACTTCCGCGAGAGCGACGACGAGGGGCCGGTGCGGATGCACTTCTATGTCAGTCGCTACCGCGACGGCGTCGACGACGCGGCGCTCGAGACGCTGCAAGCACGCGTCGCGACGGTGCTCAAGACCTGGGAAGAGCTGCTCCAGGGGATGCTGCGCGAGCGGTTCCCCCCGGTCACGTCCCGCCCGAAGTCGAAGTACCTGGCGCTGTCGGGCAGCTCCGGCCCGGAACTCTGGGCCAAGTACGGCGGCGGTTTTTCCGAGGCGTTCCGCACCTGCCAGACCGCGCAGACCGGCCTCAACGTGATCGAGATGCTGCAGCGCCTGGAGACCGAGGAGACCGACCAGGTCTCGATGACCTATCACGTGGAGGAGGACTACACCGAGCTGCAGCTGGTTTCCGCCCTGCCGCTGTCGCTCAACGACGTGGTCCCGGTGCTGCAGAACATGACCCTGACCGCCACGGGTCGGCTCTCCGAACCGCTCGAGGCGATCGGCGGGCCCGACGCCTACTTCAACAGCTTCGAGGTCGCCGCGAACGATCGGACGCTGCTGACCAGGCAAGACGCGGTGGACCGGCTCAGCCGCATCGTGTCCAAGGTGCTCAGCAATCGCCTGCTCGACGACCCGTTGCTCGGCCTGGGCGCGCTGGCCGGCCTGCACTGGGGTCAGATCGACCTGATGATCACCTACCGCAATTACTTCCTGCAGATGTTCACCGAGTATGGCGTGCACTCGGTCAACGACACGCTGCTGGCCAATTTCGACTGCGCCCGATTGGCGGTCGAGTACTTCGAGACCAAGTTCGGCCCGGGAGAATCCGAGGACACGCAGGCGCGCGCCACGCAGCTGCTGCCGCCGATCGAGCAGCGGTACGAGGCGCGGCTGGAGAAGGTGAAGCTGATCCAGGAAGACGTGATCCTGCGGCTGTTCTTCTTCGAACTGTTCAAGAATACGATCCGCACCAACTTCTACAAACCCGGCCGTGGCGAGATCGTCTCGATCAAGATCAACAGCCGATCGATCGAGCGCATGGCGCGGCCCCGTCCGCTGTTCGAGATCTACGTGCATGGCCCCGGCGTCGAGGGCATCCATCTGCGCGGCGGCATGGTCGCCCGCGGTGGGATCCGCCACAGCGACCGCGCCGACGACTTCCGCACCGAGGTCCATGGGCTGGTCAAGGCCCAGATGGCCAAGAACAGCGTGATCGTGCCGGTCGGCTCGAAGGGCGGCTTCTATCCGCGCCACGCATTCGCCGACCGTGCTCGCAACCGCGCCGAGGCCACGCGCCAGTACCAGAACTTCATCGGCGGCCTGCTCGACTTGACCGACAATTACGTCGACGATGCGGTCGTGCCCGCGAGCGGCGTGCTGCGCTACGACGGTGACGACCCGTACCTGGTCGTCGCAGCCGACAAGGGCACCGCCCACCTCTCCGACACCGCCAACGGCATCTCGAGCAAGTACGACTTCTGGCTCGACGACGCATTCGCGTCCGGCGGCTCGGCGGGCTACGACCACAAGCTGATGGGCATCACCGCGCGCGGCGCCTGGGTCTGCGTCGAGCGCCACTTCCGTGAACTGGGCGTCAATATCGAAGAAACGCCGATCCGCGTCGCCGGCATTGGCGACATGTCCGGTGACGTGTTCGGCAACGGCATGCTGCTCAACGATCGCATGCAGCTGGTCACCGCGTTCAACCATATGCACATCTTCATCGACCCCGACCCGACCGACAGCGTCGCCGCGCACGCCGAGCGCAAGCGACTGTTCGAGAAGCCGCGGTCCATGTGGACCGACTACGACAGCAAGCTGATCAGCGCCGGCGGCGGCATCTACGACCGCGGCGCCAAGGCGATCGAGCTCTCAGCCGAGGCGCAGAAGATGTTCGGCTGCGGCCCCGAGCCGATGACCGGGCCCGAGCTGATCAAGATGATCCTGATGCTCGATGTCGACCTGCTCTGGTTTGGCGGGATCGGAACCTACATCAAGGCCAGCAGTGAGAACCATGTGCAGGTCGGCGACAAGGTCAACGACTCGGTGCGCGTGGATGCGAACCAGATCCGGGCCAAGGTGATCGGCGAGGGCGCAAACCTGGGCGTGACCGCCCGGGCGCGCACCGAGTTCTATCTCGCCGGCGGCCACTGCAATACCGACGCGCTGGACAACTCGGCCGGCGTCGACTGCAGCGACCACGAGGTCAACCTGAAGATCCTGATGACCCAGCTGATTTCCAAGGGGCTGGTCGCCGACTACGAGGCGCGCAACAAGCTGCTGCGCCAGATGGAGGACGAGGTCGGCGAGTTCTGCCTGCGCAACAACTACCTGCAATCTGCGCTGATCACGATGGAGAGCCAGCGCTGCCTGCAAGACCCCCAGGCCTTCATCGAGCTGCTGCACTACCTCGAGGCCAGTGGTGGCCTGGACCGGGCCAGCGAGTGCATCGCGCCGGATGACGAGCTGCGCGACTGGTGCGCCTCGGGTAAGGGCATCCCGCGCAACATGCTGTCGGTGATCGTGGCCTACACCAAGAACGACCTGTACCGGCAGGTGCTCGAGTCACAGATCCCCGACCTGCCATTCTTCTCCCCCTTCCTGCGCAGCTACTTTCCGACGCTGGTCCGCGAGCAATTCGACGCGCAGCTCGACGCGCACCGCCTGCGGCGGGAGATCATCGCCACGGTCGTGACCAACGCGCTGATCAATCAGGCCGGCAGCACGCTGCTGACCGACCTGGCCAAGGAGAGCAGCGCGCCGCTCGAGTCGCTGGTGGTCCGTTACTTCATCTGCGACGACCTGCTCGGCGGTGCGAGCCTACGCGAGGCGACCCATGCGCTGGACAACCAGGTCGCCTCGGCCGACCAGTACGATGCGCTGATCACCCAGGAAGACACCTTACGCGGGCTCGTGCGCTGGTGGGCCTGGAACGAGAACAGCTGGCAGCTCTCGACCGAGCAGGTCGACGGGATCCGGGCCGATTTCGATCTCGCGGCGGCCGCACTGTTCGACGGCCTGCCCGAGGTGGACAAGCAGCCGATCCTCAAGCGGGAGCGCGCGCTGGAACGCCGGCAGTTCGACAAGGCGCTCGCGACGCGAATCGCGCGTCTGCCGTTGCTGCGCAGCGCCTTCTTGCTACTGGCCGCGAGCCAGGAGGCGGAGCAGCCGATTGCCACGATGGCCGGGCGCTACTACCAGGCGGGACACACACTGCACCTGGACCTCGCCTCGCGGATCCTCACCGATCAGCCTCCCGGAAACCTCTGGGACCAGCGCTTCCACCGCATCCTCGAGCGCAATGTCGCGGCGCTGCGACGCCGTTTCATCTGTCGCTACGACGACACGTCGTTCGAGAAGCTGGCCAGCCAGCAAGTGGAGCACATCGAACGCATCGGCCAGTCGCTGCAGGCCGTCGAGACGGCGGGCGAACGGGGACGGGTCCCGCTGTTCTTGATCATGGATGACCTGGAAGGCCTGCTGGGCGATTGATCTCGTAGAGCATCACCGCCGCAGCCGCGTTGACACTGAACGAGTCGACATCCTGCCCCATCGGAATCGTCACGCGCCGGTCGACGGCCGCACGCACCTCAGCCGGAAGGCCGATGGCCTCGCTGCCCAGCAGCACGGCGACGCGTGCACCGAACCGCGCTTCCGGCAGGGGCGTGCCACCCGCGCTGACTGCGGCCACCGTCTGGACCTCCTGCGCACGCAGCGCCTCCAGCAGCGGCGCGAGCGTGGGGTAGTGCAGCAGCGGGATGCGAAACAGACTGCCCATCGAGGTGCGGGACGCGCGCGGATGGTAGGCGTCGCTGATGCCGACACTGAGGAATGCGCTTGCGCCGGCGGCGTGCGCCGTGCGGATCAAGGCCCCGACGTTGCCCGGGTCCTCGACCTCGACCGCCACCAGCAGCGGCCCGTCCTGCATGTCGGCCAGCGCGATCGGCTCCGCCAGCCGAACCAGTCCGAGTATCGCGCCGATCTGACGGCCCTCGGTCAACTCCGCGATCACCGCGTCGGGTGCGACGTGCAGCGCGCAGCCAGACGTCTCCAGTCCCTCCAGCAGCCGCTGGATCCGCGCCGAGCGATCGCGCCGCAGACTCTCGCCGATGACGGCCACGACGATCGGCGCACCCGCGCTGAGCGCGCGCTCGTGCAAGCGGGTGCCCTCGATCGAGAAGCAGCCCACCCCCGCCCGCCCCTTCGGCGTCGCCGCCCGACGGATGTCCACCAATACGCCACGCATATCAGCCCCATTGTATACCGGCAAACCAAGATCCTGGGTGACGCCGGGCGGATCCTCCCTTATTAATTGGAATGGCGAACAAGCAGGCATAACACTGACGAAATGCGGCGGGAGTGACCAGTGAGCACCGAGACAACCCAGACCATCAACGAGACGCTCGCGGGCATCCGCGCGTACGCAGGCACACGCAAGACACTCGGTCTGACCGACGAACAGATTGCCCAGTTCCTTCAGCGAGACCCCCTGCTCGGCCAGGCGATCGACGAGGCCGCGCAGCAGCATCAGTCCCTGCGCACCGATCACGCCGCGGAGCTCAAGCAGGACGAGGTGGAGCTGATCAAGGCTCTGCAAACCCACTACGTCAACTTCTACAAGCCCGAGACGGTCAACACCTACGTGCCCCTGGCCGCCCGCGGCCCCTGGATCGTCACCAGCCATGGCGCCGTGATACACGACAACGGGGGCTACGGGATGCTCGGCATGGGACATGGGCCAGCCCCCGTGATCGATACGATGTCCGAAAACTGGGTGATGGCCAACGTCATGACGGCCAGCTTCAGCCAGTCCCGATTTGCGAAGCGGCTGCGGGCGGAGGTCGGCCATACCCGCGAGGACTGTCCGTACGACCGTTTCATCTGTCTCAATAGCGGCTCCGAGTCGGTCACCCTGGCCGCGCGCATCTCCGATACCAACGCCCTGCAGATGACATCAACGGGCGCACGGCACGCCGAAAAGTCGATCCGCTTGCTCGGGCTGCGCGGCGGCTTCCACGGACGGACCAGCCGTCCCGCACAGGTCTCCGACTCTTGCCTGGGGACCTATCGCAAACATCTGGCCTCTTTCCGGGACCGGGACAACCTGACACTGGTCACGCCCAACGATACCGCGGCGCTGCTCGCGGCCTATGATCAAGCCGAGGCCGACGGGATCTTCCTCGAGACGTTCTTCATGGAGCCCGTGATGGGCGAGGGCAACCCGGGCGAGGCCATCACCCGTGAGTTCTACGACGCCGCGCGGGAACGGTCGATGGTGCATGGCGGCTTGCTGGTGGTCGACTCGATCCAGGCCGGACTGCGGGCACATGGCGTACTCAGCATCGTCGACTATCCAGGGTTCGACAACTGCGAGGCGCCCGACATCGAGACCTACTCCAAAGCGCTCAATGCCGGTCAGTACCCGCTGTCGGTGGCCGCGCTCAGTTCGCGCGCAGCCGACCTCTACGTCACCGGCACCTACGGCAATACGATGACGACCAACCCCCGCGCGCTCGAGGTGGCCTGCGCCGTTCTCGACCGCATCACGCCGGAGCTGCGCAGCAACATCGTCGCCCGCGGCAAGGAGTTCGTCGAGAAGCTCGACGCGCTGCGCGACACCTTCGGCGACGCAATCGTCCGAGTGCAGGGGACCGGGCTGCTGGTCGCGATCGAACTGGATCCGCAGCGGCTGCCGGTGATCGGCTTCGGCAAGGTCGAGGAGTATTGTCGCGTGCATGGTCTGGGCGTGATCCACGGCGGCGAGAACGCACTGCGCTTCACCCCCCACTTCAACATCGACTCCGAAGAGATCGACCTGCTCGTCAGCATCGTGCGCGAGGCGATCGCCCACTTCCTGGCATAGCGCCCCCGGAGGGCTTGACTTCGTAAAGGCAAAGATTCATTAATTAGCCAATGCGCAAGCTTGCTCCCTGGATCGCCGACGGTACCGCACTGCTGCTGCTAGCGCCCGTGCTGCTGCTGCTGTCGCCCCTGCTGGCTCCGCTAGTCGGCAGCTACCACTTCGGACGCTGGGTCCGGGCACGTCGCTTCCGCCGACGCCACGCGGGCCGTCTGCTGCTGATCTGCGGCGCGGGTCACAACTGGCGCGACTTCCTGATCAACAACGTGGCGCCAGCCCTGCCCCCAACCGTCTCACTCTACTGGGCCACCGGCAAGCTGCGCGCCGATGACCGACTCGATCTGAAAGTGGCCCTCAGCGCCGCCGGGGTGACGCTGCAGAAACCGTACCTGATTCAGGTGACGCCAGCCGAGATCCAGACCGTTCCGCTCCACCAGCCATTGTTGCCGCTCAAGCAGCGAGGCGCGCGACGCAGCGCCGAGGTGCAGGACGTTATCCGCGCCCTGGTCCAGCGCAGTCTCAGCAGCTTCTGATTACTGAGCAGCCGATCGACTGCAGATTCCTTCTGGCTGAAAATCCTTCCGGGCATACAAACCACTCTGAGACGCCCTCTACCCTCGAACCCGCATCCAGAACATACATTCTGCACAGCGGTTGAATTGGGCTGCGACCAGAACGCGAGTGGTCCTTGTGCGGGGAGGGAGATGAACGGCCATTGGACGACCGACAGTGGGGCGAGGTGTTCAAATTGTGCGTTCAGCTTGAAACAGAAGCAGACCGCTCCCAGGGGAGCGGTCTCGGTGCGACATCGGGCGGGTTTGGCGGGGTCAGCCGACGGGAGGGTCGGGGTCGAGCTGTTTGCGTATGACGATCTCGATTGACTCGCCGAGCTTTGGGGCTTTGCGCTGCTGGAATTGCATGCGCGGCCATTGCCAGGTCAGACGCTCGACGACTCTGGCCCGGTGCTCTTCGATGTCGACGATGGTGGCGATGTCGTATTTGCCTGGTAGGTCGAGGAACGGAAACGCGGGGGCCTGCTCTGCGATGATCTCCAGCGTGGCGTTGAGAAACGCGTGTTTGTCGCCGTCTGCCTCGTACTCCAGGGCGCGCCAGATGATGTCCAGCAGCAACTCGTCGGTGGGGCAATCGCCCAGACGGTCCAGGTAGTCGGGCACTGCGTTGACCACGCCGTCGGGCTCGCCGCTGGCATAAACGAGCCAGGCGCCGCTGGGGTTATCCTCAGGGCTCTCGTCGATGTGGTGCGCTTTGTTGCCGAGGGTGTAGGCCTGATTGGCCAGCAGTCTCTCGTTGCTGGTGATGTTGTGTGAGAAGAAGGTGCACTCGGTCAGCCCGCCTGTGGTCGAATGATAGGCACCGGCCTTCTTGACCCAGACGCTGAGCACGTTGCGCATCCAGGGGCTCAGGCCGATGCGGCGCAGCTCATCGTGACCATCGAATGCCTG
>CAZMLI010000027.1:0-10529 GCA_964566865.1 uncultured Planctomycetota bacterium
GCGCGGACAGCGCCAGCAGGCCAGGCAGATCGGTCCCAGCAGGACGAAGGCGGCCTGGTCCTTGGCGGCGGTGGCCGCGCCGACTGCCAGGAAGAAGCCGATCAGCGGGCCGCGGCGGGTCTCGTCCTGGAACCACCAGAGCAGCAGCGCGAAGGCCAGCGTCAGGTAGAAGACATAACTGGCCTCGGCGTTGGTCGTCTTGGCGTAGTACAGCGCGGCCGGATTGAACAGCACCACCGCCGCCGCCAGCAGGCCGGCCGTTCGCCCGCATCCGCCGACCGTGCGCGAGAGCAGCACGGCCATCCAGGCCGCGAGCAGGGCGGTGCCCAGCGTCAGCAGGGCCGAGATCGTGCGTGCGGCGATGATGTAGCGCGCGGCGACCTCGACCGGGTGGCCCTCGCTGGTCAGCGGCCGGACGACGGCGAAGGCCAGCGACATCTGCAGGTAACACAGCGGCGGATAAACATCGATCGCGCTGCGCGACAGATCCGTGCCCGCGTGGGCCTTGAGCCCGTCGATGATCAGGTTGTCCAGCGCGGAGGGGCGCGTTCGGGGCATCCCCCAATCGATGCCCCAGAAGACCAGCGCCACGCCCAGAATGGCGAGCGCCCAGCCAGCCCGTCTTAGTTGTTCAGGCCGCTCTTGAGGAACTGCAGGAATTTGGCTTCCTCCTTCAGTCCACGTACACGGCTCATGCGTTTGAGCGTTTGCGGGTCGACCACCACATAGGTCGGGATCGCGACGCTGCCGGAGTACTTGTCTCGAAGCTCGAGGATCTGCTTCAGCTTGGGACCGCGCGCGTCGGTGTGCAGTCGGATCTCGATGAAGTTGTCTTTCAACAATCCAGCAACTGCTGGTTTGGGGAAGATGGTCTTTTCCATCATCCGGCAGTTCGCTCAGGTGTGGCCGGTGAAGTTGACGAATAGCTGCTTGCCGGTGGTTCGGGCTCGTGCGACGGCAGCGTCCCAGTTGTCGACGAAGATCTCGTGCTTTGTCTTGGGGGTCCTGGCCTGGTAGTTGGGCACGATCGCGACCATGACCGGGTCGAGCTTGTTGCCCTGCGCGCCGTACCAGCAGTAAGTCGCGAACAGCAGCACCAGCAAGCCGATCGTCATTCGCAGCGGACCGACGCCTTCGTTCCGCTCGCCGGCCAGGCGTATCCAGCCGAACAGGTAGGCTGCAGAGGCGCCGAAGATGCCGGCCCAGAGCAGCAGGAACAGGTCGCGCGAGAGGAAGTGCAACTCCCAGACCATGTCGGCGTTGGAAAAGAACTTGAGCGCAGCGGCGATCTCGAGGAATCCCAGCGAGACCTTGATCACGTGCATCCACTCGCCGCTCTTGGGCATCTGGGCCATTTTGCCTGGCGCGAGCGAGAGAAAGACAAACGGGATGGCCATCGTCAGGCCGAAGACGCCCATACCGACGACGATGCCGAGCGTACCCGCACCGGAGCTGGCGCTGAGCAGCGAGCCGACAAATGGCGCGGTGCAGGTGAACGAGGTCAAGACCAGCGTGGCGCCCATCATGAACACGCCGCCAAAGCCACCCTTCGAGGAGGCCTGCCCGGCGAAGTTGAGCATCCATGACGGCGGGTTGAGGGTGAACACGCCGAACAGTGCGAGCGCGAAGACCAGAAACAGCAAGCCGACGACGATGTTTGTCGCCGGATGCGCCGCGAATCGGACGATCACCGGTCCGACCAGCAGTCCGATCAGGATGAACATCGAGACGATGCCGATGCCGTAGGTCAGCGACAGCGGCAGGACCTTGCCGCCACGCGCCTCGGCCTGCTTGGTGAAGAAGGAGATCGTGATCGGGATCATCGGGTAGGTACAGGGCATCACCAGCGCGAGCAGTCCGGCCAGGAAGGCCAGGGTGATCAGCTGCCACAGGTCGCTGGGGATCGCATCTTCGTCGAGACCCTTCTTGGTGGACTTCTCGGCTGCGGCAGGCTTCTTGACCTCGGTCTTGCCCGGTTCGGCCTCGCCGGCGATGATCTTAAGCGTCGCCGAGAGCGGGATCACCTGGGTATCCAGGCAGATCTCTTCGGTGCAGGGCTGATAGGTCAGGGTGGCGTCGAGCGTGATGTCACTCGGCTTGGTTCCGTCCGGGACCCGCAACTGCTGGGTCATCTCGAACTCGCCCTCCAACCAGTGATAGACAATCTCCCACTTCTTGACCTTGGTGCCGGGCGGCAGTGTCTGCTTGCCGACCGCGGTCAGCAAGCCCTTCTTGATCCCCAGGACGGTCGGCAGCGAACCCTCGGCCTTGTTCAGCGCACCGTACAGATGCCAGCCATCGTCGATGGCGAACTTGACCGTCAGCAGAACCACTTCACCCGCGTGGGCGGTGGCCGGTTCGATCTTGGTCGCCACGACCGTGACCTTTGGCGCCTCGGCCGCTGCTGTCAGTGAAAACAACAGCAGCAGGGGTAGTAACAAACAGAGACGTCTCACTTGATCAGGATCCCTCGTGTCAGGCGGAAGTTTCGCACCGCTTCGTAACAGGCGTTGGCGTCGCAGGTGCCCCAGCCGAGCAGGACCTGCAGCGCGCGCGGGCCGAGCTTGGCGCTGGCGTCGATCGTACCGGTCACCGTGACGCTGACGACGCCGGTGTACTTGTTCTTCTGGGTCTTCGGAAAGACCGGCTTACCCCAGCGCAGGCCCTTGATCGCGGGCAGCTTGACGGTCAGCGGCTGGAACTGCTTGGCGGTCGGGCCGTAGATGTGATGCTTCGGCGGAATCTTGAAGGCGATCTTCAGCTCGAAGGTCTTGCCCGGCGCGGCGGTTGCCGGGGCTGACAGGCTGGGTCGGGTGAGCACGATCCGGGTCCGCAGCGAGAGCTTGTAGGGGTTGCGCCCGAGAAAGCGCGATTCTTTGCAGACATCATCGTTGCAGGTGCCCCAGGCGGTTTTCAGCGCGATCTTCTGGCGTCCATCGACGTAGTTGGGCGTCGCCGAGACCTTGCCCGGAATGCGCACGACCACTCGCCCGGTGTACATCGTCGCAGTGCCCAGGTCGGGGATCTTCTTGACCACCCCCTTGGGGTAGATCGGCTTGCCGAAGGTCAGGTTGCCGGTATTGGCCACCGCCACCGCCGTCGGAATCCAGTCCTTCTCCTTCGGGCCGTAGAGGTGAAAGCCCTTGGGAATGTCGAAGATCACCTGTAGCTCGAAGGTCTGCCCCGCCACCAGGCAGGCCGGCAGGCGGGCGGTGACCCGGGTCAGGGTTTTGTCGCCACCCAGGCCCAGTTCGTCCTCCAGCTGGGCCTGGGCGGTTGCGCAGAGCGAGAGCAGCAGCAGCAGAACGTATCTAGGGATCATGTATCGCATTATAATCGAGGATGCTCGGGTGTGACTACACCAACACTACGGAGCAGCCGGAGCGGTTGTTCCGAGACATCCCATGATCCCGACCAGTTTTACGACCCAGGCGCTGTCTCTGGCGGCCGATCTGGGCTTCCACGCGGCGGCCGCCGCTCCGCTGGCGCGCAGTGCCGCGGCGCCGTTTCTGCGTCGCTGGCTGTCCCGTGGGCGACAGGGGCAGATGGACTATCTGGCGCGCGCGTTCGAGGATCGAGTCGAGCCGCGCCGTCGCTTCGGCTGGGCCCGCAGCGCGCTGGTGCTGGCCCTGGCCTACGACCCGCCGACGGCGGTGCCCGAGCCCGAGGGGCCGCTGATCGAGCGGATCTCGAGCTACGCCCGTGGTCGCGACTATCACAAGGTGGTCGACGGACGGACCCGTGAGCTGGGTCGCAAGCTGGAGGCGCTCTCGTCGACCGCGGCCGAGAAGCTGCGCTGGCGCAGCTACGTCGATACCGGCCCGCTGCTCGAGCGCGAGCTGGGTCAACTGGGGGGGCTGGGCTGGATCGGCAAGAACACCCAGCTGCTGTCGGAGCGGCTGGGCTCCTACTTCTTTCTCTCGGTGCTGTTGCTGTCGGAGCGGCTGGATTATGGCTTGCCCGCGGCCGATCGCTGCGGGAGCTGCCGGGCCTGCCTGGACGTCTGCCCGACGGATGCCTTTCCCCGGCCGTACGAACTGGATGCGACGCGCTGCATCTCCTACCTGACGATCGAGCATCGGGGCGAGCTGCCGGATTCGGATCTGGCTGGTTACCTGTTCGGCTGCGACCTGTGCCAGGTGGTCTGCCCCTGGAACGGCGATGCGCCGCCCGGCGACCCCGCGCTGCAGGCGCGCGAAGGACTATCGGAGCTCTCGCTGGCCGATCTGGTCTCGATGAGCGAGGCCCAGTATCAACGCTGGTTCGAGGCCAGCGCGATGAAGCGCGCGGGTCGCAGCAGCCTGCGGCGCAATGCGATTCTGCTGGCGGCCCAGCTGGGCGACGCGGCGGGGCTGACCGCCGCCCGAGCCTGCCGGGACGATCCGGATCCGACGGTGGCAGCTACCGCGCGCCAGGTGTATAGTTCGTCTCCATGAGCGAAAACAACGTACGAGACGTGATCATCATCGGGGCCGGTCCGGCCGGCCTGACCGCAGCGCTGTACCACGCGCGGGCGGAACTCAAGCCGATGGTATTTGCCGGCTTCGAGCTGCCGGGCGGGCAGCTGATGACCACGACCGAGATCGAGAACTACCCCGGCTTCATCGACGGCATCGGCGGGCCGGAGCTGATGGACAACATGTTCGCCCAGGCGGCGCGCTTCGGCGCGGAGATCGTGCGCGACGAGATCTCGAAGGTCGACTTCTCGCAGCAGCCGTTCAAGGTCTGGATCGAGGACGACATGTGGCAGGCCCGCTCGATCATCATCTCGACCGGCGCCCAGGCGCGTCGGATGGGGATCGAGTCGGAGAGCAAATACTTCGGCGTGGGCCATCCGGGATCGGTCACGACCTGCGCGACCTGCGACGGCGCCTACTACAAGAACGTCGATGTGGCGGTGATCGGCGGCGGCGACTCGGCGATGGAGGAAGCGACCTTCCTCACGCGGTATGCCTCGAAGGTCTATGTCATCCACCGCCGCGACGAGCTGCGGGCCTCCAAGGTGATGCAGCAGCGGGCCTTCGACGATCCGAAGATCGAGTTCATCTACAGCCATACGATCGACGAGGTGCTCGGCGACGGTTCGCGCATGACCGGCCTGCGGCTGCGCAATACCAGCGACGACAGCACCCGCGAGCTGGCGGTGGTCGGCATGTTCCTGGCGATCGGCCATGTGCCGACGACCAAGCTGTTCGAGGGTCAGATCGAGCTCGACGACGAGGGCTACATCATCGTCGACGCGCATCAGCGGACCAATGTGCCGGGCGTCTTTGCCTGCGGCGACGTGCACGATACGCGCTACCGGCAGGCGATCACCGCGGCTGGCATGGGCTGCGCCGCGGCGCTCGAGGGTCAACACTTTCTGGCCGACCTGGACGGCAAGGCCAGCGCCTCGCAGCTCTACGAGCTGCCGAGCGGCTCCTGATGCGCCGAAAGAAAAAGGCCAGGCCCAAGCGCAGCGCGACGCGGCAGGCGCCGCGCTACGTCTGGGTCTCGACCGAGAAGGGCGTCGTCTGGCGCGACGATCAAGGGACCGACCGGAACTTGTTGAGCGCCGATGAGGTGCGCGAACAGCTGCACAAGAAGGAGCTGGCCAAGGCCGAGCGCGCGCTGCTCGAGCAGGAGCAGCAGCGTCAGGCGGCGGCGGCCAAGGAGCCGATCCGCTTCAAGTGCCCGCTGTGCAAGACGCAGATCTCCGTGCCGGTCGAGAAGGCCGGAGAGAAGGGCAGTTGCCCGCAGTGCAAGGCCAGCATGCTGGTCCCGGAGAAGAGCCTGACCCCGAAGACGGCGAGCTACATCCAGTGCCTGGAGTGCGGCGCGCTGGAGGGGATCGACGAGGGCGACTGCTCGCAGTGCGGCAAGCCGTTGCCCGAGGAGAAGGACTGCAGCAAGTGCGGAGACGTGATCGTGCGGCCGGGCGTGAAGTTCTGCCCCGACTGCGGCTTCGAGCTCGCCGCGCGGGTCTAGTTCGCCTCAGGCTGCTAGTTCGCCTCAGGGCGTCTTGATCAGATGGCCAGGCTGGATCTGTGACGCTTGGGTCACGACGACCCGCAAGTAGAGTAGCTTCTTGCCCCGCAACTTCGAGCCCTGACGATCCAGCGGGCCCTCGACCAGTAGGTACAAGCCGCGCCACTGCTTGGGGTTGAGCTGTTTGACCAGCTCGGCGCCGACGATCTCGACCTCGATCGGCTTGCTTCCGCCGATGCGCAGGGTGGCGCCATTCTTGTGGATCCGGACCGCGCGCTTACTCTTGCCGCTGAGCACGCCGAAGATCCGCACGGTCTGGCCCAGGCGGGCGCTGAGTGTACTGATCACGCGGCGCTGGCTCAGGTTGATCGGCGGGTTCTCGGCGCGGGAGAGCTTGCCGTAGCGCGTCAGCGCCTCGGCCCGCCGATTCCACCAGGCCAGCCGGGCCGGGTAGTCCGGATAGTGCTCGCCTGCGGGATTCCAGATGCCACGTTTGGCCTGGCGCGCTTCTTTCTGCGCGGCCTTGAACTGGGCGTCGAAGCGCCGCGACTTGCCGTACTTGTTGTAGTACGGCGACATGCCGGCGCGGATCGCCTCGAGGTTGTACATCAGCGGCTTACGGCCGTCCGCGAAGTGGATCCAGACGTAGCACAGCAGTCGGCCATAAGTCCCGAACGCCTCGCCGGGCGCGTCGCTCTCCAGCGTCAGATTCTTTGCCTGGCGGAGCAACTGGCGGGCCCAGGCCTTGGCTTCTTCGCCGAGCGGCGTGCCGTACTTGACCGGCAGGCGGGCACCGTTGCTCATCTGGCGCACGTAGGCCTTGAAGTCACTGCGCATCAACTCCAGCCGAGCCCGCTTGAGGCGGTACGGCATCTCTTCGGTATCGATGGCGAGCAGTCGCAGCGACTTTCTCTGTCCCACGACCTTGATCGTATCGCCGTCCACCACGCCGCCGCGTTTGAGCTTGAAGGTGCCGATGATCAGGCGCTTGTCCTTGGCCTGTTCGGCCTGCACGCCGACGCCGAGCAGGGGCTGCTGCTTCTTGGGTGGGGGTTGCTGCTGTTTCTTGGGTGGGGGTTGCTGCTGTTGCTTGGGCTGGGGTTGCTGCTTGTTCTCTGGCGCACGCTGATCGTCCGGCCTTGGCGTGCGCTGCGTCTGCTCCGTGCAGCCAGCCAGCCAGACCAGACTCAGGAAGATGACTATTCGAAGGGAGGGGGCTCTCATGGACGAAGCGCTAGTCTATCAAGCGACTCGGTGGTCGCTGCCTAAAATTTTTGCTTCTCTGCGAGCGCCAGCAGCTGGTCGATCCGGTCGTTGCGAACGACGGGTACCAGGTAGAATCGAATCTTGCGCCCCTTGAAGCCCTTCCCGCTGGTCAGCGCTTCGAGCAGCGCTTTGAGGAACTTGAACTCGACCGCGTTGATGTTGCCGTCGGTCAGGAAGACGATCGCCTCGAGCTTGGGATAGCGCAACGCCGCGCGCAGCGCCGGCAGGGGATCGGTGTATCCGGCTGCCTGCTGGCGCTTGACGAAAGTCCTGGCGAACCGCTTGTACTTCGGGCTGGCCTTGACCATTTTTCGGCTGAAGAACTTGGGGTTCTCGTCGAAAAAGATCAGGTTGAACAGGTAGTCGGGGGTCATGGCGTCGATTGCCGAATCCATCTCGGCGCGCAGCCGCGCCATCACCGGTTTCATGCTGCTCGATTTGTCGAGCACGAAGACCACCCGCTTCTTGTCGATCTTGTGACCGAAGAAGGTCACGCTCGGCGTGGCCTTCGGCGCGATCGTCCCCGGGTCTTTCGTCAGCGGGTCTTTTTTCACGGGGTCTTTTTTCACGGGCAGTGGCTTGGGTGGATCTTTGCGGGTCAGCTCCTTGGGCGGTTTCTTCGTCGTCGGCTTCTTGGCCGCTGGCGGTGTGACCTGCTTGGGCTGTGGCGCTGGCTGCTTCTTGGCGGGTGGCGGCGTCTTCTTGGCGACCGGCGGCGGCGTGCGTTTCTTGGGCTGCGGCGCCTGCCGCCTGGGCTGTGGCGTCGCCTGGGCCGGGGCAGCGGCGCGTGCGGCCAGCAGCTTGCGCCAGGCCTCGTCGTTGCGCTTCGACTCCTGCGTATAGGCCTCGCGGGCGGTCTCCAGCTCCTCGTGCAGTGCGGAGAATTCCTGGCGCAGACCGCCGAGCTGCTCGATCACCTGCCGGGTCGCCTGGTTCGATTGGCTGTTCTGATTCAGCAGCAAGGCCGCCATGCCCAGCATCCCGAAGAGCACCAGGCCGCTGAGCATCATCGCCATCGGCGACTCGCTGCTGGCGGCGGGCACGGGGCGCGGCGCGGTCACGGGCGGCTCGGGCAGCTTCGCTTGCGCAGGCGCCTCCCGCGCCTCCGGGGCTTGCTCGGCAGTCGGCTCGGGGGCTGTTTCAGCGACCGCCACGGGCCGTTCGCCCGACTCCAGCTCATCGCCCATCTCCGCGGCGTCGTCGCTCAGCCGGAAAACGAACCGGTGATCATGCACGTTGATCTCGTCCCCGTCGGAGAGCAAGAAGGCCTCGATGACCTGCCCGTTGACGCAGGTCGGGTTGCTGTCGGAGAGGTTTCGCAGCTCATAGCCTTCGGCGGTGCGATGGATCTCGCAATGCGAGCGAGACAGACTTCGGTCGCGAATGGTCAGCGTATTGGTCGAGGAGCGGCCGATGCTGAAGGGCAGCGTCCAGAGGCGGACCTCGGTGCTGCCGACCTGCAGCAGCCCGATCGGCGTCGGAGGCTTCGGGGGGGTGGTTGTCTGCGACATGGCTCAGAAATCCTGCTTCTCGGCCAGCTCGAGCAGTTTCTGCAGCCGGGCATGGGCGGCCGGTCGAACCGCCGCCATCAGGCTGGCCATGTGGATCAGGTAGAGCCGCACGCGCTTCTTGTTCTTCATCTTCCCGCTGGTCACGTTCTTGAGGAAGAGGTGCAGGTACTTGAATTCGCTGTCGGTCAGGCTGCCGTCGGTGACGAAGACCAGCCCATCGATGTCCGGATAGCGCATCGCCGCCTTGAGCGCCGGCAGTGGATCGGTGGCGCCCTTCGGCTGCTGAAAGCGGATGAACTTCTTCGCCAGCGACTTGTAGCGCTTGTTTCCGGCCACCAGCTTGCGGCTGAAGAACTCGTTGTCGGCGTCGAAGAAGATGATCGTGAAGCGGTGCTTCTCGGTCAGCTTGTCGATCGCCTGGTCCAGCTGCGCATACAGCTTGTCCATCACCGGCTTCATGCTGCTGCTCTTGTCGACGACGAAGACGATGTTCATCTTGCGGATCTGCGTGCCGAAGAACGGGATCATCGGCGGGCCCACGGTCTTGCCCGTCGGTTCTGGCTGGGGCGTCGTCTGGCTTTGGCTGCCGTTCGCCTTGGGTGTCTTGAACGGGTCAGCGGCGTCGCCGGACGGCTTCTGATCCGGCGCCTTGCGGGGTGGATTCTGCGCGAGTCCCGAATCGGGCGGGTCCTGCTGGCTGCCCTGCGCGCGGGCGCCATTGCCGCCGGTCACGGTCGATGCGCCTGGACCACGAGGTCCGAGCAGGTTGCCGTCACCCTGCGGACTGGGCCTGGGCCGGGCGGCGCGCGCGGTTGATCTTTGGGGCGGGGACTGTCGCGCCAGCTGGCGCAACCGTTTGCGGGAGGCGCGCTCGGTCTTGACGTAGGCGTTGCGGGTCTGGCCCAGCTCCATTCGCAGCTTGGAGATCTCGCCGCGCATCTTCTGCATCTCCATCACGCCGGCGTGCGTCAGCTCGCGGGAGTTGTTGCCCTGCCGCAGCATCAGCGCCCCCATACCGAGCAGGCCGACCAGGCAAAGGGCGCCGAAGACCAGCGTCCAGACCATCCGGTCCTTGCCGGCTGCGCCTGTCAGGTTCCGGCGCGTGGAGACGGACTGCAGCGCTTTCGAGGAGCTCGATGCCTGCCGCCGCGGCTTGGTTGGCGCAATCGCCGAGGGTGGGGGCGGCGTCGGCGTCGGCGTGCGCGCCTCGGTGGGCTCGTTCCGCGCCTCGTCCTGCGTGTCGGTCGCCGGGGCTTCCGCGCTGGGGGCCGGAGCTTCCCTCTCCTGCTCTTCCTGCTCCTCCTCGCCCGAGACGTGAAAGACGAACCGATGGGTCGAGATCTGGATCTCGTCACCGTCGCGCAGCAGGAAGTCACTGATCTCCCGGCCGTTGACGCGCACCGGATTGCGAGAGGACAGGTTGCGCACCTCGTAGCCTTCGGGGGTCTGGTTGATCTCGCAATGGGAGCGCGACAGGTGCGGGTCGCGAATCGTCAGCGTATTGGTCGATGACCGACCGATGGTGAAGGGCAGAGACCACATGCGGATCTCGCTCTCTCCCATGGTCAATGTTCCGACAGCGGTGGCGGCTACCATCTCGTCATTCTCCTGGGGGGACATGGAGTGCATCTCGCTAATCTGCAATCCGCGTGCCAGGAACAGGATAGCCGCTATCGATGCTGCTGGAGGCCATTAGAGCCGTTTGGCTGGTTAGGGGGTTACCAGGAGCGGCAACCAAGTTGCCGTTCATCCAGTTGCTAGTTGGCCTTGTCGAACTGATGGATG
>CAZMLI010000027.1:10629-18058 GCA_964566865.1 uncultured Planctomycetota bacterium
TCCCAGACGATCGGAGGGGGAGGCGGCGCCTTGGAGACCACGAGCTGGCCGTCGAACTCGTTTTCGAAATGGTCGATCATCATCCGGGTGAACAGGCCGAACCCCCCCAGCAATGCGACCAGGCAGACCCACCCCAGCACGATTCGCTTTTTCTCGCTCGTCATTATGTTGGAATTATACTGAGCCTTGGGATCTACCGCAAGCATGAATGCCCTAAACGCACCAAACGTTGTTGTGCGGAATGTTTTCGAACAAATGGCCGTATTAATCGTCAATCCAACGTCAGGAAATATAAATGGGCGGAGCTTTCGGAGGTTGGTATCTTGGAGAGATGTGTCACGAACGAGCGGGAGCCAAAACGGCCGCTCGCCGTACTCAGAGGACGCATGAGATCCGCTGATACCAATGCGGCGCAAGGTGCGCCAACGGCCGAGCAGTCGGACAACGGCTGGGAAAAAGATGCCGTTCGTCGTGCTCAGGCCGGCGGTCGGGAAGCTTTCGACGAGCTGGTGCTGGGCTATCAGGACCGGATCTACAATGTGATCCACCGCCTGGTCGGCGACGCCGACGAGGCCTACGACCTGGCCCAGGACACCTTCGTCAAGGCGTTTCAGGCGCTTTCCAGCTTTCGCCAGGATGCTCGCTTTTCGACCTGGATCTACCGTATCGCCGTCAATGCGTGCCTCAGTCGGCATCGAAAGCATGCCGTGCGCAAGCGGCACGCACCGATCTCGCTCGACGCCACTTACCGGACCGGAGATGGCGAGATCCGTCTCGATCCCCCGGATCTGTCCGAGGAGCCGGCGCGCAATACGACGCGCCGGGAGACGATCGGGTTGGTGCGCAAGGCGATCTCGTCGCTCGATGTAGAGTACCGCCTGGTGGTTCTGTTGCGCGATATGGAGGGCTACAGCTACGAGGAGATCCAGGAGATCCTCGGCTGCCCGATCGGCACGGTTCGCTCTCGCCTGCACCGCGCGCGCGCCGAGCTGGGGCGTCAGTTGAAACGAGCGGTCGGGGCGGATTGATGGAATTGTCCCAGTCACAGGCGATTCCGCGGAACTTTGTGGGGTATCCTACCGTCAGAGTGCTATCGAGAGCCAACCCATGACCCCCCGCGACCAAAAAGACGAGAAACAGCCGGAGACAGCGCCCGTGGCTCCCCGCCCGGACCTTTCCGGCAGCACCTTCGGCCGCTACAGCGTCATCGCCAAGATCGGCCAGGGCGGCATGGGGGTGGTCTACGAGGCGTACGAGGAATCTCTCGACCGTCGCGTGGCGCTCAAGCTGCTGCCGCCGCAGTTGACCGAGGACGAGGAATGGAGCGCGCGGTTCACCCGCGAGGCTCAGATGGCGGCCAAGCTCGAGCACCCCGCGATCGCCTCGATCTACGGCATCGATCGCAGCGAGGACGGCCAGCTATACATCGCGATGCAGTATGTCGAAGGCATCGATCTGGGCTGCTGGTTGCGCGAGCTGGGAAAACTGCCGCTCGAGGTGGCGCTCAAGATCACACGCGAGACGGCGCTCGCTCTGGGCGAGGCGCATAAGCAGCAGATCATCCATCGCGACATCAAGCCGGACAACCTGCGACTGGAGCCTTCGGGCAGGGTCAAGGTGATGGACTTCGGACTTGCGCGCGACACCCAGGTCGGCAAAGGACCGCGCATCACCGAGGTCGGGATCTTCCTCGGCACGCCGGAGTACTGTTCGCCCGAGCAGTGCGAGGCCGGCCACGTCGATCAACGCAGCGATCTGTACGCGCTCGGCGTCTGCCTCTACGAGATGCTGACCGGTAGCCTGCCGCACGCTGCCGAGACGCCTTACAGTCTGTTCAAGAAGATCGTCGAAGAGGAGCCGCTGCGGGTGCGCGAGCTGGACGCGAGCATCCCCAAGGGGATCGATCAGATCCTGCAGAAGCTGATGGCCAAGAAGCCCGCGCAACGTTACGCGACTGCCGAGGCGCTGGTGGCCGATCTGGATCGCGAGTTCGATCCGCAGGCGGTGGATCTCGCCGCCTACTACGCGCAGGTCGACCGCCGGCTGAACAAGGACAATACCAGCCACCAGACCGTGGCGTTTCGCCCCGGCGTGGACGCCGACGAGACGACCATGGTCGCCGGACTGCCGCGCCGCGCGCCGATCCCGGCCCCGGTCGGGTCAGCCGCAGCCGCTTCGCGCCCCAATCGCACGCTGGGCGTCGCCGTGGTGCTGCTGCTTGCGCTGATCGGCGGGGTGGCGGGACTGCTCTCGCAGTCGCCCGAGCTGATGCCACTGCTGGCGGCAAGCCCGCTCTCGGACGATCTGCCGCTGCCGACTCTGCGGGCGCAGGTGGTCAGCGGCCGGCTGGCGATCCTGGAGTTCGCTGACGGCCAGCCCTCGGCGGCCTCGGCCGGATTCAACTGGTTGAAGAACGGCCTGCCCGAGATGCTCGGGATCAACCTGTCCCAGCTCAACGGCATCGAGGTGGTGCCTTTCAGTCAGGTGCGCAAGACCGGGCTGGCCGAGACCCAGGGAGCGGTCGACCCACTGGCGGTGGCTCGGAAACTGGGGGCAGGGCTCGTCCTGGTGGGCAAGTACATCCTCGCCGGCGACCGACTGGTGATCTACGCCACACTGCATACCTACCGCGAGGGCGAGCTGAAACAGGTCGCCGGCAAGCGCGAGGACGGCTCGAGCGCGCAGTTCCTGCAGGTCATCGACAAGCTCTCGACGGCCCTGACTCCGCTGTTCGAGAAGAGCGGGGTGCTGGCCATGCTCGAGTCAGGGGAGCAGGGCTATCGTGGCAAGCTGAACTTGACCCGGAACCTGCGGGCCGCCAGCCGGCAGTTGCTGACCCACGTCCAGCAGGAGCTGCGTCCGCAGGGCGCCTCCGCCCCGGCGTCGCCGTCCGAAGCTCATGCACCTCTGTCTGGATCTCTCAGAGCGTTGCCAGCTTTGAAGGCCCGTCGCCGTCAGGACCGTGGTCGGCTCTCCCGCAACGAGCTGCCTGCAGGCCGTGAGGTCGAGGAAGCGGATGATGATCTGGCGGAAGGCGCAGACAAACAGCTCAAGCAGGCCGTGGAGAAGTTGAGCCAGGCCAAGGGCAAGTACTTCAGCGATAAGGCCGGGCGCGCACCTCGGACGCCGGGCCAGAGTGCGACGGGCCAGAGTGGGACGGGCAAGAACGCGGCCAAGGCGAAACATCCGCAGAAAAAGGTCCAGACGATCCGCAAGCTGAAGCTCGGCGAGACAAAGCAGGACGGCAAGCGGCAGGGCGGCAAGGGTGCGAAGACCAGGAAGAACAAGAAGTTGACCTCGCAGGCGGTGCGAACGAATCGCGCCTGGGCCTGCTTCTTCAAGGCCCGCCACCTGAGCCTCAAGGGCAAGCGCAACATCACCGATCTGACCCAGATGGTCAAGCTGCTCAAGCAGGCCTCGGCGTTGGCGCCGGACCAGTTCAAGGCCTGCAGTACCCAGCTGTTGGAGATCGAGGCTCAGATCGTCAAGATCCAGGTCTTGCAGCGGAAGAAGCAGGCCGCCCGAACGAAGGCGGCGAAGAAATGAGTTGCCTGCATGAAGCCGAGCGGCTGACCGATCTGATCGACGAGCGGTTGACCGCCGAGGAAGCTGGCGCCGTGCAGGCACACCTGGCAGATTGCTCGACCTGCGCCGCCGAGATGGCCTTGCTCCAGCGCGGCCGAGTGGCGCTCTCGAACCTGCCTGGTGAGAAGGCTCCCGAGGGTTTGCTGGCGGGGGTGCACCAGCGTCTGCAGTCGGCGCCGGCGCAGTTGCCGCTGGCCACACCCCGGGCGGCAAGGGGCGGCATGCGCTCCGCGCTGGCGGCGGGTCTGCTGACAGCCATTGTCTGCGGCGGTACCTTCATCTTGCTCAACGGCACGGGCCAGTCGCAGTCGAACCGTTCGGTGGGCACGCCAGTCGCCAGCAAGCAGCCGACGCCGCCCGACAATGCGGCGCGATTGCCACGCCCCAGCGCAAACACGGATGAAGAGCTGGCCTTCCGCACACTGGAGCGCTCCGAGAAAGAAAAGGCGCGGTTTGGCAATGAGAGTCAGAATCGTCTGAGGAAGCGTGGCTTTTACAAAGAGAACAAATCTGCGGAAGCGAAGAAGCGCAGCGACCGGGGTGGCGATCTGCTCGAGAAGAAACGAAGCGCATGGGCCGGCGAAGCGGCGGACAAGCTGAAGCAGTCTGACGGCCAGCGGCGGTCCAAGGCCAAGGCTGGGCCGGATGGCGCAGGGTCCGACAAGACACAACTCAAGAACAAGTCGCGTGCGCTGGAGGAGGATGCCGAGCAGCTGGCCGCCCTCCGCTCCCAGCAGAAGCAAGAGCACAGGAAGGGGCTGACCCATCGGCTCGGCAGCCCGTCGGGCAAGAAGAACCAGCACAACGGCAAGGACAGCAAGGCTGACAGCGCCAGGCTGGGCATGGGTGGCGGCGCCGGCAGCAAGTCCGGTGCTCGGCAGCCCGGCTCGCCCGCTCCGAAGAAGGCGTCTTCGCCCCAATCGTCCAGGAAGAAGTCCAAGAAGTCGCCGCCGCAGCCACCCCGACAGGGGGGGCTCGCCGAGACGCGACGGGCCGGGACCACCACGGGCAGTGCGGGCAGCAAGGGCGGCGGAAGCAGCAAGGATCTGCGCGATCGGGAGGGCCGGTTCTCGCGGAAGTACGCGCAGCGCCAGGTCTCACAGCGACGACAGATTCTGGTCAGCACGCAGCAGCCGGAAGTGATGTCGGCGCTGCTGCGGCGTGCGGTGAATCGGCTCGGACTGCAGAAGAAGCTGGTCCTTCAGCGTCTGAATGTGCAGAAGCGCCAGAAAACGCTGACGCTCGAGGGGTTGACCGCCAAAGAACTCGGCGCCATGCAGGCCGAGGTCAAGCGGCTGCAGCTGGTTCAGCGGCAGCAGGGCAAGCTCGACGGGATGCTGGCGGCGTTGCAGAAGTCGGAGAAGGGTTCGTCCTTAGCGGCGGGCAGGGCGCGCAACGCGACCGGCGGAAAGATGGCGGCAGGCAGCAGCACCCAGCAGGACCAGCCCAAACGCGAGACGAGCAAGCAGCCAAAGCGAGGCAAGTCCACCACGGCCGATGAGAAGAAGCCGGCGAAGTCCCTCTCCGGCAGGCGCCTGGCCCGGGATGATGACGCCTTGGACTCGGCCAAGGCCGAGGGCAAGGCTAAGCCCAAGGCCAAGGCCAAGCCCAAGCCCAAGGATAAGGGCAAGCGCAAGCCGGCCGCTGAGAACGGCCGAGGGCGCAAGCCGAGCTCCACCAAGCGGCAATCCGTGGTGCCGGTCTATCAGCTGCGGATTGTCATCGAGACGGCGAAGCAGAAGAAGTAAGTCGCAGGATCCGCTGCGCATTTCCACTGAGGATCGCCTGCGCCGCCGGTGCTGGCAGAGCCCGCTCCAGCATGCCGTAACGGAAACGCCAGAGAGGCATCTCGTCCCAGCACCCGACCAGGTCGAACCCGGCGAGGAATCGATCGGGATGGTCAGCGAACAGCGAGAGCCAGGACGGTAAGATCCGCTCACCCGGACCGTCGAGCAGTTGCTGGTCCCAGAGGATCCAGGAGAGGTCGCAGACCAGGTTGGCGTGTCGTTCGAGCAGGGCTCGCACCAGCGGGCTCTGGTCCTGCGCCAGCTCCCAGGAGACGCCAGCGTGGGCCCAGATGAAGCGGGTCTCGGGGCAGGCGATCAGCGCGCGCTCCAGCTCGTCGGCGAACTCGAGCACCACGTGCAGCAGCACCGGGGCCTGGTGGCCGGCCGCGATCCGGTAGATCGCCAGCAGCGCCGGGTCGTCCGCCGGCAGCCGCAGGACCTGTCCCAGCTCGCCGTTGTAGCGCAGCAGCAGCTCACCCACGCCGGCCCAGGGTCCATCCTCCAGCTGGCGCGCGACGTAATCGGCCGACGCCGGGTCGCCGGGGTCGAAGCCGCAGAGAAAGGGGGTCACGCGGTCCGGGTGCGCCTGCGCGGCTGCGAGCACGGGCGCGTCGCTGGCGTCCGTGTAGCGTGGCGGATCGAAGTCTGTCAGGTCGAAGGGCAGTCCGAACAATACGCTGCGCGCCACGCCATGCCGGTCCATCGCCTGCAACAGACTGTCCAGGGGCGCGGGGGAGAGGTCGGGGCGGACCAGATGACAGTGCGCGTCGATCACGAATAAACCGGGCTAATAACGAGTGGCGGCCACGGGGTAGTTGATCCCATCCGCCTTCCAGACGATGCGCTTGTCTGGCGTGACCTCGATCACCCGCTGCTTGCCGGTCTCGACGATCAGGTAGTTGCCGTTGGCCAGCTTGTCCGCCTCGTACGGGTTCTGACAGGCGTATTCCCAGACGATCTTGCCCGACCGCGTGACCTCTATCACCCGGTGCGCGTTGTTCTCGGTGATCAGGATGTTCCCGCTCGGCAGCAGATCCGCATCCATCGGCCACTTCAGCCCCGTGCGCTGCCAGAGGATCTTGCGAGTCTTGCGATCGGCCAGGAAGACTCGATTCTTGCCCGATTCGGTCACCAGTATCCGATTGCCCGCAACGGGATCGGCCTCGTTGGGGTATTTCAATCCCTTCCAGCTCCAGACGGCCTTGCCGGTGGCGTCATATTCGACCAGCTTGCCGCCGGCGAACTCGGTGACCAGCGTGTGGCCGCCCGCCATCCGGTCAGCGTCGATCGGGTTGCCCAGCCCCTTGACCTCCCAGATGGTGCGGCCGGCGCGCGTCACCTGGGCCACGCGACCGCCCTGATACTCGACCAGCAACAGGCTGCCGTCGGTCAGCAGCTCGACATCGTGCGGCTTCGCCAGCTTGTCGATCGACCAGAGCGTCTTGCCGGCATGGTCGAGCAGCAGGATTTGCTTGCCGTGGCTGGCCGCCACCAGGGTGTAACCCAGGCTGCTGGGGTCGGGCGGCGGGCCGAAGACCAGCTTCCAGACGGTGGCGCGCTTGATCCTCAGGCGGCCCAGATAACGCGTCACCAGGTGGATTCGCTGTTCGTCGATCTGCTGGATCAGTCCCACCAGCAGCTGGTCCGCATCGAACATCACGCGCGCGTACCAGCCCACCAGGAATCTGCGTCGCGACTTCAGCGGCGCGAAGTAGATCGCGCGCACCTTGTTCAGTTGCAGCGGTTTCCCGTCGACGGTGAGCGTGTCCTCCGACAGGCTGATCCGCTTGAAGCGCAGCGGCTGCCTGTTTGCCT
This sequence comes from uncultured Planctomycetota bacterium, assembly GCA_964566865.1. GTDB lineage: Bacteria > Planctomycetota > JACQVV01 > JACQVV01 > CAZANL01 > CAZMLI01. The sequence continues at coordinate 17,817 of CAZMLI010000027.1, forward strand.
TCAGCTCGAGCTGTGGCGCCGTGCGCTGGGCGAGGCGCAGCAGCCTGCGCGGAGTGAACCCCACCGCGCGGATCGCGCTCAACGGCAGGCGGGCGTCCTGCCCCCGACCCCAGCGAAAGACCAGCCCGCCGGGCCGCAGCGTGATGAGTCGGCCGTGCAGCCGCGTGCCGTCTTGCAGCAGCAGTTGATGCGGCGCCTCGAGCTGTGGCGGGGGGGTGTCGCGCAGGACGATCTGGGTCGTC
>CAZMLI010000027.1:18158-21589 GCA_964566865.1 uncultured Planctomycetota bacterium
TACAGCCGGACCAGCGTCCCCAGACCCGAGCTCGAGATGTAGCTCAGGCCGGCGAAATCCAGCACGACATGGGCCGCATCGTTCTCGCTGACCTCGTAGATCTGCTGGTTGAATTCGTCGTATTCGCGCTCGGTCAGTTCACCCTTGATGACGAACAGGTGATAGGCATCTGCTCGGGTGTGATCGATGTTCATGACTTGGCGCTTTTCCCGGCCTTCTTCTTGTCCGGTCCGCCGCCATCGTCAATCGGCGTCAGCGCATTGATCAGCAAGGTGTTGAGCACCAGCGGGCCCTCGTCGACGGTTTCGATCTTCAAGCAGCGCAGCTGATTGTGCACCAGCGTGCCCTCCAGCTTGCGACCGTCGTCGAGCGTGAACTCGACGCGCCGTCCGATGAACTCCTGCAACAAGTCGAAGTGGCCGTGGCTGCCCTTGCGCTCGATCTCGCGCGAGGCTTCGTCGAGCGTTTGCGTGCGCGTGACCAGTTGCTGCAAGTCCGCCTGCAGTGCGGCGATCTGCTCCTGCACCTTAGGTCTCCCGGATCGACTCGATGGCGTGCTTGAAGACCAGAGTCGGACGCTCGCCGGCGTCAATCAGGATGTGGTACTTGTCGTACCGCGTGTAGTTGCCTTCGATCACTTCGCCGGTGCGAAGCCTCACGGCGACCTGCTTGCCGAGAAAATCGTTGATCAGGTCGTTCGCGGTCTTGAATGGATGTTCCTGGATCTTGCTGAGGCGCTTTTCGAGATGTCCCAAGCTGTTTTTCAGCTTGATCATCTCCTCCTCGAAGATACGCAGTGGACTGATGCTCACCAGTGTTCCCCCTCTTTCGGCACCGAAGGCCGCAATTATACCATTACTTGAACCAGTTCGGCGGGTACATCTTCCGCATGGCGGCGATCATCGACTTGGTCGACTCGGTGATCTCCTTCAGGTTGTTGGCCGAGACCTCCAGGTCCTTCAGCGTCTGGGCCAGATCGACCGGTTTACCTGGCTTGCCACCGCCGAGCATCAGCTTGACCTGATCGGTCACGTCCTGACTGTTTGCGGCGGTTTTCTCCAGGTTCGTCAGCAGCGCGCCGAGCTTGCGCGGTTTTCCGTCCTCGCCTCGCAGACTCAGCTTGAGTTCCGCCATCAGCTCGGCGGCGTTTCCGGAGGCCTTTCGCAGGTCGGCGAGCGTGGCGCGCAGGCTGTCGGGATCGCGACTGTCCTTCTCGAACAGCGACTTGAGCTCCCCGGTGACGCTCGACAGATCGGCCAGGCTCTGCTGGATCTGGATCATGCTCCGGGACAGGCCGGAGCCGTCTTCGCCCTCCATCGCCTGCAGCGCCTTGTCGATCCGTGCGGACATGCCGGCGGTGTTCCTGACGGTCTGGCGCAGGTCCTTGAGGATGCCTGCGATGCTGACCGGACTCTCGCCGACGACGGTCGCGCCATTGGCCAGCGGGGTGGCTTCGCTGCTGCCCCAGGAGACCTCGACCAGCTTGTTGCCCAGCAGGTTGTCGGAGAGCACCTGAAACTTGCTGTCGGTGCGAATGCCCTGGCGATAGTGCGGTTTGTCGATGATCGAGAGCACGACCAGGTGGCGCGTCCCGCTGGCGTCCACATCCACGCTGTCGACGGTGCCGATGTCCAGTCCGGAGAGTCGGACCGGCGCGCCCTGGCGCAGGCCGGCCACGTCGTCGAACAGCACGTTGATCGTCATGCGCTGCTTGAGCATCCCGGATGAGCGCAGCATGAAGGCGCCGAGCACGATGCTGATCGAGACGGCTGCCAGGAACAGCGAGCCGACGATGAAACTAAACCGGTTGGTGCGCGCCATGGGATATTCCCCCTTGCATGAAAGCGTTGACGTGCGGGTCCTCCAGCGCGTCTTCGAGACTACCGATGAATACGGCTTTTCCGCCATCGATCATCATCAATTGGTCTGCGGTTTCTTGTGCGCAGAGCATGTCGTGGGTCGCCACCACCGAGGTCAGGCCGCGTTCGCGTTGCAGCCGCCGGATCAGCCGGCTGATGCCCAGCGCAACCGGCGGGTCGAGCCCGGCGGTCGGTTCGTCGTAGAGCATCACTCTGGGCTGCAGCACCAGCGCGCGGGCCAGCGCGATACGGCGCTTCTGGCCGCCCGAGAGATCCATCACGCTCTTGTGCAGCACGCCTTCGACCTTGTTCATCTCCACCATGTGGATCGCGTCCTCGATTCGCCGGGCGATCTGCTTGGTCGACAGCGGCGTGTTCTCGCGTAGCGGCCAGGCCAGATTCTCGTAGACGTCGAGGGTGTCGAACAGCGCGCCTTCCTGGAACAGCAGGCCGATGAACGGACCACGCACCTTCTTGCGAGCCAGTTCGCGGTCGGGGATGCGGGTGATGTCGTCGAGCTGGCCGACGCGGATGTGGCCTTCGAGCGGGCCGCTGTCGATGTTTTCGATGCCGGCAATGTGGCGCAGCAGTGTCGACTTGCCACAGCCCGACGCGCCGACGATGACCAGCGTGGCGCCGGGCGCGACGTGCAGGCTGATCTGCTGCAAGACCTGCAACTGGTCGTAACGCTTGCCGAACTCGATGATCTCGATCATAGCTCGAACAACAGCGTGAAGAGCTCGGTCAGGAAGTAGTCGGAGATCAGCACCAGAAAGCTGGCGGTGACCACCGCGCTCTTGGTATTGCGCCCCAGATCGCCCGCGCCGCGCCGCGTCTTGAGGCCATAGTAACAACCGACGACCGAGATCATCAGGCCGAAGAAGATCGCCTTGAACAAGCCGCAGTAGATGTCCAGCATGTCGAGCGCCTTGACCGTCTCGGCATGGTAGGTGTCGAACAGCAGGTGCAGTCGATAGACGCCGACGAAGTAGCCGCCGAGTACGCCGGCCAGGTCGCCGATGGCCGTCAGCAGGACGACCGCGATCAGCGTGGCGATGATGCGCGGCGCCAGCAACTCGCGCGGGATGTCCAGCGACAGGGCGCGCATCGCCTTCAGCTGGTCGGTGATCTTCATCGAGCCGATCTCGGCCGCGATGCCGCTACCGGCGCGTCCGCTGATCAGCAGCGCGGTGAAGATCGGCGACAGCTCACGCACGATCGAGACCAGCACGATCGAGGCCAGCTGCAGGTCGGCGCCGAACTTGGCCAGCGCCTTGGCCACGTGCACCGCCATCACCATGCCGGTGAAGAACAGCGCGATGCTCACGATCGGCATCGACAGCACGCCGATCTGGTACAGCTGCTCGACCGCCTTGGCCTTCTTGTAGCGAAAGGTGACCAGGCAGCCCAGGTTTCGCCCGAATAACAGGATCGCGTCACCCGTGCCTTCGATCACGCCGACGCACCACTCGCCTAGACGCGAGATGCTGGCCTGCGGACCGCTGGGTTGCTGTACCTGTTCCACGAAAGAATCCCCCTAGAAGGGCCTGTACCGCAAAGTATAAGTTGGCC
>CAZMLI010000028.1:0-12612 GCA_964566865.1 uncultured Planctomycetota bacterium
TCGTGCCCTGGTGGGCCGCGCTGGGCGCCGCCGGCTGGTTCTGGCTCGGCTGGCCCGGCACGCTCGTTGCCGTCGCCGCACCGCTGCTCGGCGCCTACGCGTTGCGCTATCGTGGGGTCCTGCGCCGCTTCGCCCGTGGGACCCGGGTTTATCTACTGTTTGCGACCGGCCGCGAGGTTCAGCAGGGTCTCGTCTCGCGCCAGCAGAAGTTGCTGGTGCATCTGGAACGGCTGGCCCAGTCAGCCTGAAACTACTTCAGCGTTCGCGTGACCTTGTTGAAACCGGTATGCGTGACGACGATCTTCGCTGCCCCTGACGCGGGCAAGACCAGCGTTGCGCTGCCCGAGTAATCGGTGGTCGCCGAGACGGTCTTGCCGCCGACGGTGACGCGCACGGTTGCCCCGCGGGCGGCGGGGCGGGTGCCGCTGCTGTCGTGGTCGTCATCGGTGACCGTGACGGTCAGCTTCGATCCGTCGCGCACGGTGTGCAGGTCGAGGCACTTGAGGTAGACGAACAGTCCGCCGGGGGCGGTGAAGGACACGTGAGCCTTGGTCAGCGCGCTGTGCACACTGCCGGGCAGGCTCTTGTCGCGGGCGCCCATGCCGTGATCGGAGGTCAACACGAGCAGGGTGCTGTCCCGCTTGCCGGTTTCCTCCAGGGTCTCGAGCAGGCAGCCGATCAGCTTGTCGGTCGCGACGTAGGCGGCGTCGATGCTCGGGTGGTGGGGGCCCTTCTCGTGGCCGATCACGTCGAGCAGCGGCAGGTTGACCAGCATCAGCTTGGGGTCCTTGGGACCAAGCAGTTGCTTCATCGCGAGCTGCGTGCCGAGCACGTGCATACCCCAGGTGACCGCGCCCTTGAGCGACAGGCCGGTCAGTATCGGCAGGCCCGGGCAGTCGGCGTCGGTCGCCGGAATGCCGTCGGGCAGCTCGCCGTCGAGCAGCGCGAGGGTCGCCCCGCGCGTGTTCGGGTCGTTGATCGAAACGGTGTAGGCCGATCCGTAGCTCCGGGTCAGCGCCTCGAACAAGGTCTCGACGTCCTCGGTCAGGTAATGCGAGGTGCCGAACTTCTCCGCGGACGGGGATCTGACGGCGCGCTCGACCCGATCGTAGAAGTTGTTGTCCAGCAGCCCGTGGTGTCCCGAGTAGCTGCCGGTGCCGATCGTATTGTGGCCGGGGAAGGTGCGGCTGGGAAAGTTGCCGATCGCGCCGTATTCGAAGAACGCGCCCGCCTTGGCCAGCTTGGCGAAGTTGGGCAGCGCGCCCGCCTCGAGCAGCTTGCGCAGGTGTGTGTGGTTCATTCCGTCGAAGACCAGGATGATCGCGCGCCTGGCCGTGCCGCCGGACAGCGTCTCGTGCAGCACGCGTCCGTCCTGCCGCTTGAGCAACGTCTTGCCCAGGCTGCCGTCGAGTCGTTTGCCGGTCAGCGGGGTGACGCCGAGCAAGTGGGCCACGGTCGGAGCGATATCGATCAGTCGCGCCGGCGCGCCGATCGTGCCGAGCGACTTGATTCCGGCGCCCGAGATCAGCAGCGGGCTGCGGGACTGTGCGATGTTCAGGTTGCCGTGTGTGCCGGCGCCGCCGCCCGTGCCGGCGGGGATGTAGATCACCAGCAGGTCACCGGCGTCCTTGTGGTCGAACGCTGCGGCGATGCGCTCGAAGGCGTAGGGGAAGCTCGTCGCGTGCAGTGGCATGAACAGGCTGCCGCCGCTGGCCTCAAGTTCCTCCGCGCGGCTGGCCAGCGACTCGTTGCTGGTATCCTTCAGCGGATCCTGGCCCGGATCGGTATCCCCTTCGAGCGGGTCGCGCAGGTAATCGTAGCTGCCGTCGTGCTTGGGGACCCGGTGCCAGCTGAAGTGGGTCAGGTCGCCGTCGCGGTCGAGATCGGACCAGACCTCGTAGGTGAAGTCGCTCGCGCCCTCTGGCTTGCGCGCGGTGACCACCATCGCGACCCGCACCTCGGCCAGCAGCGCCTTGATTGCCTCGCTGGCCGCGGCCTCTTCGTTGGCTTGCAAGCCCTGCTCGTGCGGCGGCACCGGCGGGGGCGTCTCGTCGGTGCACGTCGCCAGCAGAATCAGCAATGGAATCAACAGCAGGGTGCGTTTGTCGAACATCGGGTATTTCCTAGGCGTCGAATTCGGGCTTCTTGCCGCGCAGCAATGCATTGACTCCGATCCGGGCGGCGGACAGCGTGAAGGCCTTGCCCGACTGCGCGGTCTCGTATTGCATCGCTTCGGAGAATGTGCGCGCGGCGCATCCCGTGAGGGTTTCTTGCAGCAGCGCGCGATAAGTCGCGTCGAGGCGAATGCCCGCAGCGTTGGTCATCGGTACGTCGGCCGGAATCTCGAGCTCGAAGCTGCCCTCTTCGAAGCTCGGGCCGTTGCCCGCTGCGATCAGGCGGGCCAGGCTGATGGCGCTGTCGAGCAGCTCGGCCGGCGCCACGACCTGCTGAATCAGGCCCAGGGTGACGGCCTCTTCAGCCGAGATCGGATCCCCGGTCAGCAGCAATTCGGCGATGCGTGGGCGGGAAGCCGCCGGCGCGCCGCGCAGCAAGGTGGTGGTGCCGCCGAGTCCGGGGATCACGCCGACCACCGGCTCGGGCTGTCCGATCGTGGTGCCCGGCGTGGCGACGCGTCCATGACACAGCGCGGCGATCTCGTTGGAGCCGCCGAGCGAGCGGCGCGAGAGCGCGGCGACCACCGGTTTGCCGATGCTGCGGATCCGCGCGAAGACCGACTTCCAGCGCTCCGACAGCTTGGTCGCGGTGGCCTCGTCGCCGAGCGCCGGCAGAAACTCGGTGACATCTGCCCCGCGGCCGAACTCCTGGTTGATCACGCCGTCGGCGATCAGCACTGCGCCCTGCGCATCTCCCTGCTCCAGCAGATCGAGCGCCGCGTCGAACTCCTCGACATAGACCGAGTTGATCGCGGAGCGTCCGAGGCTGATCACCAGGTGGCCGTCATGCATTCCTGTGCTGATGTAGAGCCCGTCGAGCTGCGCCGCGTCGGTCAGTACCGCGGGCGCGGCGACCTCTTCGGGCAGCGTGATCGACTGCGAGCTGAGGTAGTCGCTGACCAGGGCGCTGGAGACTTCCAGGCCCTCCACGCGAGCGACGGCCGGGATGCCCTTGCGAAACGCGAGCGCCTGCTCGCACATCAGGTTGAGGTTGCGCGCCGTGCAGATCTTCTTTTCGAGGATCAGGCTACTGATGGCGAACAGTGCGCCGAAGACGCGGCTGCGCACGAGCGCCCGCTCCTCGGCGGTCGGCTTGTCGCGCTTGCTGGTATCCCACTTGCGGTCGAGGTCCGCCGCATACTCGCGGAACAGCTCGGGCACGTCATAGAAGTTGCTTTTTGACTCGGTGGCCAGCTCGTCGATGCAGGAGATGGTCAGCGCGTTGGAGCCGAAGATCATGTTGTGCACCAGAAACGGGCGCGTGCCGAGCAGGTCGTGCAGCGCGCCGTCGATCGTGCCCGGCGCCATGCCGGTCTCGGCGTGAATCCGCACCGCCTCGGTCATCATCATGCAGAAGACGCGGTCGGCGGCGAAGCTCGGCACGTCGCGCACGGGCATCAGGATCAGGCCGAGCTGCTTGAACAGCGCGGAGATCTCTGCCTGTGTCTGCTCCGACGTCACCCCGTCGAAGGGGAACTCGAACAGCTTGTTGGTCAGGTGCGGGAAAAACGGATGCAGGACGCCGCAGCGCTCGCTGCCGGGCAGCTCGCCGAACAGCTTGCGGGTGGTGAAGCCACTCGTCGCGGAGATGATGATCGCCTCGGGCGCCACCTCGCGGATCTGGGCATAGAACGCGCGCTTCAGCTCGATGCGTTCGGGGATGGCTTCGAAGACCATGCCGATCGGCTGCTCGATCGCGTCGATGCCACCCTGCACGCAGGTGGTGCTGGCCAGGATCTTGTCGACTACCGCCGTGTCGAACTTCTTGCCGAACTCGGCCCGCAGCCGCTCCGGAACGTCGGCGACCTGCTCGGCCAGGTCCAGACCGATGACCGGGACGCCGTGTTTGGAGAGCAGCCGCGCGAACTGTCCCAGCTTGCCGAAGCCCACGTTTCCACAGGCGCCAGCCACCACGAGAGCACGACGCGCGTCGGGCGCGCCGAAGACTTGATCTATGCCATTTTTCATGGGCGCAGAATATCGAAGAAATCAATTTAAGCCAGCGCAGCAGATAAACGTCTAAAATGACTAGCCGATGAGTTTTTCTGACCCATGGGGACTGTTGCTGGCGGGCCTGGCGCCCGTGATCTGCTGGCGGCTGCGCGCGAGCGCATCCCGCCCGCTGAAGCTCTGGTTGTGTTTGCTGCTGGGACTGATCGCGCTGGCCGCGGCTGGTCCGCGGGCTGGCTCGCAGTCCGATCGCCGGCGGATCTTCTTGCTGATCGATCGCTCGGCCAGTTATCGGGGTGGGGCCGAGCGTTCGCTCGCCGGGCTGCCGGAGCGGCTCTCCGCGCGCGACCAGATCTGGCTCGTGCCCTTTGGCGGTGGACCGGCGTTGGCTGCGGGGCCGATCGCACCCGAGCAGTTGCCGGCGGCGCTGGCCCGGATCTCCGAGGTCGGGATCGATGCGCAGGCCACCTCGGTGGGGCAGGCGTTGCGCTTCCTGGCCACGCTCGAGCCTCGTCCGGGCGATGTGCTGTTGCTCAGCGACGGGATCGATTCGCAGCGCGGTCAGGTCTGGCAGGCGCCCAGCGGCAAGCGAGTCTTCGTGCTGGCGCCGAAACCGCAGCCGGACATGCGGCTGGTGGCTGTGCGAACCCCGCCCGCTCTGCTGCCGGGCGTCCGGTTCGGCATCGCGGTCGACGTCGCCTCGACGTCGGCGGGCAAGGCGCAGCTCGAGTTGAAGCGCGGGGGAAAGGTCATCGTCCGGCGATCGGTCGTGCTGGAGGGACCTGGACAGCTGACGCTGCTGCTCTCCGACCGGGTGTCGGCCGCCGGGTGGGTCGACTATCAGCTACAGCTGATGCCCGCGGCGGGCCAGGCGGAGCAGACGCTGGCCAACAACCGCTACACCCTGCGGCGGCTGGTCGGTCGCAAGCCGGGTGTGCTCTGGCTCTGCGCCTCGGGGCAGCCGTCCGAGTTGCTGGGCGCGCTGGCCGACCGTCTGCAGCTACAATTTGCCCGACCTGATTCGCTGCATCCGCGTCAACTGGCCGACGTGACGGCCGTCGTGCTCGACGACCTGGCGGCGCGGCGGATGACCGACGCGGTCGAGGCGCGTCTGGTGCAGTTCATCCAGGCCGGCGGCGGCTGCCTGTTCCTCGGCGGGCAGCGCAGCCTGGCCGACGGCGGCTGGATCGAACGGCCCCTGGAAAGGGAGCTGCCGGTCTGGTTGCGCCCCCGCTCGCGTCCGAGGCCGCCGGCGGCGGTCGCGGTGCTGATCGATTGCTCCGGCAGCATGGCGGGCCGCAAGCTGCAGATGGCGGCCGTGGCACTCGGCGATCTGATCGAGACGCTCGAAGACGGCACGGAATTGACCGTCTGGTCTTTCGCGTACTCGCACCAGCTGCTGCTGCCGCGGGTGAAACTGGGCAAGGCCCGCCAGCCGTTGATGGCGCAGATTCAGCGGCGGTTGCTGGCCGGCCGCGGCACGCGGTTCGAGCCCGTTCTGAGCGCGGCCCACAAGGAACTGGCCGCCTCGAAGCTGGCGAACCGGATTTTGATCATGATCACCGACGGCCAGACCCAGGAGCAGAGACTGGCGGTCGGGGACCTGCGCAAGAGCGGTGTGGCGCTGCAGGTCTTGCTGACGGGCGATCGAGAGAGCGCGGCGCTGTCCGACTTGATAGATCAGGCCGACGGCAAGACGCTGCGCGTGACCCAGCTGAAGAACCTGCCCCTGTTCTTGCTGGCGCAGTACCGCAGCAAGCGCTGGCAGATGCTCGTGCCGGGACGCCAGGCGGTGCGCGCGGTCTCAGCGCGACTGGGCCGGCTGGCACAGGTGAAATTTCCGCCGCTGGCCGGCAGCTGCCGGACCAGTCTCAAGCCGGGCGCGACGGCACTGCTGCTGGCCGGGAAGAAACCAGGCCATCCGGTCTACGCCAGCTGGATCCGCGCCGGTGCGCGCGTCGCCTATCTGGCCCTCGATCTGGAGGGCCCGTGGGGGATCCACTATCGCGCCTGGCCCGAGCGGGGCAATCTGCTGGGACATGCCCTGCTCTGGACCGCGGGTGGCGAGCGCCTGCGTCCGGTCTCGTTGCGCGCCGAGTTCACCGACGGGTTGGTGGAGCTGGTCGCGGTGGTGCGCGGCAACGTGCCCCGACCGCGACTGCAGGTGATCGCCCGGGCCGGCGAGCAGACGCAGTCGACGCGCCTGGTGGCCGTGGCCCCCGGCGTGTATCGGGCTCGGTTGGCCTTGACCCCTGGCCTGATCTGGCGCCTGCGCCTGCAGGAGATCGGTCGGTCGCGCACGCTGGACTCCCGTCAAATCGGCGTGCCGTACGGCCCCGAACTGGCGCGGCTGGCCCCGCGGCCGGGGCCGCTGGCTCAACTGGCGCGGGCCAGCGGTGGCGGCTGGCTGACCTCCATCGCGCGCTATCAGCCCTCGCCTGCGGCTCGGCGTCCAGGCCGCGACCTCTCGGACATCTGCTGGCTGCTGGCCGGGCTGCTACTCCTGCTCGGCGTTGGCTTTCCGCGCTGGGTCGGCCGCTAGTCGCTGAGTTGCTTATGTCCTATAGTTATACTAAGGTGACGTTGAACCTCGGTAGCTTGCATTCCTTGGAGGTGCGGCCATGAACGAGAAGATGGTCCTGTGGAGAAAATTCGCGTTGATCCTGATTCTCGCCGCCATCGGCGTGGCGTTATTCTCCATGACCGATACGGGGCTGCAGTGGTACATCAAGAAGGTCGAGGAGCGGCCGCTGGCCAAGCATCGCAAGGAGGTGCTCTGGCAAACACACAACATGTACGGCTGGCGGCTGGACCACAAGCAGAGCGCCGCCGTACTCAACAAGTACTGCTGGCTTTACGGCATCAATGACGAGCGGGCCCCACAGGCGCGGTTCCAGATGGCCAAGAAGTACCGCAATGCTGGCCTCGTGGGAGAGGCGATCAAGCTCTATGAGCACGTGATCGAGTACTTCCCGGGGCAGCCGCTGGCGATCACGGCGCAGGATGAGCTGAACAAGTTGAGGGCCGCGGCCCAGGACAAGTCGACGCACAAGCTGCTGCCGGACGCCGAGAAGCCACCGCATTACCTGGAGTGGCCGGAAGAAGACTAGCCGGCTGTCGCCACACCAGTTCCGTACTCGACATCCGCTCCCCCGCTGTGCTAAACTGCCTGAACAAGGGGATTTGCGCTGCGTCCATGGCTGAAAGGGGGACGCGCCGCCTTTTGCAGGGCGCGCAACTAGAATATGATCAACAGGGTGAGCGATTAGATGAAGATCAAATTCTGGGGTACGCGCGGCAGTATCGCTACCCCCGAACCCGAGTACATGAAGTACGGTGGCAACACCGCCTGTATCGAGGTACGCACTGCCGACGGTGGGTTGATCATCCTGGATGCCGGTACCGGTATTCGCCGACTCGGCGTCAGTCTGCTGGAGGACGAGAGCATCCAGCGGCAGGGATCGATCATCATCTCCCACTATCACTGGGACCACATCCAGGGTTTTCCCTTCTTTGCCCCGCTCTATTCGAAGGACTGGTCGTTCACCGTCTACGGGCAGTTCAAGGTCGACGGCCGCTTGACCAATGCGCTCTCGGGCCAGATGGGCAACCTCTACTTCCCGGTCGACATGGAGGCCTTCGGCGCCGATCTCAAGTTCGTCGAGATCATCGAGCAGGACATCCAGATCGGTGGGACCCTGGTCACCAGCCGCGCGCTGAACCATCCGCAGGGCAACCTCGGCTTCCGCTTTCAAGACGGCGCCGGCATCATGGCCTACGTCACCGACACCGAGCACTTCGAGGATCGCCTGGACGAGCGGGTGCTCGAGCTGGCGAAGGACGCCGACGTATTGATCTACGACGCGCAGTACACGCCGGAGCAGTACGTGAACCATCGCGGCTGGGGCCACTCGACCTGGAAGGCGGGCATCGAGCTGGCGCGCGCGGCCAACGTGACCACGCTGGTCCTGTTCCATCACGATCCGGCGGCGACCGACGAGAAGATCGACGCCCTGCTCGAAAATGCCCGCGCCGAGTTTCCCAATACGCTCGCCGCGTCGCGCGATCTGGAGCTGACCCTCGAGTCGCGCAAGAAGCCGGTCGTCTCGTCGACGCCGCGAATCACCACCACCGTCCGTTCGCGGATCCACTACAAGATCGAGCGCGACGGTGCTCAGGTGCTGGTCCGTCCTTGCTCGTTTCTCAGCATCTTCAACTCGGATGAGTTCAAGCAGAAGGTGGTCGCCACCTTCGAGGACGGGGTCGAGACGGTTGTCTTCGACTTCACCGACCTGGGCGAGATCGACTCGCTGGCGCTGGGCTCGATGGCCTATTTCCTCGAGGAAGCGGAGAAGCAGGAGATCAGCTTCTATCTCTGCCAGGCCAACGATTTCGTGCGTGAAGTCCTGACGATCACACGCTTCGACCAGGTGATCAAGATCGTCGAGAATCTCGAAGACGTAGCCTGAACCAGACGCCACTCCGGCTCGTTCGCCGCTTCGTCGGTCTGCATCGGATTCGCTATCTGCTGGGCGTGCTCTGCCTGCTGGTGACCAACGCGCTGGGACTGGCCGTGCCCTGGATTCTGGGCCGGGCCGTCAGCCGGATCGAAGCCGGCGCACCACCGGCCGAGATTCGCGCGCACGCGCTGGCGATCCTGGCGCTGTCGGTCGGTGTCGCGTTGTTCCGCGTCGGGTCGCGCCTCTGCTTTCTGGGCAACGCGCGGCGGGCCCAGATCGCGCTGACCCGCGACGTGTTCGGCGCCTTGCTGCGCAAGTCCAGCGACTACTTCGATCGGATGCGGGTCGGCGATCTGATGAGCCGGGTGGCCCACGACGTGCGCTCGATCCGTGCGCTGATGGGGCCGGGGTTGCTCTACAGCTGCAACATCGTCTTCCTCTACACCATGGCGCTCAGCCTGCTGATGTCGATCGACTGGCAGTTGACCTTGCTGATCTTCCTGCCCTTTCCGCTGCTGGTGCTGGGCATCAGTCAGACCAGCAAGTCGATCCGGCGCCACTCGCTGCTGGCCCAGGAGAAGCTGGCCGACGTGACCAGCCTGGCCCATGAGACCCTCGCCGGCTCCTTCGTGGTGCGCGGGTTCGCCGCGCATGAACGTGGGTCGCGCCGCTTTGACGATGCGGCCAGAGCCTACCGCGACAGCAACCTGGCGGTCGCGCGCGCCCGTGGACTGATGACGCCGTTGATGCAGTTGGGCACCGGGCTGGGCACGTTGGTGATCCTCTACGCCGGCGGGCAGCGGGTGATCTCGGGGGAGTTGACCCTGGGCCAGTTCGTCGCCTTCATCGCCTACCTGGCGATGCTCGTCTGGCCGACCTACGCCATGGGCTGGGTGATCAACATTCTCCAGCGCACGCGACCGGCGCTGGGCCGCGTTTGTGAAGTGCTCAACGCGCAGCCGTCGGTCGCCGATGCCCCGGACGCGATCGCGCTGACCGAGATCGAAGGGGCGCTGGTCGTGCGCGATTTGACCTGGCGTTATGGACTGGGCGAGCAGGGGGTGGTGCTCGACGGGCTGACCTTCGAGGTCGCAGCCGGCGAGCGGGTCGCGCTGATGGGGCGCGTGGGCTCGGGCAAGTCGACCTTGCTGGCCCTGCTTTCGCGACTGTATCCCACGCCCGACGGCGCGATCTTCCTGGACGGGCATGACATCAACCAGATCCAACTGGCGGATCTTCGGCGGGCGGTGGCCCAGGCGCCGCAGGAGGCGCTGCTATTCAGCCGGCCAATCGACGAGAACATCGCCTTTGGCGAGCCAACCGCGGCCCAGGCCGACGTCGAGACGGTCGCCGGTCGGGTCCGGATCGACGAGGAGATTCGCGGATTCTCGCAGGGCTACCAGACCTGGGTCGGGGAGCGCGGCGTCACGCTGTCCGGCGGGCAGCGCCAGCGCATGACCCTGGCCCGGTCCCTGCTGGTCGAGCCACCGGTCCTGACACTCGACGACGCCACGGCCAGCGTGGATGCGGGTGCGGAGCAGCAGATCCTCGACGAGCTGTTCGCGCTGCGTGCGGGCAAGACGACGATCATGGTCACGCACCGGACCCGCACCGCGCGGCTCTGCGACCGGATCCTGATGCTCGACCGCGGCCGGCTCGAAGCGATCGGCACCCATGACGAACTGCTGCGCAGCAGCGAGACCTATCGACGCATGGTCGAGCAGGAGGAGCTGCGGGCTGCGCTGGGAGAGCTGCGGTGAGTCGGCTGGTGGACCTGGGTTTGCTGAAGCGGTTCTGGCCGTTCGTGCGGCCCCACTGGCGACTGCTGGCGGTTTCGCTCTGCCTCTTGCCCGTGCTGGCCGGGGTGCAGCTGGTCACCCCCTGGCTGGTCAAGCTGGTGGTCGACGAGCACATCGCGCCGGGCAAGCTCGAGGGGCTGGGCCGGTTGGCCGGCCTGTACTTCGGCGCAGTGATGCTGACCTTCTGCGCGATGGCGATCAACCATTACGTGATGCAACTCACGGGGCAGCAGGTGACCTTCGCCATTCGCACGGCGCTGTTTGCCAAGGTCCAGCAGCTCGACGCGGCCTACTTCGACAAGACCCCGACCGGGCGGGTGATCACCCGGCTAACCGGCGACGTCGAGGCGATCGGCGAACTGTTCGCCAGCGGCCTGGTCTCGATCCTCTCCGATCTGTTGCTGCTGATCGGCATCGTCGTGGTGATGTTGGTGCTCTCCTGGAAGCTGGCGCTGGTGACCTTCTGCTTGATCCCGCCGCTGGTACTGCTGGCCTGGTGGCTGCGCCTGCGCCTGGGCCAGGCCTACCGCGAGATTCGCCTGCGCTTGTCGACGCTCAACAGCTACCTCGCGGAGGCGTTGAGCGGGATCCAGATCGTTCATCTGTTTCGCCAGGAGCAGCGCTGTGCGGATGAGTTTGGCGAGCGCAGCGAACGGCTGCTGTCGACCGAGCTGCTCTCGGTGCGCTGGGATTCCACCCTCTCCGCGCTCGTCGAACTGGCCAGCTCGTTGTCGGTCGGGGTCTTGATCTGGTACGGCGGGGGACTCGCGAGTCAGGGGGCGCTGACCTTCGGCGTGCTGGTGGCGTTCATTCAGTACACGCAGAAGTTCTACAACCCGATCAAGGATCTGTCGGCCAAGTATACCGTCTTGCAGAGCGCGCTCGCGGCTGGGGAAAAGGTGATCGACCTGCTCGACGAGCCGGTAGGGATCACGGCGCCGCCGGACCCGCTGCCGCTTCAGGCACCGCGCGGCGAGATCTGCTTCGAGCATGTCGACTTCGCCTACAACTCGAGCGAGCCGGTGCTGCGGGATGTCAGCTTCAGTGTCGCGCCGGGTGAGCGAATCGGCATCGTCGGCCCGACCGGATCGGGCAAGACCACCCTGGTCAAGCTGCTGACCCGTCACTACGATGCGACCGCCGGACGCATCCTGCTGGACGGCACGCCGATCGAACGCTTCGATCCGGTGGAGCTGCGCCGGGCCATCGGGCTGGTGCCCCAGGATGTCTACCTGTTCGCCGATACGGTGACGGCCAACATCGGTCTGGATAACCCGAAGATCTCGATCGAGGCCATTCGCCGCGCCGCCGACGTGGTCGAGGCCACCGCATTCATCGAGGCCCTGCCCAACGGTTTCGACACCCGACTGGCCGATCGTGGCGGCAACCTCTCCGTCGGACAGCGGCAGCTGCTCGCCTTCGCCCGCGCGCTGGCCCACGATCCCCCGGTGCTGGTGCTCGACGAGGCGACCTCGGCGATCGACCACGAGACCGAGTCGATCGTCCAGCGCGGCCTCGAGCGACTGCTCGAGGGCCGCACCGCGATCCTGATCGCCCACCGACTCGCGACGCTGCGCAGCGTCGACCGGATCCTCGTCGTACACCACGGGCGGATCGCCGAGTCAGGCACGCACGAGCAACTCCTCGCGCGCGAGGGGATCTACTGGCGCTTGCACCAGCTGCAATTCAGCACCAGCTATTGATGGCCCCGCCCTACGGGCGACGACCTGCGACGATGCGGAAGGAAACGCAATTTGATAGCAGGTGCTTCTTCTGCGTTCGTCCCCGGTTGTAGTAGCTCACGGTCAACTGATAGCGGCCTGGAGGCAGGTTGCGGTAGAGCGGAAGGCGGTCCAGCCGAAACTTGCGCCAGTGTGAGCGCCCGGGCCGCAGCTGAGTTGGTGTCGGAGGCTCGTGGGCCGCTGGTCTGCCGTAGTAGTTCGTGTTCATCCGGGCCGGCTTGCTCATGCGTCTGAGATTGATTCTGGCCTCGGCTTGTTGCTGCCACTGGATGTCTTGGTTTTCGCCACAGCGAAAACCGAGATCGAATGCCGTCAGCGGATTCAGCCGCACTGGCTGTCTCGAGACGTTTCGGATCTCGAGCTGAAACCAGAGCCTTTCTTCCTGGGCATACACGGCCTTTTCGCTTCGAAGTGTCGCCTGGAGCCCCGCAGCAATCGGCCCGCCCTTGAACGTGGCCCAACGCAGCTTCGTGACAATGGTGTTGCG
>CAZMLI010000028.1:12712-21394 GCA_964566865.1 uncultured Planctomycetota bacterium
CAATCGGCCCGCCCTTGAACGTGGCCCAACGCAGCTTCGTGACAATGGTGTTGCGGATCGCTTGCGCGGATTTTCGCGCATGCAGGCTTGGCGCCCCGGAGATGAACCGCGCCAGGGCCAGCAGGGCTGGCTTACCAGCTCGGAGCAGCTCTTTCTTGGCCCGTTGCCGCATCCGGAAGCTGGGGCTGTCGAGAAGCTCTAGCAGCAATTCGATGCGCTGTTGCTCGAGCTGCGGAGCCCGTTTCTGCTGAGCGTGCAAGGGCCCAGCAGCCAGTAGCAGCAGGATTGCATAGCGACGCATGCAAGTGATCATATACTACCCGTATGGCCCAAAGCGCGCGCGAGTCGCTGAGATCCCTTGCCGGGTTACTCGTGTTGGCGCTGCTCTGCGGTCTGGGCGCTTGTACGACCGAGAGCAAGACGATCCAGTGGGTCGCGTGGTCGGACGATCTGTTTCGCCGCGCGCAGCGTGAGGACCGGTTCGTGCTGCTGGATCTCGGCGCTGTCTGGTGCCACTGGTGTCATGTGATGGATCGCGTGACCTATCATGATCCGGCCGTCGTCCGGCTGATTCAGCAGCATTTCATCGCGGTCAAGGTGGATCAGGACTCGCGGCCGGATCTGGCGAACCGCTACGAGGACTATGGCTGGCCGGCGACCATCGTCTTCTCGCCGCAGGGCGGGGAGATCGTCAAGCGGCGGGGCTACATCCCGCCGCGGCCGATGGCAGCGCTGCTGCGCGCGATCATCGCGGATCCGAGTCCCGGGCCGTCCGTCAAACCGGTAGCGCCGCTGCGGACCGGCACGCGCGGCAGGCTCTCCCCGGCGCTGCGGGAGCTGCTCGAGCAGCGCATCGTCGCCGGATACGATCAGTCGCAAGGCGGCTGGGGCACCGTCCACAAGTACCTCAACTGGGACAACGTCGAACACTGCATGGAGCGTTTTCGCGCGGGCGACCAGGCGGCTGGTCGTATGGCGCGCGGCAATCTCGACGGTGCGCTGAAGTTGATCGATCCGATCTGGGGCGGCATCTATCAGTACTCGCACGGAGGGGACTGGACCCACCCGCACTACGAGAAGATCATGCAGTATCAGGCGGAGAGCATGCGGGTCTTCGCGCTGGCGCATTGTCTCTGGGGCGACCGCCGTTATCTGCAGGCCGCGCGACGGATCCAGCGTTATCTGCGGCGCTTCCTGCGTGCTCCCGAGGGCGCGTTCTACGTCAGCCAGGATGCGGACGTGGTGCAGGGGCAGCACTCGGCCGACTACTTCGCCAAGGACGATGCGGGTCGGCGCGCCGTGGGAATACCGCGCGTGGACAAGCAGCGCTACTCCCGCGAGAACGGCTGGGCGATCTGTGGCCTGACCGCGCTGTTCAAGGCGTCGGGGGATCCACAACCGCTGGCGGATGCGCTGGCGGCCGCGCGCTGGGTGCTGAAGCACCGCGGCCTGCCTGGCGGGGGATTTCGACATGCCGAACGAGACACGGCGGGTCCTTTTCTGGGAGATACACTGGCCATCTGCCGCGCGTTTCTCGGGCTCTACGAGGTCACGGCGGATCGGGTCTGGCAAACCCGCGCCGAGGCCGCGCTGCGCTTCATCGGCGCTCGGTTCAAGCGGCCGGGCGGCGGTTTCCTGACCGCCAGGGCATCGCCCGACACGCCGCGCGCGCTGGCGCCGACGCCGCAACTGGACGAGAACGTCTGGGTCGTGCGGGTGGCGAATCGTCTGTACGCACACACCGGCAAGCAGGACTATCGGCAGCTGGCCCGCTGGGGTATGCGCTATCTGTCGACCCCGGCGGTGTCGCGCAAGCGGGGGCTGTCGATCGGCGGGGTCTTGCTCGCCGACCGGGTCGTCTCCCGTCCGATGCCCAACATCACCATTGTCGGGCCCAAGGGCAGTCCCCTGGCACGCAAGCTGTTCGGTGTCGCCCTGCGCTACCCGAGCGCGATCAAGTGCGTCGACTGGCTGGACCACCGCGAAGGGCCGCTGGCCAACCCCAAGCTACAGTACCCGCGTCTGCCCCGACCGGGCGTCTTCGTCTGCGTCGGACAGACCTGCGCCTCGCCGACCTCCGATCCGGGAAAGCTGCACGAGATCGTCGACCGGCTCACTCGCTGAATCCCATAATCGGTTGCGATGCCGCTGGGGTCGCCGTATCATCCTTGCCGATGCTGACACCCCGTTGCACTGCTGATGCGGCCGATCTGGCCGAGGTATTCTCCGCCATTCAGGGGGAGGGTGTGCTGCTCGGCGAACGGCAGATCTTCGTTCGTTTTCTCGAGTGTCACATCGCCTGCAACTACTGCGATACGCCGGATCAGAATCCGGCCAAGATGACGCCGAGGCTGGAGCGCACGGCGGGGTTGCGTGACTGGGAGCGGGTGGCCAACCCGATCTCGCGCGAGACCCTGCTGGGGGCGATCCGGCGGCTGCAGGAGCATCCGGGGCTGCACGGCTGGGTTTCGTTCACCGGCGGCGAGCCGCTTTGGTACTGGCCGATGGTGCGGGCCCTGTCGGAGGCGTTGCGTCCGGAAGGGCTGCGGACCTATCTCGAGACCAACGGCCTGCTGGCCGACGAGCTGGGGGAGGTGGCCGGCGTGATCGACATGATCGCGATGGATGTCAAGCTGCACCCCACGCGGCACGGCTTCCTCGATCGTGATGCGACGCTGGCCTTTCTGCGCGTCGCGCGGCATCGGGAGCTGCTGATCAAGATCGTCATTCCGGCGAAGTTGCGGCTGGAGGCCTTTCTGCCGGTGATCGAGGCGCTGGAGCCCGAGGCGGGCGGCGCGCAGTTGATCCTGCAACCGGTGACGCCCTACGGGGTGGTGACCGAGGCCCCGGGACCGGACGAGATGCTGGCGCTGCAGTCGGCGGTCAACCGGATCTACCCCGGATCGCGCGTCGTCCCGCAAGTCCACAAGTTGATCGGTCAGCATTAGTTGATACCCGCACCACCGACGGAAAAGGGCATCGTTGCCCGTGGCTTGCGCAAGGTATTCAGCAGCGGCGACGAGGATGTCGTCGCGGTCGCTGGCATCGACTTCGAGGTGGCGCCCGGCACGATCTTCGGCCTGCTCGGACCCAACGGCGCCGGCAAGACCACGGCGCTGCGGATGCTGGCCACGCTGCTCGCGCCGACCGAGGGCGATGTCTGGATCGAGGGGCACCACTGTCAGCGCGATTCGATCGAGGTGCGGCGCCGGATCGGCTTCCAGACCGGATCGACCGGCACCTACGAGCGGTTGACGGCCGTCGAGATGATCTCCTTCTTCGGTCGGCTGCACGGCATCGAGGAGTCGGCGCTGCAGCAGCGGATCGCGCGCCTGGTCGAGCAGTTCCAGATGCAGGAGTTTCAGACGCGCCTCTGCGGACGGCTCTCGACGGGGCAAAAGCAGAAGGTCTCGATCGCGCGCACGGTCGTGCACGACCCACCGGTGCTGATCTTCGATGAGCCGATCAGCGGGCTGGACGTGATGGTGGCCCGGACGGTGATCGAGTTCATCCAGGAGAGCCGCGCGTCGGGCAAGACGTTGATCCTCTCGACGCACCGGATGTTGCTGGCCGAGCAGCTGTGCGATGAGGTGGCGATCATTTATGGCGGCAAGATTCTGGCGCGCGGCAGTTGCGAGTCGGTGATGCAGCAGGCCGGCTGTGATTCGCTGGAGGCGGCCTTCTTCGAGCTGACCCGGCGACACGATGCGGAGGCGGTGGCATGAGCTGGCGCGTGATCCGGACGATCTTCAACAAGGAGATGCTGGAGACGATCCGGGACCGGCGCACCCTGCTGGCGATGGTCGGCATTCCGGTGCTGCTCTACCCTCTGCTGGCGATCGGCATCTCGCAGCTGGTCGCGATGCAGATGGCGCGCCTGACCAAGCAGAAGATCCGGCTGGTGATCGTCGACGGCCAGCAGGACACGGTCGATCGGCTGCGCGCCGATCCGCGGATCGAGATGAAGAAGGCCGCGAGCAAGGAGCAGGCGATCGCGTTGCTCAAGGAGGGCGAGATCGATGCGGTGATCATCGTCGATCCGGCGAAGAATGGTGAGCTCGTCCGGGTCAACCTGCTCTACACGGTCACCGAGGATCGCTCGATGATGTCGCGGCGGCGGCTCTCCGAGATGCTGCGCCGGATCGCGATTCGCCGGCTGGCCGTGCGGCTGAAGGCCAAGCAACTGACCCTGAAGAAGGTCCGGGCGATGGCGGTGGTGACGCGCAACGTCAATCCGCAACTGAGTGGGGGATTCACCTTCGGTCGGATGATCGCCTTCATGCTGGTGCTGCTGTCGGTCACCTTCCCGTTCCACCCCGCGCTCGATCTGGCGGCGGGGGAGAAGGAGCGGGGCACGCTCGAGACGCTGCTGGTCAGTCCCGCGGCGCGTAAGGAGATCGTGGTCGGCAAGTATCTGGCGGTCTTTGTGATCGGATTAGTGGGCTCGATGCTCAACCTGGGCAGCATGGCGCTGACTTTCGGCTACTTCGCGGACATGACCAAGAGCGCCTCGGCGGCCAAGGTGGCGCACCACGACGAGAGTCACGCGGCCGACGAGAAGCTCGGTCCGAGCTTCTTGCTGGACGAGGTGGAGGACTCGCCGAAGCACGAATTCTCGATTGGCTGGCTGGCGCTGCTGAAGATCCTGATGGCGCTGATTCCGCTGCTCGCGTTGTTCTCCGCCATTGCGCTGATGCTCTCCACGCTGGCCGGGAGCTACAAGGAGGGCCAGAACTATCTGACCCCCTTGCTGGTGATCGTGATGCCATTATCGATGGTGGCGATGATCCCGAACATGCACCTGGACATGAGCAATGCCTGGGTTCCGGTGGCCAACGTCGTGCTGCTGGTCAAGGATCTGTTCATCGAGAAGCTCGACCCGCTGGCCTTCGCCAGCGCGCTGGGTTTCACCATGGTCTACGCGGCGCTGGCGCTCTGGGCCACCGTGCAGGTCTGCGGGCGCGAGGATGTGCTGTTTCGCGAGGTCGGCAATACCAAGGTCGGTCTGCGTCCGAGCCGTCCGCGCGCGGTGCCGTCGGCCGCTGCGGCCTTCGTGGTCTTTGGCATCGCGATGATTCTGATCGCGATGGGGAACCAGAAGATCACCGTCTGGATGATCAAGCAGTTCGGCATCATCAAGGGGCTGCCGCTGAGCCTGGCGCTGGGGCTGGCGCTGATCGGGCTGCTGGCGCTGCTGGCGGTCTGGTACAACCGCGCGCAGTACGCCGCCTCGCTGGCCTTGCGCAAGCCGCCGGCGATCGCGATCGTCGCGGCGCTGGCGATCGGCGCGGGCGGCGCGATGCTGTTCCTGCCGGTGGTGCCCTGGATCATCAAGTTCTTCCCCGGGCTGGCCAAGCAGTTCGAGCAGTTCGAGCATCTCGATGCGGTCTTCAAGCAGATCCCGCTCTCGGTTCAGCTACTGACGATGGCGCTGTTGCCGGCGGTCTTCGAGGAGCTGCTGTTTCGCGGGATGCTGCTGCAGTCGTTGCGGCGGGCGATGACGCCGTTCTGGGCGATCGTGGTGGTCTCGGCGATGTTCGCCGTGGCGCATCAGCACTTCCTGCGCTACCCCGCGACCTTCAGCGTCGGCTTGTTGCTGGGCTGGACGGTCTATCGCACCGGCAGTGTCTGGGTCGGCGTGGCGCTGCACCTGGCCTGGAATGGCTCGCTGGTGATCATTTCGGCCAAGGGCGCGGCGGTGCCGCTGCAGACCTGGGCCGTGATCGGGGCGGTCTGTCTGACCGGCGGGATCGTGCTGCTGCTGACGATGACGGCCAGCGCGGCCGAGTCAGCGGATCTGGCGACTGAGGTTTGACAGCTCGGCACGCAGGGCGTCGGCCCCCACGGCGAGAATCGGATCGTAGTCGGTGCCGAGTTCGCGCTCGGTGCGTGCGAGCTGGTTGCTCAACGCGACGATTCTCTGGATGACATCTTCTCGGGACATGGATTCAGTCCAATCGGTTGGGGTCCCACTCCCTCACAAAAGTCTCCCGATAAACTATACCTCACAAACTGCACTGATCCAAAAAAATCAACACGTTGACCTGCGTCGCCGCGCTACCTATAGTCGGCTTTCTGTTTCCGTCATCTGACCACAGGATTGGGGCCGTTGAGTCAAGAGACGTTGCAGCCGGAGGCGCTCGGCGAATCAGAATTCCTCGAGCGCGAGGCTCAGATCCTCTCCCTGAAGGAGGTCTATCAGGCTTCCAAGGGGGGGAACAAGCGGGTTGTCGTGCTGATCGGCGAGGAAGGAATGGGCAAGACACGCCTGTTCGAGACCTTCCGCGCGCAGCACATGCCCGAGGGCGACCCCGTGTTCATCGCGGACTTCGGCACTGCGGAGAAGCTGCCGATCCCGGCGCGCCCGATCTTCCTGCTGCTGGCGCTCATCTTCCGGGAGCACCACAAGCTGCCGGACAAGGTGACCAGCCTGCACACCGGCCTCGAGGTGGACATCTCGACGATCGAATTCATCGTCAGCGCGTACAAGGAAAAGAGCACTGACGATCCGCTGAGCGAGATCCCTGGCTCGCGGATGGACTTCTGGAAGGCGATGACCGAGTTCATTCACGAGCACTCCCGGTTGCGCCAGATCAACCTGCTGTTCGAGAACCTCGAGCAGGCCGACAGCGGCTCGATCGAGTTTCTCGAGTTCTTCATGCGGGTGCGGTCGGAGAAGGGGATGAAGATCTTCGCCTGCGCGACCTACCGCGGCGACGAGAAGGTGGGCGAGAACCTGTTCCAGAAGCGCCTGCCGAAGATCAAGAAGTCCGAGTACTACAGCGCGATCGCGATCGCCCCGCTGATGCCGGCCAGCGTCAGCAGCTTCGTCAGCTCGGTGATCGGCCGGCTCGAGGCCGACAACGTGGTGTTCGAGCAGGCCTTCAAGATCTCGCGCGGCAATCCGGGCATGCTGCGCGCCTATCTGCGCAGCCTGTCGAGCAAGGGACTGATCAAGAAGAAGGGCAACGCCTGGCTGATCGATACCGAGGGCGCCGAGATCTCGGCGCTGCCCGAGGAGATGGAACAGAAGCTGATCGTCGGCGCCGCCAAGCTGGGCAAGAAGCACCGCACCTCGCTGGAGTGGGCCTGTGTCGTCGGCTACGGCTTCAGCTCGAATCTGATCGGCAGCTTGACCGGTATCAAGCCGAACCAGTTCGGCTACGTCGTCACCGATCTGACGCGCGACCGCTACTGGGATGAGGTGGAGGGCGCGCCGAAGACGTTCGATATCCCGAGCCCCGAGGTGCGCAGGGCGATCTGCGAGGGCATCAACGACAGGCAGCGCAAGAAGATGCACCTGGCGGTGGCCAAGGAGTTCGAGAAAGCCACCCCGCCACCCGCAGACCGGCTGGCCGAACACTACGGCCAGGGGCAGAACGTCAAGAAGGAGCGCCAGTGGGCGCTGACCGCGGGGCAGCAGGCCTATCTGTGGGGCGATTGGGGCAGCGCCCGGCGGCACTTCGAGCGCGTGCAGGAGATCAGCGTCGAATCCGGCAAGGCCCACGACCAGGCCGAGGCCTGCAGCGTGCTGGCCCGGGTCTACAATCGGCTCTGTGAGCTGAAGAAGGCAGCCGAGACCACCTCCCTGGGGCTGCAGCAGTCGGCCAGCGCCAGGAAGGCGTTCGAGCCGCAGCTCAAGCGCGAGCAGGCCATCACCCAGTTCCTCAAGCATGACGTCGATGCCGCTTTCAAGACACTCAAGGCGGTGCACGAGACCGGCGGTGAGGTGGCCTGCGAGCCCGCGGTGCTCGGCACGCTGGCCGATCTGTACCGGCTGAAGAACCGCTTTTCACGCGTGGGCGAGCTGCTCGCGGAGATCGACCAGAGCCATCCCGAGTTCTCGATTTACAAGGGCTACTACCACCACCAGCAGGGTGGCATCAAGCTGCTGCAAGGCGATTGGTCCGGCGCCTGGAATGCCTTTCAGCATGCCGAGGATCGCCACCGTGAGCTGCGCGATTTCGTCGCGCTGGCCCGCACGCTGCTCTGCCAGGCCGAGCTGCACGAGCTGCGCGGCGAGATCCCCGAAGCGCTCAAGCGAGTCGAGGCCGGCATCGGCTACGCGGAGGATTACGAGGCCGCCGTGATCCACGCCAGGCTGCTCGCGCTGTCGGCGCGTCTGTTGCAAAAACAAGGCAAGGCGGAGTCCAGCCAGCAGAGGCTGACCCAGGCGCACAAGCTGGCCAAGCTGACCGGCGTGGAACGGGTGATCGCCTATGTCGAGCTGGAGATCACGCGCTGGAGCGCCAGGGCCAAGAGCATTGATCAGGGGCTGACGCTCGGGCGCAAGGCGCTCGAAGTGTTCGAGCGGCTACCGGATCGGGTGGGCGGCGCCGCGATCTATCACGCGCTGGGCAAGCTGTACTTCCGCCAGAAGAACATGAAACATGCCGGCAAGTACTTCAGCTTCGCGCTCAAGTACTACGAGGAGATGGGGTCCGAGTGGCAGGGCGCGTTCCTCGCGCCGGCCCGAGCCCGCTGGGCCAGCGAGGTCGACAAGCCGGAGCAGCGCGAGACCTTCCTCTCGGAGGGGCTGGCCCTGGCCGAGAAGTTCGACCTGCCGGAGGCCAAGGGCCTGATCCTGGTCGAGCAGGCCCGGACGATGGACGACCGCAAGCAAGCGCGCAAGACGCTGACCGAAGCGTTCAAGCTGCTGAAGGAGTGCGGCAACCGACTGGA
>CAZMLI010000029.1:0-21361 GCA_964566865.1 uncultured Planctomycetota bacterium
CTTGATGGCGTCCGTTGGTTGCCAACCGATCAAAAAGCAAACGTCATGCCATCCGTCGTGTAGGTCTCAATGTTATTCGTATGTCATTGAAGGTAAAAGGGTTACGGCAACAATCCGGGGCGGGCCAGATCGGTGTCCTATCGACGATTCCGGTAGAATTGACGTAAAGTCAGTGCGCGAAAGTGTTTAATGGAAAGTAAAGCTCTGTTTACGAGAAGGGGTTGTTTTGGGCTTCACTGTAAATGGAGATTTACACCTTGCCTGCGCCGAGCCAGGGGCGAATCAGCAAGCCGACGGCCAGCACGATCCCGACAAATGCAGCCACCCGTGCGAGGCCCCCGGGCGAGGACACGGCGAGCAGCACTGCGCAGCCGCAGATTGCGGCAGTCAGGATCGTTTCGGGGAGCGGCTGATGGGGCGGCGGCTCGCGTAGCAGCAGTCGGTGCAGCATCGTGATGCCGGGCACGGACCAGATCAACGGCGCCGCCAGCGCGCCGAGGCGGCTGTGTTCGCTGAACCCGGTCGCCAGGGTCAGGCCAGCGAGAATCAGGCCGACCAGCGTGACGAGTTGCCGGCCGGAATCGAACTCGGGTATCGGTAGCAGGTGCAGGTGCACCGCAATCGCGATGGCCAGCGCAGGCACCGCGAGTGCGGAGATAGCGGCTTGACCGGTCAAGGTGGTCACCAGCAGCAGCGCGAGCCCACCCAGCATGAGCTGTGTCGTCGCGCGGGAGGGGTCCGGCTCGGTGGTTACCTCGAGCCCTCCGGCCACGCAGAGGTAAAAGAGCAAGCTGAACGCGCCGTTCCAGAGGGTTCCGCGCAGCAGTTCCAGGTCGATGCCGGCCCCGTGCCAGATCAGCACTCCGGCCGCCAGGACCCAGCCCGCCAGATAGGCCGCCAGGCGCCAGCGGCCCGTGGGCAAGCTGCCGAGAAAGACCGCTGGCACTGCGATCCACATCGCCTGACAGAGCTCTAGCTGGGCGCCCCCGACAAACAGCTGACATGATAACCAGATCGGCAGCAGCAGCGCGGCGCAGATCTGGCTCGCACGCGGCAGCCCGCGGAGCGCGAGATGAATCAGCGGCAAACCGAACAACGCCAGCGCGAATGCGGCGAGAAACGACAGAACCAGGGGGGCCATCAGTGGCAGGTGTCAACTCCCGACGGCGCGGGCCAGTTCCTCGCAGAGCCGCCGGTAGCGACGCGCATCGCCATGGCTCTTGTCGATCTCGAGGCTGCGGTTCAGGCGCACCAGCGCCTGGGTGTATTCACCGCTTCGAAACAACGCGATCCCCTGCGCGACCAGCGCATCGACCTCCCGCGACTGTTCGTATGCCGCCTCGGACCGCCGCCTGTACTCCAGCGCGCCGCGATGTCCGGAGAAGCGGTCGAGTACCTGCTCGAAGCAGGTCAGCGCCTCCTGAAACTTGCGGCACTGGAAGAAGGTCATGCCCTGGTTGTAGAACAGCGAGATCTCCTCCAGCTGGTCCGCGTCCTGCTGGCGGCTGTGCGAGTCCTCGAGCATTTCACGCGCATGAGGGTGCTCGCTATCCAGGGTCATGACCTGGCGAAAGCGGCTGATGGCCGACTGATAATCCCAGTTGTCGAGCATCGCAACCCCCTCCTGGAAGATGCGCTCGATCATCTGCTGCCGCGCGTGCTGCTGGCGTTCCGCTGCTTGCTGACGCTCGAGGCTTTCTTCGGAGAGCGCCAGGTAACGCCCCGCGTCGGCGTGGGTCGGGTGGTTCTTGACCACCTGCTGGAGATAACCGATCGCGGCCTCGTAGTCTTCCTTGCGCAGCGCATCGATGCCCTTGCGGAAGATGCCCACACGCCGTGTCCCCGTCTTCTTCTTCCGTGGCGGCGAGAGCGCCTCGAGCCGCTGGCTCGAGGCGTCGGATCGCAGCATCGTCATCAGCTTGTCGAAGATCGGCCGCCGTTGCGTGTCGAGCTCCGACCCCACCTGCGCCATCAGTTTGGGGAACTTGCGCTTGGCCCGGCGGAACTGCTTTCTCACCCGCATGACGTGCGGCACCCGCAGCGACGCCTCGACGAATGCGCGCAGGTGCGAGTGGATCTCGTCGGCATCCGCGCGACGACTGTGAGCCTCGACGGCGGCGCGATAGGCGCGATCGGCCTTCTGCACCGAGGCGGCCTCATCGCGTTCACGGCGGCAGGTCATTCGCAGCTTGTCAGCGTCGATGTGGCTCTCGTCAGCCTGCAGCACCTTGTTCAGCAGCACCTCGGTCTGCTCCAGGTCGTGACGCCGAAAGGCCAGCACCGCTTCCTGGTAGAGCACATCGACCTCGGCCTGGCAGGTCTCGGGCCATTCCTGCGCGCGCAGTACGGCGAGGAAATCGCCAACTGAATCGAAACGCTGCGGCGGGTTCTTGGCCAGGCTCTTGTAGAGCGCCTTGACCAGGTAGTCGGGCAGGCCCTCCGCCAGCGTTGGCGGCAGGCGGATCGGCTCCTCCAGGTGCCGCTTGTAGAGCAAGATCGGCGAGTCGCCCTCGAAGGGGACCATGCCGGTCAGCATCTCGTAGAGGATCACGCCGAGCGCATATTGATCAGTGAAGACGGTCACCTCGCCTTCGAACTGCTCGGGCGCCATGTAGAGCGGTTTGCCGAGGATGATGTCGGTCTGGGTCAGGTTTTGCCGCTGAAGCGTCTTGGAGATGCCGAAGTCGAGGATCTTGACCCGGCCGTCCGGTCGAATCATCACGTTGTCAGGGGTCAGGTCCCGATGGATGATCTGCTCCGGCAACCCGTGCGCGTACTGGATCCCATCGAGTACCTGGTCGAAGATCGCCAGCGCGACATCGACCGCCAGCTGTCCCTCCTCCTTGATCATCTGCGAGAGCGGGCGGCCCTCGACATACTCCATCACGAAGCCGGAGACCTCTGGCTCCTCGATCGAGTAGGCGATGCTGACGATATTGGCATGGTCCAGCGTGGCCAGCACCTGCATCTCGACGTTGAACCGCTGGCGGAATTCTTCTTGCCCCGAGAGGTGGGGATGAAAGACCTTCACCGCTCGCAGGATGCCCAGATTGGTATCGCGCGCGCGATAGATCGTGCCGAAACCACCGACAGCAACCTTGCTCTCGATGATGCACGCTCCAAATTGCGCGCCGATCAGCGGATCGGTCTGATGCTCGGACATGTTCGCTGATTATAGGACGGGCCGCAAAGGCTGACAAGCTGCGTAGGGCAGGCGTCGCTTGACGGGTAGTTTCAGGGGGGCTAACCTCCAGCAGAGAATGTTGGACGACCGACTCTTCCTCAAGGCCCGCCGCATCATCGAGACGCTGCAGGGCGCAGGCC
The DNA here is from genome assembly GCA_964566865.1 of uncultured Planctomycetota bacterium. Lineage (GTDB taxonomy): Bacteria > Planctomycetota > JACQVV01 > JACQVV01 > CAZANL01 > CAZMLI01. Next base: position 3,325 of record CAZMLI010000029.1, read on the forward strand.
ACCAGGGCTACCTCTGTGGCGGCTCGGTCCGGGACATGCTGCTCGGCCTGCCGGCCAAGGACTACGACGTGGTCACCAGCGCCGAACCGGCCACGGTCGAGGCGCTGTTCCCGCGTACGGTGCCGGTCGGCAAGCAATTCGGCGTGATCCGCGTGATGGACGGAGAGGATTGCTTCGAGGTCGCGACCTTTCGCGAGGACTTCGAGTACATCGATGGTCGACGCCCCGCAGGCGTGCGCTTTGCCTCGATCGAAGACGACGCGACCCGACGGGACTTCACCATCAACGGGATGTACTTCGACCCCGTGACCGAGGCGTTCGTCGATCTGGTCGGCGGGCAGGTCGACCTGCAGGCCGGCCTGATCCGGGCGATTGGCGATCCCGAGGCCCGCTTTTCCGAGGATTTCCTGCGTTTGTTGCGCGCCGTGCGCTTTGCCTGTCAGCTGGGTTTCGAGATCGAAGACTCGGCCTGGCAGGCGATCCGCTCGAATGCCCGGGGCCTGGACGGGATCAGCGGCGAGCGCATCACCGCGGAGCTCGAACGAATTCTCACCGGGCCGGATCCCGCGCGCGGGGTCAGGCTACTGGCCGAGAGCGGCATGCTCGCGGTCATCGCGCCGGAGCTGGCCGTGTCCGACTCGACCCTGGCGCACGTGACCCTGGCGCTGACGCATCTGGGCTGTCCCCAGATCGAACTGGCGATGGCGGTCCTGTGCCACGAGCTCGACGACGCGGCACTCGGCGCCCTGCTCGGGCGGATGCGATTCCGGGGCAAGGCCAACCGCTGCATCGAACGACTCGTCGCCGATCGCAGAGTGCTGGCGGATCTGGATCTGGGGCAGCAGGCCCGGCTCAAGCGAATCCTGCGTGAGCCTCACGCCGATCAACTGCTGGAGCTGATGCGCGTCGACGGCCTGGCCTCCGACGGGCTGCTCGGCCGATATCACGACCTGAGATTGCGCCTGCAGCGATGGCGTCAGCAGGACTGTCTCTGGCCCGCCTCCCTGCTCGACGGGCAAGGTCTGATCTCGATGGGTTATCCCCGCGGCCAGCTCTTCGGCCAGATCCTGCGCAGCCTGGAAGATGCGCAGCTGCGCGGCGAGCTGACGACCGCCGAGGCCGCAAGTTCCTGGGTCCGCAGCAACTGGAAGATCGTCTTGATCCTGTGGCTCTGCTGGTTGGTGCCGGGCTGTAGCAGTGCTCCGCCGCTGCCGCAGTCGAGCGGCGAGTTGTCGACGAGCCAGCAGACCGCCAACATCGCCGGCGCACCGCTGCGCCTGCTCGGCGCGGCGGTGGTCCTGCCGCTGAAGCTGTTGATCTACGACGGCCCGCGCAGGTTGTGGGCAATGACGGTCGGTCAGGACGAGTTCGACCGCGCGCTCGCGGCGCTGGAGGATCCGCAACCGGCCATCCGTTACCGCGCGGCGCAGGCCTTCGTGACCAGCGCGGCGACCGTGCGCGAGCCGCGGCGCCGCCTGGCGCTGGCGGCCGCACTGGTCCGCCGTCTCGAAGACGAGCAGTCGACAATCCGCAACCAGGCCGTGCTGGCGCTGGGTCAGCTCGGCGAGCGCTGGGTCGTGTCCCGCGTCGTGCGCTTGCTCAAGGCGCCGGATGATCAGCTCCGAGGCAGCGCCGTGATCGCGCTGGGCCAGATCGGCGACCCGCGGGTCGGGCCGCTGCTGATTCAGCTCTACGACAGTCCCTGGGGTGAGAGCTGGTTCGTTCGTTCGGCGTTGATCCAGGCTGCCGGCAAGCTCTCGCTGATCGCCTTGCTGCCGAAGATCCGCGCGCAGCTGGCCAATCCCGATCCGGCCGGCGAGTGGCTGGCGCAGGTCGTCTGCATCCAGGCGCTCGGGCGGCTCGGAGACGACAGCGACGCGCGCCGGCTGAAGCCCTTGCTGCGGCACCACAACGAATATGTGCGGACGGCGGCGGCGATGTCGCTGGGTCGCCTGGGGCAGCCTGGGGAGCTGGCGCGCATGTTGCCCCGCGCCACGGTGGCGCGACATCAGCTGCCGTTGATCCTGGCGCTCGGGCGGCACGGGCAAGCGTCAGACCGCGGCGTCATCGGACCGTTTCTGGACAGCCCGGACCCGACCGTGCGCGCGCATGCGGCCTGCGCGCTGGTCGACCTTGGCGACCCGCGTGGCGTGGAGGGCTTGATCCAGGGCTTGAGCAGCCAGGATGTCTACGAGCGCTTTGTTTGCCTGGGTCGGTTGGAGCAGCTCTCCGGACTGGATCACGGCTTCGCGGCAAAAAAGTGGGGCGCCTGGTGGCGCAGCAATCACAAGACGGTCAAGCTGGGGAGGCATCGACCATGAAATTTCCAGGAACCCGAATGCGTCGCTTGCGACAGTCGGCAAATCTACGCGCGATGCTGCGCGAAACACAGCTCTGTCCCACCGACCTGATCATGCCCTACTTCGTCCGCGAGGGCGAGGGGATCGAACGCCCGATCAGTTCGATGCCGGGCAACGCCCAGCTCTCGATCGACCTCTTGGTCGAGCGGGCCGGCGCCACACTCGGCCTCGGCGTGCCGGCGGTGATTCTGTTCGGCATCCCGGAGAGCAAGGACCCGCTGGGCCAGTCGGGCATCGGCGCGCAGAGCATCATCAGCCGTGCGATCGTCGCGCTGAAAGCGGCCCTTCCGGAGCTGGTCGTGATCGCCGATGTCTGCCTCTGCGAGTACACCGACCACGGTCATTGCGGCGCGATTGGCGAGCGTCGGGACGGCCAAACTGATGTCGACAACGATCGGACCGTCGAGCTGCTGGCCACGATGGCGCTCTCATTCGCCGAGGCTGGCGCGGACATGGTCGCTCCGAGCGACATGATGGACGGCCGCATCGGCCAGATTCGTCAGCGGCTGGATGCCGGGGGCTTTTGCGAGACGCCGATCATGGCCTACTCGGCCAAGTTCGCCTCGAGCTTCTACGGGCCTTTTCGGGAGGCCGCCGAGAGCCCCCCGCAATTCGGCGACCGCAAGACCTACCAGATGGACCCCGCAAATGCCGAGGAAGCCCTGCGCGAGATCGAGCTCGACATCGCAGAGGGGGCGGACATCGTGATGGTCAAGCCGGCCCTGCCTTACCTGGATCTGATCCGGCAGGCCAAGGACCGCTTCGGGCACCCGCTGGCGGCTTATAACGTCAGCGGGGAGTTCGCGATGATCAAAGCCGCCGCCCGGGAGGGCTGGCTGGACGAGCAGGCGGCGGCCACCGAGTCCCTGCTGGCCATCAAACGGGCCGGGGCGGACCTGATCCTGACCTACTGGGCCAACGATGCGGCTCGCTGGCTGGCTTGATCATTGCCAAACCCCACGGTATACTGCTCGGTCTTTGAATTCCGCGTGACCACATTCGGCGGCATTTTGCAGCTCCGCAAAGGAAGTATTGATGAGTCAAACGACCCAGATCAACCTCGAGGCTGAACTCGAGAACGAGAAGATGACCGTCGGCGATCTCGACCAGCTCAAGCAGCAGGTCTACGCCGACAAGGACCTGCACAAGAGCCTGGAGGGGCTTCTCTCCGGCTGGCAGGAGGCCGGCGGCAAGTCCAAGCCGAGCTACAAGGCCCGCTGGATTCTGAATCAGCACTCGGCGGTCATCGAGCAGCGCGGCCAGCTCGACGACGTGCAACTGGTGCTCAAGGGGCGGAGCCTGCTGGCGCTTTCGCGGGCCGAAGAGGCGCAAGCCGTCTTTGCCGAGCTGGGTCGCAGCGCCGAGAAGATCGCGGCCGCGGTCGGTCTCGCCGAAGCGGCGACCAGCGCGGGCGATCTGACTGCGGCGCAGAAGGCGATCACCAAGCTGGAGAAGACCGAGCAGGAGAAGCCGGATCTGCATTATGTCACCGGCCTGCTGCACGATCGCAAGGGCGACTACCTGGATGCGCAGGCCTGCTACGAGAAGGCGATCGAGCTGGACGATGTACATGCGCCGGCCCTCTTCCGTCTGGCCTACAATCACGATCTGCGCGGCGACGAAGAGGAGGCGATGGACTATTACCAGCAGTGCGCGGAGCTGCAGCCGACCTATGTCAACTGCCTGCTCAACCTGGGCGTGCTGCACGAGGATCGCAACGAGTTCGACGAGGCAATGCAGTGCTATCGTCAGGTGCTCGACTTCCAGCCGAATCATCTGCGCGCCCGGCTGTTCATCAAGGATGCGCGCGCCAGCCTGGAGATGTACTTTGACGAGGACCAGGCCAGACTGAAGGATCGCGAGAACCTGATTCTCAACATCCCGGTCACCGACTTCGAGCTCTCGGTTCGCTCGCGCAACTGCCTGAACAAGATGAACATCCGCAAGCTCGGAGATCTGGTCCAGAAGACCGAGGCGGAGCTGCTCTCCTACAAGAACTTCGGCGAGACCTCGCTGATGGAGATCAAGGAGATCCTGGCCAAGAAGGGACTCAAGCTGGGGCAGGGTCGCCTGGCCGACAGCCGCTCGCTCGGCATCGGGATGCTGGACAACCCGCTCTCCTCCAGTGAGGAGATCGGCAAGTCCGCGCTGGATATCGACTTCTCGGTCCGGGTGCGCACCGCGCTCAAGACGCTCAACTTGGCGACGCTGGGGGACCTGGCCCGGCGGACCAGCCGCGAGCTGCTGACCTGCAAGAACTTCGGCCAGACCTCACTCGACGAGGTGCGGCAGGTGCTGTCCAAGTACGGTATGTCGCTGGCGGACGAACCGCAGTAGCGATCGGTTAGCACCCCGTTCCGGGGAATACCCCACGGGCTGTCGACTGGCCGAGCAATACGGCCGCGGCGGCCCGTTGCTGTTCGGGGGCCCCGCCATAGCTGAGCAGGACCGGGCCGCGTTCGGCCAGTGCGCGGGCGGGACCCGGATGGTCCAGCATCAGCAGCGTCGCGCCGCCCCGCTGGAAGGGGGCCAATCGCTCGGGGTAATCCGTCGGCTCGAACGGGCTGGGTTGCCAGGCGCCGATCGAGCTGTCGAATACCACCAGCGCTGGAATCTCCATTGCGTCATTCAGCTCGGCCAGCGGACAGCAGACCACGGTCGCGCCCAGCTGTTCGCGCAGCGGCTCGATGCGCGCCCTGTCCGGACGCTGACCGGTCAGCAAGAGCTGTCCCCCTGAGCTGAAGGGACGGAAACGCCCGGTTGGATCAAGCAGCGTGATCGACTCGCGACAGACTTCTTCCGCAAGACTCGCAGTGGCGGCGAGGTCCACCCGGCCCGGGCCGGTCTGCGCGCTGGCTTGCAGCGCTGCGACCCGCTCACCGGCCTCACGGACAAATCCCGCAGCTTCAGGGCGATCCGCCATCAAGCGCAGCGTTTCCGCCGGATCGCGCGGCGCCAGCAGCAAGTCCACACCGCCCAGCAACGAATTCCAGGCGGCCTCGCCCGGACCGACCTGATCCATCGCGCCCATCAACAGCGCATCCGAGAGGACCAGTCCATCGTAGCCCATCGTTTCGCGCAACAACGCCACGAGGATCTCCCGACTCCAGGTGGCGGGCAGTCCGCTCGGATCGAGTGGCGCAACCGCCACGTGCGCGCTCATCAGCGTCGGCATCACCTTGGCGGCGATCAACTGTTCGAACGGCGACAGATGCCGATCATAATCGGCGCGCTGCTGTTCGGCTGCTTGCGCCATGCCGACATGGCTGTCGATCGCCGTCGACCCGTGACCGGGGAAGTGCTTGCCGCAGGGCAGCCCGCCCCCCTCGAGAATACCCCGGCAGAGCGCCACGCTCATGCGACCGACAAGCGCCGGGTCCGAGCCGAACGAGCGACTGCCGATGATTGGATTCTCGGCGTGGGTGTGCACGTCGACCACCGGCGAGAAGATCAGCCGCACCCCGACCGAGGCCGCCTCGCGCGCGGTCCAGAGCCCGCACTGATAGGCCAGCTCCGTTCGCCCCGTCGCCGCCAGCGCCATGTTGGTCGGCAGCCAGGAGAGCCCGGAAAATTGCTGCCCCGCACCCCGCTCCAGGTCGGCCGCGAACAGCAGCGGCCGTCCCGTCTCTCGTACCAGGCCCTCGGTCAGCTCGCGAACCTCGTCCGCGGCACCGCCAAAGATCAGGAATCCAGGCAGCTCTCCCAGTTCGAGGTGCTCGCGTGCGCGCGCCGGCACGTCTCCGTCCTGGAAACGCAGGTCCGGCATCAACAGTTTGGCCAGTTCTTCTTGCATGCTTTTCTTTACCACAATCTCAAAGGGAGGCCCAGGCATCACCGTCGCCGTTGCAGGCGGCGACGGGCGCCGCGTGTGGCGCGACCGCTGATCGCGTGCAGCTCGCCGGACTGGGTGGCGATCAGGATGTCCAGCACGCCGTCGCCGTCCAGGTCGGCGATCGCGGGATCGGCCTCGATCATCTTCTGACCCAGCGGTACGCCCCAGAGGCGCTTGCCGCTGCGCAGGTCGAGCACGATCAGTTCGGCATCGAGCAGCCTGCGGTTCTTGACCGCCATCGCCGCGATGATCAGCTCTAGCCGACCGTCACCGTCCAGGTCAGCCACCACCGGCGAGGCCTGGACGTACTTACCCTTGGGGCCGTTCCAGAGCACCTTGCGTCGGGTCCAGTCGAAAGCAACGACGCCGGCGATACCCATCGGGGCCAGGATCAGCGGGCCGCTGCCCGGCGGGCGAACCACGGCGGGACGGCCGAGTCCCTCACTGCCCGGGCGGCTGGTCCAGAGCGGTTTACCGGTCTTGCCTTCCAGGACCCACAGCCGTCCCTGCTTGGAGACCAGCAGCACCTCTGGGATGCCGTCGCCAGTCAGGTCGGAGAGGGTGGGGGGGCTGCGGCTGCCGCCCGGATCGATCTTGGTGCGCCACAAGCGTTTGCCATCGGTGCCGCGCACGGCATAGACGTACCCATCCATCGAGGGCGCGACGACATCCGGCAAACGATCGCCGTCCAGGTCGGCCGCGGCCACGCCGCCCATGTTGGGGCCCTGGGTCTTGTGGCGCCAGAGCGGCTTGCCGCTCTTGCCGTCGATGGCGAGCACATCCTGGGGCCACCAGCGGTGCATCGCGAAGTCGGGTTGACCGTCGCCGTTGAGGTCGGCGACGACGGGCGTCGCGTAGTCCTCCGACCCGGCAGGCACGACGGCGCTGAACAGTTCCGCCGCGGTATCGCTGCGGATTGCGTGCACCGACCATTTCTTCAGCGGGCGGCCGAGGAAGACGATGTCCTGGATGCCGTCCTTGTCCCAGTCGGCCAGCGCCGGCGCGCGGTTGGGGGCCATGTTCGCGCCGTAGCGCCAGCGCGTGGCGCCCGACCGGCCGTCCAGACAGGCCAGCGCGGCGCCGCCGGGCCATTTGCCGAGCTGGATCACCTGGTGCTTGCCGGGCGTACCGGTGATCAGCGGGGTGGCCTGCAGCGGCGAGAGAGATTTGCGGCGCCACAAGGTGCGCGGACCACGAACGACGCCGAGCTGGCTGGCGCGGCGCACGATGACGATCTCGTTCAGGCCATCGCCGTCGATGTCCGGCAGCAGGGTGGCCGGATTGAAATCGCCGTCGATCCGCAGCGTCCAGCGATGGCCGCCCGTCTTCGCGTCGAGGCAGACCAGCCCCTTGCCGGGCAATCCTACCAGCAGCTCCTGCTTGCCGTCCCCGTCCCAGTCGCCCTGCAGGACCTTGCCGCGGAAGACCGTCTCCTCCTCGCGATGGGCCTTGATCGTCCACAACCGACGACCGCTGCTGGGATCGACCGCGCCAAATCCCTGGCTGGTCCAGACCAGCAGCTCGCCGCTGGGCCGCGTCGCTGTATGGATCAACGCCGGATCATCGATGCGCCAGAGCAGCTTGCCGTCGGTGAAGCGCATGGCAAAGGCGTGACCGGAATAGAACAGCACCGAGTCGAGCAGTCCGTCGCCATCGAGATCCTGGAAATGGGTGAAGCCGCCGGCCAGCTTGGGCAGCGGCATCTTGCCCTGCCAGCGCAACTCGCCGGTCCGCGCGTCCTGCACGCCCCAGTGGGTCCGGCCGTTCCAGATCAACTCCGGCTGTCCGTCGCCGTCGAGATCCTGGCAGAGACCGCGGTAGATCGTCTTCAGTTGACGGGTCCAGATCAGCTTACCATCGCGCAGCCGCAGGCAACAAGCGGCGCCGGGCGCGATTCTCTGACGCACGTCGATGCCGGTAGTGCGATGGCCGATCAGCAGCAGGTGCGGCTGCCCATCGAGCTGGATCAGGCCCATGCCCTCCTCGCCGGTGGTCTGATAGATCGGTCGCAAGGGGATCTTGCGGGGTTCGCCCCAGAGCTTGCCCGTCTTGCCGTCGATCAGGAACAGCAGGCCGTCCCGTCCGGCCACGGCCAGCTCGCCGACGCCGTCTCCCGAGAGATCGCCCACCAGCTGATAAGGCGCGATGGCCGGACGTTTCCAGCTCCGGGCCGGTCCGCGCCAGCTCCAGCGCACCCGCCTGGAGGCGGTGTCGATGCAGGACACCGTCAGCCCGATGGTTTCCTCGGCGATGATGAACAGCACGGGGCCGATCTCGGCACCCAGGTTGGCGGGCACCATGCGCCAGCGAGAGTTGCCCGCCACGCGTTGGCGCCAGAGTTCCTTTCCATCGCGGCTGGAGCGAAAGACCAGCTGCAGCAACTCCTGGTAGGCCAGGTCCGGAGAGCCGTCTGCATCCAGGTCGGGCAGCAGCGAGACGTAGCCCTGGATGCTCGGCGCGCTGTAGGTCCAGATCACTCCCTTGTCCAGCCAGAGGTACTCGCGCGCCAGCTGGCCCTCGACCAGGTCGACCTGCAGTTCCCGTTCGAAATGCTCGGGCGCCCAGGCCAGCAGTTGATGGCGGCCGGTGTTCAGCTCCAGGTTGCGCACGCGCGAACCGTAGGCCAGGCCGTCCACTTCGATCTCCGACCCCAGGGGAAAGGAGTGCGCCTCCAGCCGCGCCTTGTGGTGTGTCAGCGAGAGGATCAGATCCTTCGACATGCCGCGTTCGATGAAGACCTCGCGGAAGATCAGTTCATGATCCGCGGCCTGGACCCGCACGGGGTAGACGCCGGCGGGCAAGTCGATCGTGATCGGCTTCTCGTCGGCGATCCATTGCTTGCCGGCAATCGAGATCCGGGCGCCGAGGGGTTCGACTCGCAGCCGCAGCGTCCCTGGGGTGACGTACCAGGTCAGCGCCAGCGAGATCAGCACGGCGCCGACCACCATCACGGCGAGGCTGGCCGCCAGGTGGCGCAGGAACCACTTGCCCGCCACCTGCCAGAAACGGTAGCGCGCGGCCTGCAAGGTCTCTCCGGTGAGGTAACGCTCGACGTCCCCGCGCAACTGAAGGGCGGTCTCGTATCGATCGGTCTGGCGCAGTGCCATCGCCTTGAGCACGACGGCCTCCAGTTCCCACGGGACACGTCGTCCGTGCGTGCCCTTCGAAGGCGGGACCAGCTTGCCCTCGATCACCTGATTGATGATCATCGCGCCGCTGCTGCCCAGAAACGGCGGCCTGAGGGTGAGGATCTGGTACAGGATTGCACCCAGAGAGTAGATGTCGGAGCGCTGGTCCAGCCTGGCGATCTGGCCCTCTGCCTGCTCGGGCGGCATGTAGGCCGGCGTACCGGCGATGGTGCCTTCCGCCGTCATCATCGGCTCGCTGTCGCCACCGGCCACGACCGGGAGTTCGGAGCTCGAGACGCGGAACGCCGGACTGCGGGTCAGCGGTTTCTCGGTGTCGCTGGCAATCACCTTGGCCAGCCCCCAGTCCATCACCTGGACCTCACCGAACTGGCCGACCATGATGTTGGCCGGTTTCAGGTCTCGATGAATCACACCCCGGCTGTGGGCGAAGCTGATCGCATCGCAGATCTTGAGGAAGATCTGCAACAGCTGGGGCAGCGTGCTGCTCGGTTGCCCGGCCTCATCCGCCAGGGCGACCAGCAGATCCTGCAAGTCCTGTCCCTGTACCCGCTTCATCGTGAAGTACAGCCGCCCGGCGGCATCCTGGCCCAGCTCGTGAACCGGGATGATGTTGGGATGCTCGAGCTGCCCGGTGAGCTGCGCCTCGAGCACGAACTTCTCCAGTTGCTGCTGGCCGACCTGACCGCCGTGGGCCACCCGGATCACCTTGGCGGCCATCTCCCGGCCGAGGTGATCGTCGCGGACCTGAAGCACCTGGCCCATGCCGCCGGCGCCCAGGTCGCCGGTGACCGGGTAGCGCCCGAGCTGCTGCAGGGCTTGTTCGGGTCCCGACTCGTCCAGTGGTTCGGCGGGCGCGGGGCCCCTCAGCTTGACGCGAACTGTCAGGTCCAGTTGTGGCGGGTCCTCGCGCACGGTCTGTTCGAGCGGCTCTGGCGGGTCGGGCTGCTTGTCGGTCACGGGCGGATCATTCGGGGGTGATGTAAGCCGCCGTGATGCCGCCGTCGACGACCAGCGCCGCGCCGGTCATCAGCGATGAATCGTCCGAGGCCAGGAACAGGGCTGCCTGCGCGACCTCGAGGGCCGTGCCGAAGCGTCCGATCGGGATGTGTACCAGCCGGCGTTGACGGGCGGTCTCGTCCGCCAGCAGGCCGGCCATCAGCGGGGTCTGGATCGGCCCGGGGCAGAGCGCGTTGACGCGGATGTTGCGGCGGCCATATTCCACCGCCACCTCGCGGGTCAGCGCCAGCACCGCACCCTTGCTGGCGGTGTAGGCGATCTGCGGCACCGCGGCGCCCATCAGCGCCACGAACGAGGCGACGTTGATCATCGAGCCGCCACCCGCGCGCAGCAGCGCCGGGATGCCGTACTTGGCGCCGAGGTAGACGCCCTTCAGGTTGACCGCGATGACCTTGTCCCAGATCTCCTCCTCTGTCTCCGCCACCCCCATGTCGCCGGCCAGGTTGATGCCGGCGTTGTTGTAAATCACATCCAGTTGACCGAAGGCCTCTTCCGCCCGACGCACCATCGCCTCGACCTCCACCGCCTGCGAGACATCGACCTGGATGAACAGCGCCTCTCCACCCGCCTGGCGGATCAGCTCGACTGTTTGATTGCCGCCGATCTCGTCGATCTCGCCGACCGCAATGCGCGACCCTTCTCGTGCGAACAGCAGCGCGGCTTCGCGGCCGATACCGCCGCCGGCTCCGGTGATCAGTGTTACTTTTCCATCCAGTCGCATCGTTCAAGCTCTCTCGAAATAGCGTTGCCGCTCCCAGCAGGTCACCGTCTCCTCGAACTTTCGCTGCTCGGTGCGGGCAAAATGCAGATAGTGATCGACCACCTCGTCGCCGAAGGCCGCGCGCGCCAGCTCGCTGGCTTCCAGCGCTGCGATCGCCTCGGGCAGGCTGGTGGGGACGCGGGCGATCTCACTCGCCTGGTACAGGTCGCCTTCGAACTGCGGCGGCGGCTCGGTGCGTTGTTCGATGCCGTCGAGGCCGGCGGCGACGGTGGCGGCCAGCGCCAGGTAAGGATTGGCGTCCGCGCCAGGAATGCGATTCTCGATCCGCAACGAGTCGCCGCGACCGACGCAACGAAAACCGACGGTGCGGTTGTCCCGACTCCAGGCGATGCCGGTTGGCGCGAAGGAGCCGGCCCGGTAGCGCTTGTAGGAGTTGACGTACGGCGCGAAGAACAGACTGAACTCACGCGCATGGGCCAGCAGTCCACCGAGAAAGTGGCGAAAGGTATCGGCAAAGGCCAGCGCGTCGTCGGCCGACGCCACCAGCGATCGCATACCAGCCAGATCCCAGAGGCTGGTATGCAGATGGCAGCTGTTACCGGCATGCTCAGCGTGCCACTTGGCCATGAAGGTCAGGCTCGCCCCGTGACGGTCGCAGATCTCCTTGGCGGCATGCTTGTAGACCACCTGCCGGTCGGCGGTCTCGAGCAGCGCGCCGTAGCGCAGGTTGATCTCCTGCTGACCCGCGCCCCACTCGCCCTTGCTGAACTCGACCGGCACACCCGACGCGTCGAGCGCGCGGCGAATCTCGCCGACGATCGGCTCCGCGCGCGTGCCCTGCAGGATGTGATAGTCCTCGATGTAGTTGCCGAATGTCTGCAGCTCGTGATAGTGCTGTTCGGAAGCCTGCCGGTAGGTCTCCCGGAACAGAAAGAACTCCAGCTCGTTGCCCGCCTGCAGCAGCAAGCCGGCATCCGCCGCGCGCGCAATCTGCCGCTGCAGGATGGTGCGCGGCGCGACCGAGACCTGTGCGGCGCCTGCCTCGTCCCAGACATCGCAGAGCACCAGCGCCGTGCGATCCTGCCAGGCCGCCAGGCGCAACGTCGACAGATCCGGCCGGCAGAGCACATCTCCGTAGCCGGTCTGCCAGCTGGCGAAGTCGTAACCGGGGACCGGATCCATCTCCATGTCGCAGGCCAGCAGGTAGTCACAGACATGCATCCCGTGCCCGGCGATTTGCTCGATGAAGAATGGTCCGGTGATGCGCTTGCCGACCAGTCGACCGTAGAGATCCGGAATGACGGTCAGGACGGTGTCCACCCGGCCGCACGCGATCTCCTCCTCGAGCGTCTCCAGGTCGAGCATGCCTGCTACGTTCTGCGTGGACATCGGCTGCCTCCGCGTCTGAGTGGCCAGTACAGCGTCCATCCATCATACCGGGCAAAAAATGCCGGCGAGACTTGATTCTCGTTCGACTGCGACTCAGAGTGTCATGGTAGACTATGACACCATGACAGATCAACCCGCCTTCTTCCTGCACGTCGACCCGTCCGCCGACATCCCCATTTATCGGCAGCTCGTCGACGCGGTGGCCCGAGCCATCGCCTCCGGCGCCCTCGGCGCCGGCGATCCGCTACCCTCGGTCCGGGAGCTGGCGCTCGATCTACGGATCAACCTCAACACCGTCTCCCGAGCTTACCGCGAGCTCCAGGAGCGAGGGTTGGCCGAGATGCGTCGCGGCGTGGGCATCTTCGTTGCCGCCAGCAGTCTGCCAGCAAGTCGGCAGTCGCGTCTGGCATTGCTGGACGACAGCCTGGATGCACTGGTCGCCGAGGCGACACAGCTCGGCCTGGACGAAGCAGAGGTCGCCAGCCGGCTGGGCCTCAGATTCCGCCGCAGGCGGTCAAAAAGGAGCAAGAAACCATGAGCACTGCGAATTCGGATTCGGACGCTTCAGCAGTCTTCTCCGCCGAGCGGTTGACCCGCCGGTTCGGCAATAAAACCGCGCTCGACGGTCTGACCCTGGAGGTGCCGCGGGGCATCATCCTCGGCCTGCTCGGCGACAACGGCGCCGGCAAGACCACCACGCTGCGAATGGCGCTGGGGTTACTCGCGCCGACCAGCGGACGACTGACCATTCTGGGCGCCGATCCGCAGAAGGATGGTCCGAAGATCCGCGAACGGATCGGCTACGTGCCCGAGGATCGGCGGCTCTATCCGCAGATGCGCGTGCGCCGCATCGTGCGTTATGCACGCTCGTTTCATCCGAGCTGGGACCGCCCATACGAATCGGAGTTGCTCGATCGGTTTAATCTGGATCCGGCCTCGAAGATCAAGGCCCTCTCCCGCGGCGCACTGGCCAAGCTGCACTTGCTGATGGCGTTGGCACCCCGGCCGGAGCTGTTGATCCTCGACGAGGCCACCGGCGGCATCGACGCTCTGGCGCGGCGCGAGATCCTCGGCAACCTGGTCGAGCTGGTGGGGGAGAGCCGAATGAGCGTGATCTTCGCTTCCCATGTCTTACCGGATGTGGAGCGCATCGCCGATCGAGTGGCGGTCTTGCACCAGGGCCAGCTGGTGCGCGCCTGTCCGCTGGATCAACTAAAGTCCGACTTTACCAGAGTCCGCGTGCGCTTCGATGAGAAGGCGCCGGAACCGCCGCCCTGCGGCACGGCTGGGATCAGCTCCGTGCAACGACGCGGCTGCGAGTGGTTGTTGACCACCACCCGGTCGTCCGAGCTGGAGACGCTGCTCCAACGGCGGCGTGGCGATGGGGAGCAGTTCGAAACCGAACGCATCGCGCTCACACTAGAGGATATCTTCGTCGAGCTGATCCAGACCAGCGGAGAATCTCGATGAGCTATCCCAGAGGTTTTCTGGCGGTTTTGCGGCACGAACTCGGCAGCGGATGGCTGGCGCCGGTCGGCCTCGCGCTGGTCATCGCGGGCATGGGGGCCAAGCTTCACAGCGGCACGATCCAGCTGATGGCTTCCGATATGCCGAAACTGGGCGCCTGGCTGCTGATCGCACTGGTGGGTGGACCGCTGGCCGCGCGGCGGCTGCTGGTCGAGCGCGAGGCGGGGTCGTTTCTGGCCACTCGACCTGTCAGCCGATTCGGCGCACTGGCCGCCAAGGCGCTGGCCACCGGGCTAGACCTGGCACTGGTCTGCGTTGCCGGCGCGGTATTCATCAGTGGGGCCGAAGAAGCCTCACCGGTCAGCTCGATGGACGGAAGTAGAAATGAGATGCTACCGCTGGTCGGCCTGGTGGCGATCGTGGCGATCACCTTCAGCAGTTTCTCGACGATCCGCTCAGCCTGGATCGCCGGAACCGTCTCGATCTGCCTGCCGCTGGTAACGCTAACTGCCATCATCGTCAGCGAACCGCTGGGCTGGGTGATGGTGCTGCTGCCGATGGGCTGTGCGGCCATCTGGGGTAGCGCCTGGAAAGGAGCGGAGCGATGAGTGGCCGGCTGCGACCCCACCTCGCCATGCTGCGCTGGGAGCTGCGACGACTCGGCACCATCGGCCTGGTCTTTGCCGTACCGGCCCTGGTTTTCGCGCTGCAGATCTGGTACCGGGCTGGGCGGATCGAACTCAATATCGGGGAACATGCGAAGCTCATTCGCGCTGACGCAGTCGGCTACATCCTGACGATCCACCTCTGCTTCGCCGCGCTGGTCGCACTGTTCCTGGGTAGCCTCAGCGCGAGTAGTGGAACCGAAGAAGGGAATTTGGACTTTCTGCTGGTGCGAAATTTGGGCCGGACGAGCATCTGGCTGGTCAGTACCTGCGCCGGACTGCTGGTGCTGTTGGGCTTCCTTGCAACAGTGCTGCCGGTCATTCTGCTGGTGGGGATTCCAGAGGGCGAGATCTTCGCGTATGGCTTTGCAGGTCCGCTCTTCGGCCTGCTCGCACTCTATTTCACCGCCGCGGCGGTGGGGGGGCTCACACGTCGACCGGGCATCTCGATCCCGATCTCCGCGGTCCTGTTGATGCTGCTCGGTCTCTCAGCAACGCTTGGCACCCAGAGCGTGCTGGCCGATTCCAACGGCCTGCTGGCCTGGATGATTAGGGGACAGTACGACCTGCTACTCTGCGGCGGTCTCGGCTTGTTGGGCCTGCTGGGGGCCCTCGTCACCTGGGGCACGGTCTGGTTGCATCGCAATCCGGTCCAGCGCAGGCGCCTGGCGCTGGGCTTGGGAGCTGGCCTGGTCCTGCTGGTTTGCACCGGGTTCGGGCTGATGGTCGATCGCATGACGCTCTCGCCCGACGAAGCTGTCGATCGATTTCTCGAAGCCGGAGAAGAGGGGCTCCAGTTGGGCTACGATCACAGCCGCGAGATCGACCTCTTCCGCCGACGGGTCGCCGTACCGGTGTTGCAGGCCCGTCTGCGGCAAGCCGAGCCGAACAGCATGGATGAGGCGCTGATTCAAGCCAGATTGCTTTACTTTGGTGAGCCGGGATGCCATGGCTACTTCAGCCAGCGCCTTCAGGCCAGGGCTCGAAAGGGCGGGCTGCTCACGCTAGTTGACTCCTGGCCCCTCAGCCGGCTCGACCTGACCCAGCTCGACCGCAAGACTCGCAATGCGATATTCGAGCTGGCCGAACGGCACATCCGCCAGCAGGCTGAGCCGTTCAGGTTTGACCACACATTGGTGGCTCTCTGCCAGGCGACGGGGCTGCTGGACCGACCCCGGGCGCTACGCCTCTGGATTCCTTACTTCCGCAAGCTGGCCGGATCGGGTCGATGGATCAAGCTCCAACAGGTGGTACGACCGTTCTGGGAGAGCTGGTTCCATGACATGGGGTTCAGGCGAGAGATTCAGCAGCCTGTGCAGATCAATTACGGACCGGATCTTCCCGATGATCTGGTCGCCCTGCTGAAAGAGAGGGTCAAGGTGGTTGGCGATGACGAGGCAGATTGGATCGTGCCGATCCTATCCGCAACCGGGCGGGCGGATGTGGTGAAGCCCTTGATCGAGAACTGGAAGCGCCAGTTTCGCCCGGGACGGCGCCACTATTACCCGGACTGGATGGGACTCTTTCGGGGTATCGATGGGTACGAGGTGCGATTGTTCGCGCTGGGACGGGTCGAGCAGCTCAGTGCAGATCAGACCGGAGCACACCCGGGGGAGCTGCCCGCCGCGCTCCTGTTACTGATAGAGCGCAAGGATCCGCGAGTATTGCCCTACCTGCTCCAGCGTCGACCCTTCCGCTACGATACCTTTGCGCAGCGCGTGCTGAAGCTTCACTGGCCCGCTGCCTGGCGCGTACTGAGCGAGAATGCACCGGTTGGCGGCACGCTTAATCTGATCGTACGGGCGCGGCTGGGAGAGGCCGCCGCAGCCAGGCAACTGTTGCTCGCACAGCAGGACCTGCAGCGCGGCTCGGTGTCCTATCTGGTCTCACTCTTCGGTCGAGCAGCCGGCGAGGACCACCGCGATGTGAATCTACTGCTGGCCACCGCGATCCACTCGCGCGACCGGTTCCTGCTCGATTCACTGGCCGACCTGTGCCACGACGAGTACGAACCCACAGCGCTGCTGGCCTCGGTGGTACTGGCCGAGGCAGGCCACTCCGATGGCCTTGCCGGACTGATCGACCTGCTCGACCAGCGCCCGGTACACAACAGCCTGGTGCAATCCTTCGCGACCATCCGTCTGGCCGCGTTTCATCTGCAGCGCATCACCGGGAAGCGACATGGCACGGACAGTCGAGCCTGGCGCGCCTGGTTCAAGGCGAGGGACCATTAGCACGTCGACTTGCGGGATTGGGCGTAGGGCGGGGGACAAGCCATCGCCCTACGGTGAGACGAAGTCAATGTTGAGCAGCCGCGAGACGCTACGGCGGGGGCAACGTCAGCGAGCCCAGGATTCGTCGGCCGCGCGCGCCGGTCGCCGCAGGCAGGTTGGCTGCGCGGCCGCGCAGCATTTCGTGGCCGAGCAGGGCCCAGAGCACGGCTTCCTTGGCGTCGATCCAGCGGGGCGCGGGGTAGGGCGCCAGCGGGATGGGGTCCAGCGCGGCCGCCAGCATCGAGATCAGCACCGGGTTGTGGGCGCCTCCCCCGGTGACGACGATACGTGACGGCGGCGAGGGGAGATGCGCGAGGGCACCGGCGATCGAGCGTGCGGTGAAGGCGCAGAGTGTGGCTGCCAGATCGGTGGCGGCAAGCTCCGGGGCGTGGGCGCGAATCTCGGCGAAGTAGTCATCGCCGAAGGCTTCGAGACCGGTCGACTTCGGCGGTTTGCTCGCCAGATAAGGATGGGTCATCAACCATGCCAGCAGCGCCTCGTCGATGCGACCGGCGGCGGCCAGCTCTCCGCCGGCGTCGTAGGCCTGCGCGCCTTCACTGGCCCAGCGAGCACAGCGGTCGATCAGCGCGTTGCCGGGGCCGCTGTCGAAGGCGCTGACCTTGTTCGGGTCTGCGGCTACCAGGGTCAGGTTGGACATGCCGCCGATGTTGAGCGCGGCGGTCCCGGGCTGATCGCGGAACAGCACCCAGTCCAGAAAGGGCGCCAGCGGCGCGCCCTCGCCGCCGGCGGCCACGTCGCCGCTGCGGAAGTCCGAGACGACAGGCAGCTTGACCAGCTCGGCAATCGCGGCGCCGGCGCCGAGCTGCAACGTGCCCTGTTTGCCCAGGTGGGCCACCGTCTGTCCGCCGCAGGCGGCGAACTGCGCGCTGAACTGGGGATGGGCCTGCAGTAGCTGACGGCCGGCCATGCCGAACATCGTGCCCAGCCAGAGATTGCCTGCGGCCACCAGGCCCAGGTCGCCCTGGCCCAGCAAGTCGATGCGTTCGCGGTCGAGCTGACCCATCGGCGCGGTTTGCCAGGCCAGTAGTTCGGGCATGGGCGGCCCTTCGGCGCCGCCCGGGAAGCGGACCAGGGCACAGTCGATGCCATCCATCGAGGTGCCGCCGGAGAGGCCGAGTCCGATCCAGTCCGCGCCCGGATCCA
>CAZMLI010000030.1:0-6462 GCA_964566865.1 uncultured Planctomycetota bacterium
GGCGATCCTCTTCCGTGAGATCCGCGACCGCGTTTCAGTCGACTAGCAGCCTGTGAACGGCGACGCAGAATCTGGTGCTCTTCATTCGCGCTGCCTACTTGATCCCGATCTTGCGGATCTTGTAGCCTTGCGGCAAGTCGAAGTAGCCCTTCTTGATCTCGTCCGGCTCCTCGCACTTCCAGACCGACATGATCGTCATCGCGGGCCTGCTGTTGCCGGTGGTCATGTTCGGGCCCCGCAGACCGCTGACGCGCGCCAGAAAGGGCATCCCGCCGGTCTCGTGAACGACATGGTACAGCAGCTCTCCGGCGTAGCCGTTGAAGCGCACGCGCGAGGTCTCCATGAACTCCCGGATCGCTGGCATCGGCTTGCCGTCCGGCTCGCCGACCCAGACCTGGCCCTTGAACGCGCCGCTGCAGGGGTAGTTCTGGCACTCGATTCCCAGGATGTCCCGCTTGGGGGTGCTGTTCTGGGTCGAGTCCATGTTGATCTTGTACTTGACCTTGCTCCAGGTCCGATTCAGGTACTCGGTGCCGATCTTCACCCCGCGCTTCTTCTTCGGCGAGTACTGCGCCAGCCAGCTCTGCTCCCCGAGTTCCAGGCGATGCAGGAAGACCAGCCCGTACATGTCCATTCGCGCGCGCTCCTTCTGGATCACCCAGGTCACGCGAATCTCCTTGCCCAGCACGCGTGACAAGCCGGCCAGCCGCTTGCGCGCGGCGCGCAGCTGAGCCGTCGGCGGCTGATCCGGATCGTTCTCTATCTCGAGCTCGCTGACCCGGTGCCGCTGGCCGACCCAGGCAAACGCCTGCGGCCAGGTCGCACCGGTTCCGATCCAGACGCTGGCCTCCACCACGGCATCACCGCCGCAGAGCGGAGCAACGCTCAACAGGATCAGGACCACGGCGATTCCCGTTTTCATCTCATCACTCCTTGGCGCATTACTTGTCTGTGGTCTTCTTTGTTTCCGACCGGGCCTCGGCCTCGGCCATCAGCTTCTCGACCGCCCGGTCGAGCTGCTTGCCCCTCACGTCCTTGTAGCGGATCACACCCTTGTGGTCGATCAGATAAACAGTCGGCCAGCCACTCACGTTCCAGGCCTTGGCGATCGGGCCGCTGGTGGTCTTGTCGTGGAAGTTCGGCCAGCGGATGCCCTGCTTCTTGCAGACCAACTTGAGCTGCCCCAGATCACTGTCGCTGTTGACACCAAGCAAGGTGAACGGGCGATCCTTGTAGCGCTTCACGAGCGCTCTTTCATGGGGATACATCCCCCGGCAAGGACCTCACCAGTTACCCCAGAAATAGAACACGACCACCTTGCCGATGAAGTCGCTGAGCTTGAGCGGCTGGCCATCCAGATCCGTGCCCGTGACCTCCGGCGCCTTCTTGCCGATGGCCAGGTTGCGCATCTCGTTCAACGCGGCCTTGGCCCGCGGCAATAGCTTGCCCTGATCGGCATACTTTTCGATCACGCGCTCGAAGAGCGCCTCGGCCTCCTTGAGCTGCTCGACATTCCCGCGGGCCCGGCTCTTCAATCGCGTCGCGAGCGTGTAGCAAGCAACGGCTTGCACGGTGCGCAGCTTGCTCTGCTTGAGCGCGGCCCAGAGCAGCGCGCTCGCCTCGCGACTGTAGTTCCAGGACAGGTTCTGGCAAACCCGATGCAGCACGGCTGACTGCAGGTGGTCGCGCAACAGGATCTTCAGCGCTTCTCGTTTGAGCGCCCTGCTGCGAACCTGCGACTTCGTGACCCAGGCCAGCGCGTCAGCCGCGATCCGGTGCGCGGGATGCGCCTTGGCCAGCGCCAACAGCTTGTTCGCCGTCAGATCAGGATGCGGCGCGGTGCGATAAACCGCCCGCTTCTCCTGCTTCGTCTTGGCCTTTCGCAGCCGGGCGTAGAACGCACGGTTTGCCGCGCCGAACTCGCTGACCAGCTTGCCGTAGGTCAGCGCCGGATCAACGGTCTCCGGCTTCTTCTCAGGCTCGGAATCGGTCTGCGCCGCGGCCGTGACCGTCAGCACGACCGCCAGCATCACGCTCCAGATCTCACGCATGGTTGCCCCTCCTGATGGATTGCATACCAGACTCTAACAATCTTTGCGCTATCCTGCCTCACCCGGATCGGGCCCCGTCGCCAGCGGCAGGCTCTCGTCGGCGGCCCAGTCGCTCCAGGAGCCCTCGTAGAGCCGCGCGGGCGGCAGCCCCGCGATTTCCAGCGCCAGCAGATTATGGCAGGCGGTCACGCCCGATCCGCAGTAGACGATCGTCTGCTTGCGATCGGCCCCCAGCGCGCCGAAGCGTTCGCGCAGCGCCTCGGGCTGATGCAGCGCCCCACCTGCGAGGTTGCCCGAGAACGGCGCACTGTGCGCGCCGGGAATGTGGCCGGCCCGGGCATCCATCGGCTCGGTCCGGCCTTCGTAACGCGGCGCGGCGCGTGCGTCGAGCAGCAGCACGTCCGCCTGTGTCCGCAGCCGCTCGACGTCCCGCTTGTCGACGACACGCGACGCGTCGGGCAACGCGCTGAATTCCGCCGGCTCGACCTTCACCGCCTCGGTCGAAATCGCATGGCCGCCCGCGACCCAGCGATCGATCCCGCCATCCAGCACCGAGACCTGCGCGTGGCCGAAGTATCGCAACAGCCACCACAGGCGCGAGGCGATCGCGCCGCCGATGTCGTCGTATGCGATGACGTGAGTGTCCGGCCCCACACCGGCAGCCGACATCGTCCGCGCGAAGGCCTCGGCTGTCGGCAGCGGATGACGGCCAGGCCCCTCGGCCGGCGGTCGCGCCAGCTCACTGTCCAGGTCGATGAACTGTGCGCCGGGCAGATGGCCGACCTCGTAGGCGGCGCGCCCCGACTTGCCCGTGCTCGGCAGATACCAGCGCACGTCGAACAGCCGCAGCCGCTGATCCTCCAGCCGCTGTGCGAGCCACGCCACGTCGATCACAGCCGGTGTTGACATTGTCATGCCCCTCGATAGTGTGGTTTATCTTCAGTCAGCACGGCGAGAGTGGCGAAATGGCAGACGCGCATGGCTTAGGACCATGTCCCGAAAGGGGTGGGGGTTCGAGTCCCCCCTCTCGCACCAGGGCCGGTTAGACCGGCCGCTCCACCGCGGCCTCGACCCGCCGCACAGCATCCATCAACTCAGCAAACTGCTCCGGGTACAGCGACTGCGAACCATCCGACAGCGCGGCGTCCGGATCGTGATGCACCTCGATCATCAGCCCGTCGGCGCCGCAGGCAACCGAGGCCAGCGCCATCGGCAGCACGGCCTCGCGAATCCCCACGCCGTGACTCGGATCGGAGATGATCGGCAGGTGCGATTGCGCCTGCACCGCGGGAATGATCGACAGGTCCAGCGTATTGCGCGAGTGGGTAGAGAAGGCGCGAATCCCACGCTCGCAGAGAATCACCTCGTAGTTGCCACCCGAGAGAATGTACTCGGCTGACATCAGGAACTCCTCCATCGTCGCCGCCATCCCGCGCTTGAGCAGGACGGGCTTGCGTAGCTGGCCGACCTTCTTCAGCAGCGAAAAGTTCTGCATGTTGCGCGCACCGATCTGGACCAGGTCGGCATACTCGGCCACCAGCTCGAGGTTCTCCTCGTCGAGCGCCTCGGTGCAGATCGGCAGGCCGGTCTCGGTGCGGATCGCGGCGAGGATCTCCAGCCCCTCCTTGCCCAGCCCTTGAAAACTGTAGGGGCTGCTCCGGGGCTTGAACGCACCCCCGCGAAAGACGTGGGCGCCCGCGGCCTTGACGTCGCGCGCCACGATCGAGGCCTGCTCGTAACTCTCGATCGAGCACGGCCCGGAGATGACGGCCAGGTCCTGCCCGAACTTGACCCCGCCGACATCGACGATCGTGCGGTCCCGGGTCTCCCGCGACACCAGCTTGTACGGCTTGCTGACGCGGATCAGCTCCAGCACGCCAGGCATTTCCTTCAGCACGTGCGCGCCGACCGGGCCCTGATTACCGGTGACGCCGATGGCCGTGCGGGTGGCGCCCGGCATCGGGTGCGGCTCGAAGCCCATGCTAGAAATGCGGTCACAGACTGCCTTGGCTTCGTCCGCGGTGGCGGATTGTTTCATCACGATCAGCATGGCGGTATCAAAACCCGTCGGCTGGCAATCGTCAACAGCGGCTGGTACTGTCCAGGCCATGTCACTCGGACTCTACGGCGGCACGTTCGACCCGATTCACCTGGGACACCTGGTGCTGGCGGAGTCCCTGCGCGACCTCTGCGGGCTCGAGACGGTGGCTTTCGTGCCCTCCGCCCGCCCGCCGCACAAGCAAGGCCGCAGGATCACGCCCTTTTCCGACCGCTGCCGGATGATCTCGGATGCCATCGCCAGCAACCCGCAGTTCGAGCTCTTTCCGCTGGAGGCCGAGCGCGAGGGACCGTCCTACACGCTCGACACGGTGCGCGCGCTGAGAGCCGACGGCCACCGGGCCATCACGCTGATGATCGGCGCCGACACGGTGCCGGAGCTGGCAAGCTGGCGCGGCATCGGCGAGCTGCTCGAGCTGGTCGAGATCGCGATCGCAGCCCGACCGGGATACGACCCTCAGGCACTCTCGGTCCTCGAAGGCAAACTGAGCAGCGCACAGCTCGAGCGGCTGCGCGCCGCCTGTTACGAGACTCCGTACATCGAGGCCAGTTCGCGGGAGATCCGCCAGCGCATCTCGGTCGAAGCCTCCGTGCGCTACCTCGTGCCTGACCCCGTGCGGGAGTACATCCTGCTGACGGGGCTATACCACTAGCCGCGCAACCACCTCGTCGAAGCCCAGGCTGGTCTCCTCCTTGCTGGCCATCTCACGCAGCTTGAACTGGCCGCTGGCCAGCTCGTCCGGCCCGAGGAACAGCGCGAACCGTGCGCCGCCGCGGTGGGCTGCGCGCATCTGCGCCTTGGCGCTCTTGCTGCCGGCGTCGAACTCGCAGGACAGCCCGGCGCGACGCAGCCGTGTCGCCAGCTCGAAACCCGCCTGGCGCTGCTCGTCGCCGATCACGATCAAACACAGATCCGTCGACGGCGGCGCCGCGTCCAGCGTCACCCCGGTCTTTTCCAGCGCCAGCAGTGTCGCCTCCATCCCGCTGGCCCAGCCGACCGCACCCAGCGACGGACCGCCCAGCTCGGCGATCAGGTTGTCATAGCGGCCACCCCCGCAGATCGCGCTGCGCGCGCCGATCGCATCGCAGGTGATCTCGTAGACGGTGCGCGTGTAGTAGTCGAGTCCCCGCACCAGCCGCGGGTTCTCGGCGTAGCGCACGCCCGCGGAATCGAGCGCGGTCTTGACCTCGCTGTGGTGCGCTTGACAGTCCTCGCAGAGCTCGTCGGCCAGCGAGGGACAGTCGGCGAGCAGCTCGCCGCAGCGCGGATTCTTGCAATCCAGCACGCGCAATACGTTTCGCCCATGACGACGCTGGCAATCCTCACACATCCGCTCGAGCTGGGGCAAAAGCGCCGCCGAGAGCTTCTCCCGATAGACCGCGCGGCAGGTCACACAGCCGACGGAGTTGATCCAGGTCTCGTAGGCGGTCAGCCCGAGGCTGTCGTAGAGATCGCAGGCCAGCACGATGGTCTCGGCATCCAGCAGCGGCCCCGAGGCGCCCAGGACTTCCACCCCTATCTGGTGAAACTGCCGCTGACGGGAGGCCTGCGGCCGCTCGTAGCGGAACATCGCGCCCATGTAGAACAGCTTCTGCAGCGGCGCGGTCTTGTCGAAACCGGCCTGCAAGTAAGCGCGCACCGTCGGCGCGGTCGCCTCGGGCCGCAACGAGACCGACTCGCGGCTGCGCTGGAAGGTGTACATCTCTTTCTCGACAATATCGGTCACCTCGCCCACACCCCTCACGAACAGCTCTGTCAGCTCGAAACTCGGGGTCCGAATCTCCTTGAAGCCAAAACGGCGACAGATCTCGCGCGTGGCCTGTTCGAGCTGGCTCCAGCGCGCCACCTCATCCGGCAATATGTCCTTGGTCCCCTTGACCCGTTTGATCCGTGCCATCCGCTATTACCTCGATCCCTATCAGGAGTTCCGCTCAAAGCGGAGTCTATACCGCTGCGCCCGAGAGAGATTCACAATTATTCACCTTCGGCTCCGCTTGACACTGTTTTGGGCCCGTGCTAGCCTTCCTTTCCCGGATGACGGCCTTTAGCCGACATCTGGACAGGGAGATTCAACGGAGGATGGAAGATGTTCAAGAAGGTTCTCACCTTCGCAGCTCTGATCGCGCTGACCGCTAGCGTCGGCTGCTTCACGACCAACGATCGTCATAACCGCAATCATCTCAGGTCGTACGAAGGCGACGCCGAAGCAATCCACGGCACCGTCGACCGGCATTTCTTCAATTACGACTGGGACGATCCCACCGACTATTAGTTGGTGGTTCTAGACGGAGTTGGTGGTTCTAGACGGAGTTGGTGGTTCTAGACGGAGTTGGTGGTTCTAGACGGAGTTGG
>CAZMLI010000030.1:6562-17275 GCA_964566865.1 uncultured Planctomycetota bacterium
GTTCTAGACGGAGTTGGTGGTTCTAGACGGAGTTGGTGGTTCTAGACGGAGTTGGCGGTTCTGACGGAATCGGGGAGCGCTTGGTCGCTCCCCTGATCAACTCTAGCGTTCCATAGTTTTCAGGCACTCCAGACGGCTGGCGCGAGGTGAGTCTCTTCACCCCGCCGCATCGCCCAACGGGTTTTCAACATCGCGATGAATGTTGTGGAATAGGTCTGCCTGCAATAACCGCCCATGCTGCGGCCGGATTTGCGGCTGAACCTGCGGTTTTCAACAGCTAAACCGTCAAGGCGCCTCAGATGTGCCTTTTAGCCACTTTCCGGGCTCCAGCTCGGTGGCTGGCTGCTGTGCCAACCACTCCGCGAGCTTGCAGGCCTGCTCGCAGACCCGATCCGCTTCCCAGCTCGGTTGGACTGCCAGCTCCCCCATCTGCCCCTGGAACTTACGAATCCAGGTGGCCTGCTTGCGGGACAGTCGGTGCGTACTGTGCTGGATCGCCGGGAGGCAGGATTCTGGCTCCAGCCCCTCCGCCAGCGCGGTGAGGATCGCGCGGTAGCCGATCGCCTCACGCGACTCCAGCCCGAAACCGCAGCTGTCCCGGATCTCGCGCACCTCGTCCACCCATCCCGCGTCGAACATCTCGACGCAACGCTGGTCGATCCGAGCATACAACTGCTCGCGCGCACGTGAGAGGATGATGCCACGGTAAGGCCGCGCCAGGTGCGGACGCGTCCGCGCCTGTTGCAGTTCCGAGAGCGGGCTGCCGGTCAGTTCATAGACTTCGAGCGCGCGCACCAGCCGTTTGGCGTCATTCGGATGCAGCCGAGCCGCGCTCTGCGGATCCACCCGCGAGAGTCTTTCGTGCAACGGCTGCGTCGATGCCTCGCGCAGCAGCTTCTCGCGGAGCGCGGGGTCTGCGGGCGGTCCGTCGAACAAGCCGCGCAACAACGCCTGCAAATGCAGCAGCGTGCCGCCGACAAACAACGCCGGAACACCGCGCTGATCCAGCGCCGCCAGCACGCGGTCGATCTCCGCCATGTATCGCGCGACGTCGAAATGCTCGGGCGGCTCGACCAGGTCGATCAGGTGGTGCGGCACGCCACCCCGCGCGGCCAGCGGCGGCTTGGCCGTACCGATATCCATCCGCCGGAAGATCTTGATCGAATCGAGCGAGATCACCTCGGCACCGAGCTGTCGGGCGAGCGCGACGCCGACGCGGTTCTTGCCGCTGGCGGTCGGACCGATAAGAAACCAGCTGGAGACGGACATCTGCAGTCGCGTCAGTCGGCGGACAGCCGCTGCTCCGCCAGCGTTCGGGCGGCGAAGTGGGGACTGCGCCGATCCGCCTTGGCCTGGGCGTAGACCTCGCGCAGGGTCCTGTCGACCGTCGCGCGGATGCGCGAGTAGCCTTCCTCCCGACTCCAGCCGAATTCCTCGAGCCCCATCACGCTCATCAGTCCGCCCAGGTTGACCACCATGTCCGGGGCATAGAGGATTCCCCGCTCCTGCAAGCGCTCCGCGTCCGCCTCGCTGGCGAGCTGGTTATTGGCCGAGCCGACGATCGCCTTGCAACGAAGCAGCGCAATCGTCTGGGCGTTGAGGATCCCGCCCATCGCACAGGGCGCGAAGATGTCGCACTCGCTCTGATACACCGACTCGACCGGCACGCGCGGCAGATCTGGAAATCGCTCCGCGACGGCCGCTGAGACATCGCTGAAGCGGACATCCGCGCCGATCTCGCAGAGCATCTCGATCAGCGGCCCACCCACGCCGCCGGCGCCTTGCACCAGCACGCGCAGCCCCGCGAGCGGCAACCCCAGCTCAGCCGCCGTCGTCTCGATTCCGGCCAGCACGCCGACCGCGGTGCCCGGACCCGAGTCCCCGGCGCCCCCGGCCTCGGGCGTGCGACTGTGGACGTACGGCGCGCCCGTCTCGGCGATGATGTTCATGTCCTCGGACGTCGTGCCCATGTCCGGCCCGGTGTGGAACAGACCGCCGAGCTGCGCGACCCTTTCGCCGTATCTGCGTAGCAGAGCGGCCCGCGCAGCAGGCTCGAGCGGCCGCTCCAGCGCAATCACCGCCTTGCCCCCGCCGAAGGCCACCTCGGCCAGCGCCAGCTTGAAGGTCATCGCGGCCGAGAGCCGCAGCACGTCCTCCAGCGCCTCCTCCGGAGTCTCGTACTGCTTCATCCGCGTGCCGCCTGCGGTGGAAGTCCCGAGCTTGGTGGAGTGGATCGCGATGAAGATCCAGGCGCCGCTCGGTGGGTCCAGATGGACAACGAGCTGTTCGCCACCCCAGTCCTTCAATGCGGGGATCATGGCGGCCCGCCTCCTTGGTTCGCGGCCTGTGCTGAACACAGCTCCCTCAACCGCTCGGTAAACAGCGGCAACGTCTCGAACAGGTCCCCCAGAATCGGGTGCACCACCGGCTTTGGCTGGTCTCGGTTCCACTGCATCAGCGGCGCATCCGGGTCCTTGTTGAAGCAGAGAATCACCGTTTCCGGCGCGATGTAGTCCATGTGCTGCGGAGCGCCGGAGACGCCCGCGGCGATCAGGATCTTGGGTGCGACGCGCACACCCGTCTGTCCGATCTGGCGATCCATCGGCAGGATCTTCAGGTCCTGCGTCACCTTGCGCGTCGCGCCGATCACCGTCTGCGTCAGACCCATCTCGACCGCGAGCAAACCAAACAGCGGATGGATCACCTGCGCCAGCCGCTCGCGGGTCTTGATCGCGTAGCCCACGTCGACCACGTACTCGGCCGTCTGCAGGCCCAGGTCAAGCTCGACGTGCTGATAGCGGGCCGCGGTCACCGCCATCGGGTCCCTGGATGGATCGTAATCGATCGGCAAGCGGTCGACGAACAGCTCCGGATCGCATGGCATCACCAGCGCCTCGCCAAGCGACAGACCCAGGTTGACGCTGGCCAGGAACATCTGCTCGGGATCCCGCAGCCGGGCCAGTGTTTCGGTTCGGCCCTCGCAGGTGCGCGTGATCAGCGTCAGCGGCCCGCCGCCGTTGCTGATCCGGTCCACGCCGAACCAGAACGGCGCGCGATAGCGCCGGCCCAGCGCGGCCAGCAACGGATTGAGCGAGCGCGCGCCAATGATCGCCCTGGGACTACCCGAGTACTCGTTGAGAAAGCGGCTGTAGAGCTGGAGCAGTCCCGCCTGGCTGAACAGGCCGAGCTGCTCCTGCTGGATCAGGTAGATCCGCCGGGGGACATGACGCGCCAGCGCGCCGACGAGCTGACGCATTTGCTGGTCGTCACAGTCGACCGGCATCACCACATCGAGTGCCAGTTGCCGCGCCTCTGCGACCTCGGCCGCCCCCGCCGCCGCAACCCGCGCCTCCAGCGACAGCTCCGAGGTCTGCGCGCAGGCGGGCGGCAAGAACGCCAGCACGGCCGGCGCGCTCTCGGCATCTTGCTGATCGAAGGCGCGGGATGGGACCAGCAGCGGCGGGGCCTCGGGTGAGGGCCCGCCCGCCGCGCCCGAGAGCTGCCAGAACAACGCCGCCGCATCCTCCGCTGTGGTGACCCGATGGCTGTCGTCATCAGCCTCGAAGCGAACCGGGTTGACCACGACCGACATCGCCCCGACCGCGCCGTGCCGCCGCATCAGCTCGAGCGGCGTGCAACAGGCCCCCACCCAGCGATCCAGCGAATAGTCGAGCGCGACATCTTCTTCCTGCGGAAACGAGATCACCGCGGGCAGCGGAATCTGCAGCCGATCGGCCGCGTCCCAGCCGGCCTTGCCACCATAGACTTGCAGCCGGCCGCGGTCGCTGTCGAAGGTCAGCCGGCCTGCTTCCAGCAAGGTCTGCGCCTCCAGCGCCGCGGCCAGGAATGCGGCCAGGCCGGCCTGACCGGTGCTGATGCCAGGCGCGTCGCCGCAGAGCACCAGGTCGGGCGCAATCGCACACTGTTGCACCGCCGCGAGCACCGCATTGCCCACCTCCGTCGTCGTCTGCGCCTCGGTGCCGATGGGCACGTGCAGGCAGCGGTCGGCGCCCAGCGCCGTTGCCTGGCGCAACGCGTCTCGGCCATGCGGGCTGCTGACCCCCACGACGGTCACGCGCACGTGGTTGGGGGCCTGCGCCTTCAACCGGCTGGCCGCTCGCAGCGCGGCGCGATCCGCAACGGAGAGGGTGAAGTTCGGTTCGCACAGCTCACCCTCGTGCAACCGCGGCTCCGGCGCGATCAGTGGGGCTGGCAGAATCGGCACCAGCACCTCGACCGGGTGGTGCAGGCGCAAGGGCAGCGCGGCCAGCAGCGGCTCGTGCTGCGGCTCCGCATCTTCGAGCGCCAGGAAACCCAGTTGCACCTCGGGCGGATAGAGCTCCCGCTCCAGATGGCCACAGGCCTGCTCGAACCGCTCGAACAGCCGGTCGATCTTGTTCAACGCGCGCCGGATCACCAGTTGCCCCGTGTCGGTCACCAACGAACCGTGCGAGCTGTCAGCGGCGTCATGCCGGGCGATCCAGTCGATTCGGTAGAGCATCGCGTCGGCCAGCTTGATCTCGCCGGCCACCTCGGCCAGCGGGAAGAAGCTCGGCTGGTGCGACGGGTTGGCCCAGAGCGCATCGCCGCGGCGTTCCCGCAGCGCCGACAGCCGGCCGAACAACTTGTCCTTCGCCCGCTCCAGCGCCTGCTCCTGCTCGGGGAAGCGGCTCGAGGGAGCGCTGGCCGACAGCGACCGACTGTTGCGCCGGTAGCGATCCAGCAGATAAGAGCTCAGGTCCTTCAGCAGCAGGAAGCGCTGCACCTCGTTGGTGCCCTCGTAGATGTTGAGGATTCGCGCGTCGCGCCGCTTCTTTTCCAGATCGTGGTCGCAGGTCGTGCCTTCCAGACCGTACAAGTCCTCCGCGTGTCCGATCGCGCGGTGAAACGCCTCGGTCGCGTGATACTTGCCGATCGCCGATTCGACGCGAACGGTGTCGCCAAGCTTGCAGTCGAAGAACCCGATCAGCTCGTGCGCCATCGTCTCCTGGCCCAGCAACTCCACGGCGATCTGGCCCAGGCGGTAGTCATCTGTCTCGCTGCTCGGGTCCGCTCGCTGCAGAGCGCGCGTCAGCAGATCGCTGCCGACCCCCACCGTCGAGACACAGAGCCCGCCGCGTCCGACATTCAGCGTCTCGAGGGCGTTGATCTGACCACGGCCTGCGTAACCGATGATGTTCTCGGCCGCAACGCGCACCTCCGAGAGGGAAAGCTCGTTGGTCGGCGAGCCTTTCTGCCCCAGCTTCTCCTCGTCCGCGCCGACGATGAACCCCTCGGCGTGACGGTCGACCATGAACCCGGTGACGCCTTCCGGGGTGACCGCATACAAGGCATTGACGCCACAAAAACGGGCGTTGGTGATCCACATCTTGGCGCCGGTCAGCTCGTAGTAGGACCAGCATTCATGCCCCTCGTCGTCGGTCCGCAGCTGGCCGATGTCGTCGAACTGATAGCGCTGTCCCGCGTGCAGATAGTAGCGCGTCTTGACCGCGTCTGTCTCGTAGTCGTACTCGTCGAAGCGCAGCTCCGCGGGATCGGCAGCCGGATCGTGGCGGTACCAGATCCGCCGATCCTTGAAGACCAGCCGATCGGCGTCGATCAACACGCGCGGCCGGCCGCGTGATTCGCTATCGAGATAGAAGGTCAAGACACCGCCCTCGCCGCGAAAGATCCGGCGTTGACAGAGGCGCGCCTGGGTCTTGACCCCGCCGGAGTCCGACCCCGCGGTCGGCTCGGTCAGCGAGAACGCGCTCATCTGTCCATGGGCGATCAGCTGCAGGAACAGGTCGTGGGCTCGACGCCGGCGCGGCAACTCCGCGAGCCGCCGCTGCACCGCCGGCTCCAGCTCGCCGATCAGCTCCCGGGCCTGAAGCAGATCGCGCTCCGTCAGCTCGAAGTCGCCCCTGCGCAGCCTGTTGCCCGCCCGCCGGAACGCGCGCAGGAAGTCGCCGCCCAGATACTTGAGCACCGCGGTCCGCTGGATCTTCTGCTGCACCAGTGCAGCCAGCGCGTCGAAGCGCACCTGCACGCGCCGCGGGTCGCGGCGCTTCTGCAGTCGGCGAATCACCCGATCGATGCGCGACTCGATCTCGCGCAGGAACGAGGTGTCCGCCACGACGGCCGACAGCTCACGTTCCACGCGAGGGAGGTCCTGGTCGCGTCCGATCAGGATCGGCGTGGTGCCGATCGAGCTGTTGGCCATGATGATCAGCGCGTAGGCCGGATCGGCGTATCGCATCGACTGCAACAACAGCATGTAGTAGTAGGCCTTGGGCAGGCCCGCGCCTCCCTGCGCAGCCGGAATGAACATGCGCAGATAGCCCCGCTCGTGCAATGACTCGACATCGTCGGCAGGCAAGCGGTGCAGCGTCTCCAGATAACGTCCGTAAGGCATCCCGTCGAAAGAGCGCTGATAATACTGCTGCTGAAAGTAGTCGCGCAGCTGCTCGTTGGTCGCGCGCAGATCGGGATCGCCGGCGATTCGCTCCGGCAAATGGCGCGGCTGCCTCGCGTCGAACGGAGTGGTCAGAAATGCGCCCGAGCGAAACGGCGGATCGGCCTCGATCACCGCCTGATAGGGCTCGCAGGCCACCGTCGGCACGACGTCCCAGAACGGCTGGTTGCGCACCGCCTGCCCCAGCGCAACGAGCTGTGCCACCTCCGCGCAGGCGTCGAGCGCCGCCTGGATTCTCGGGGCGAGGCGATCGGCGGCCAGCCGCACCGCCTGCAGCTCCATGCGCGCCGGCACGCCCCCTTCCAGCAAGCGGTGGGTCCGCAGCAGGATGGCCCGCGCAGCCAGCTGCTCGGCGATCGCGCCACCGAACAGGATCAAGGCGGGATCGGTCGGCGCGTTGCCCGCCAGGCGTTTGCGCAACCAATCATGCTGACGCAGCGCCGCTTGCAGCTGGTCGGCGGCCTGACGAATCTGCTGCAGCGCGGCCGAGAGCATCCCGCGCCGCTCGAGCATCACCAGCTCGTGCGCCTCGGGATCCAGCCGCAGCCAATCGGCTTCGCCCACCAGCGCGGCGACATACTGCCGGGCCAGCTCGGTCCGCAGCGCGTCGTCGTGCGCGACCAGGTAGCGGAACATGCCGCTGTCCCGGTAAAACTTGGCCAGCACGTCGTCCTCGGAGTAGGCGGTACCGCCGAACACCTGTCCGGCGTTGTAGCCCGCGCTGCCCTCATGGGGACCGAAGGATTGCGTTGCGATCAGCTTCTGCAGGATCAGCTGCAGTCGCTCGGGATAGTCCCCCGACTCGCGCAGGGTATCCATCAGATAGCCGTTCAGCGCCATCTCGGCGATCATCCGTTTGACGGCACCGAACTTGGCCACCCCGCTGTTGCCCGACTCGTCCTGAAAACTGCTGCCAAACTGGACGCGGCCGAGCGCATGCTCGCGCGCTCGCTCGAGCAGCATGCGACAGGCGCCGCGGCAAATTGCTGCAAGCAGCGGCACACCGGTCTCCAGCCAGAGCCAGCGATGGTCGGTCCCCTCGGGCAGCGCCACCTGACTGACCGTCTCGGCGAGCACCGGGTTCGGCGGATGCGTCAGCGCCAGTCCCGCGCCGCGTAGTCCCGTGGCGGTCTTGCGCGACAGGCCCAGCTCCGGCAGCGCCACCGGCGCGATGTACAGACCGTCCGGCCCGCAGACCAGCACCTCCGCAGCCATCGCCGTCGGCACCAGATTGTCCTCGCCCGCGAGCGCGGTCGCCAGCCAGTTCGATCCGCCGCTGCCCTCGAACACACTGCAGGCCCCGAGCAACCGCTGCGCATGCATCTGATGCGCCAGGATGTAGGCCAGCGACGGATCCACAGCGGCCGTATCCTCCAGCAACGCCAGCTCGGCCTGGCCGTCGTAGTCGTTGCGCTGCACCTCGGTCAGCAACTCGACCAGGAAGGCCATCTGCGACGCGTCGAGCGGTTGCTGGTTCTCGAGCGCGCGTAGCTGTTGGTTGTCGAACTGCGCGCGCAACGCCTCGCGCTGGGCTTCGCGCTGAACGTCGACCGCCTGCTCGAAGTAACCCTGCTCCACCGGCAGCGCGCTCGGACCCAGCGGGATTCGCCCTCCGACCGCCTCCAGAAACAAACGAATGCAGGCCAGGTGATGGGCCAGCAGCTGCCGACCGACCAGGTCGGCCCAGAACAGCCGACGCGCGCCCGCATGCTGGCTGGCTCGCCGGGCCAGCTGCGTCATGTCCCGGACCAGCTCGAAGAATCCGGGGACCGGCAGTCGCCCCCGGAGCCCCAGCTCCTTCAGCTGTTCCACCAGCTCGACGAATTCGGCCATCAAGCTCTCCCGCGCAGCGAGCAGCTCGTCGAGCCAGACGATGCGGCCCGTCTCGAGCACGTTCGGCTCCCGCGCGAGCGCCTGGCTGTACTGCTCGATCGCGCGCTCCAGCCCGCTGACCAGCTCGGTCATCCGACCGCAGACGGCGCTGACCTGCTCCCACTGGCTGCCCCCGTCGCTGGCGTCGAAGCGCAGATCCAGGCTCTCCATCCAGGCCTCGAGCGCCGATTGCTGATGCGCGATCCAGTGCGCGCCAAACGACGCCTGTGCCGGTCGATGCGGCCGGGGATCTTCCCGTTCCGAGAGGTAGCGAAACAGCCGTTCCTGGGACGGCGGGTAGGTCTCGTAAATCAGCCGATGCGTGGTGGCCCGGCTCCAGTGAACGTCGTCGGTCGCGCGCCAGCAGCTCTCGCACTTGATGCAGTTTTCGAAGTTGACCAGAACCCGTGGCACGCCGAGCGGCACGCGCACCCGTTCGTAGACCTTGGCCGGACAGACGCTCCAGAGTGGGCTCTCGGCCAGCTCGCCGCGGCGATCGATCTGCTCCGGCCAGAACAGCTTGATGTGACTGCTCTCGCCCTCCTGGTACTGGATCCGCCCCAGCTTCGCCTCGTAGGTCTCGCTGACGTTGACGCAATCGTCGTCCAGCCGCCG
Source organism: uncultured Planctomycetota bacterium (assembly GCA_964566865.1). Classification (GTDB taxonomy): domain Bacteria; phylum Planctomycetota; class JACQVV01; order JACQVV01; family CAZANL01; genus CAZMLI01. The sequence goes on from CAZMLI010000030.1 coordinate 15,504, forward strand.
GACCCGCGCCGCGCTGCGCGCGATGTCCCAGCTACGCCCCTTGCGCAAGCGCTCGAACGGCTGGCGCAGGATGTGACGGCGGATCAACTCCAGCGCCAGCTGCGCCAGGGCGACGGTCGCCAGTAACAGCCCGGCCAGCGGCAACAGCAACAGGTCGAGCAGGTTGACCCGCAGACTGACCTCACGCGCGCAGCGGGCCAGCTTGGTCTCGAGTGGGGTCCGGTCGTTGGTATAGACATGCCGCAAGCAAGCCGCGAAGGCGCCGCGAAAACGACCCCAGTACCAGCGCACCGGCCACGGCGGTGGCCCGCTGGGCTCGGCGCCGGCCTGCGCGACAAAGCTGATGCGCAACCCGGCCGGTCGCTTGGCTGGCAACCAGCAAACAAACATCCCGAGCAGCCAGCCGGGCCAGCAGAGCGGGCTCAGTCCACCCCAGACGATTCGCTCCAGCCGCACCGCCTTCGCCAGTCGCGCCGCGTCCTGCAGCTGCGCGAGCAACTCGCTCGGCGGGGCCGCAATACGCAGCGTGCGCACCGACTCGAAGAGCTTGCGCGACAGGCTCCAGTCGGGTCGGGTCAGCACGTAGCCGAGCGAGCAGGCCAGATCGATCTGACTCTCGAACAAGCTCGTCGAGCGCTCGATGTAGTCGGGCCAGCTGTCCAGGTAGCCCACGTTCTTGAAGTAGTGAGTCTGCTCGAGCGGCGCCAGATAGACCTCGGCCAGATTCTCGGCCGTCGGCGGTCGCCCGGCTGCCTTGAGCGCCAGCAGCCCCTTCGCGAACAGGCTGCCCATCTCGGTCGCCGGTCCGGTGTAGTTGGGAAAGGGAAAGTCGACGCCGATCCCCGTCGCCGCCCCACCGATGGCCAGCCCATCGTCGACCATCTGCGGGAGCGTATCGCTGCGGCCGGCGCGAATGATCTTGGTCCCGAAGGAGACCGGCTCGCCTCCCTCGATCCAGCGCGCCACCTGCGGCAGGCTCTTGACCCACTCCAGTAGCAGGCCGTGGCTGCCGTCGAAGTGATCGCGCAGGTTGTTCAGCGGCAGCACGAAACCCAGCGAGACCGAGTCCTGATTGGTGTAGAGGAAGCCGCCCATGTTCAGCCGCACCGTGCGCCCATGGCGAGTGGCGTTGCGGATCAGGAACTCGAAACAGGCCCCCTCGTGCGGCATCAGCTCGAACCGCTGCTCCAGTACTTCCACCGGCAGCCGGATCACCTCCTTGACCCCCTGGAGAAAGTCCGGTCCGTCCGGCTCGCGCGGGTCGTATCCTTCCTGGCTGGTCAGGTGGCTGGCGTCGCCCTCCGCCAGAAAGACCACATCCGCATAGACCGGACCGCGGTCGGTCATCACGCCGCTGACCCGACCGTCCGCTCGGATCAGACTCTGGGCCGTGGTGCTGGGCGCCAGCAAGACCCCATGCTCGCGAGCCTTCTCTGCCAGGAAGCGATCGTAGACCGGTCGCAGCACCGTGTAAGAACTGCGAAAGGTGTCCGGATCGTGGTAGGCGGCGCCGATCAGCGAGTGGCCGTTGTACAGGTATGCGCCACGTCGGACCACACGGCGCTCGAACGGCGCCTTGGCGATCACCTCCGCGCCAAAGACCTCCGGTCGCTCCAGGTTCTCGCTGAAGTAGACCGCGCCGCTCCAGTTCTCCGCCCCTGGATAAACGCCGGCCTCGAGGACCAGCACGGAGAGGCCGCCGCGCGCGATGCGCACCGCAGCGGAGATCCCCGCGGGCCCCGCTCCCACAACCACACAATCGAACCGCATCG
>CAZMLI010000030.1:17375-21271 GCA_964566865.1 uncultured Planctomycetota bacterium
GCAGCGGAGATCCCCGCGGGCCCCGCTCCCACAACCACACAATCGAACCGCATCGGGCTGCTAGTCTACTACAACCTGCAACTTTGTTGACGCCCAGCCGTACGAATGCGGATAATAGCGGCATGGATCTAGACCGGCCTGAACTGACCTGGCTCGCGCTGGCCGCCGCGCGGGAGCAACGCCCCGACGAGCCACTGAAGCTGGCGCCCGATCCCCTGCTGCTGCGAACCGGCATCGGACCCGCCGAGCTGGAGCAGCTCGAGGCGGAGGCGACACGCCTGAGCCAGGCGCTGAAGCAGGAGGCGTGACGTTACGCAGCAGAGTGGCTCTGGCACTCCTCATTCTCGTAGCGATGATGTGTCACTGTCATCAAGCTCACGCCGACGGACCGCACAAGGTGCGGCTCATTCTTGCTGGTGACCTTGGCGATGGAGTGATTGGTTTGACGGCTGGATCAGTCAAGGACCTGCTGGTGCCTATCAGGCGAAACCCTCGAGAGATCTACCTCGTCCTCGGTCTCTACGCCGATGGCTTCGAGGAGGTGGAGAAGGGGAAGCGGTTGGATGGTGCCTGGAACCCGGTGGTAGGGAATCCTGGCAAGAACTGGCATGAGTTGGTGGAACTCAGCATGGTCCATGCGGCGTCTGGGCGCGAGTTCTCTGGCAATACGCTGCAGATAACTTGGTACAAGGTCGACCGAGCAGCTGCTGGCAAAAAGCTTCGGCTTGTCAGGGCAACCAGGCTCTGGGGGCTGGACGCCTATGCTGAAGGCGTGACGGGGATTGCGCGGGTGAAGCTGGTGTCAGGCGCACCGTTCCCGGATGGCGATTTGAAGACCAGCGTCAAGTTCGACTCAACGAAAGAAGCCGGATTCGCCCGGCTGTCTCTAGCAGATAGCGTACGAATCGGTGTCAAGGCTGCGGTTACAGCCTTGGAACTACTCGAGGCAAAACTACAGCGAGCCAACATCAGGCGCATTGTCTTCGGAGATACCGCAGCTGAAATTCGCCTTCTCCGGGAGATCTTGGCTACCCGCCCCAACAGTGCCTTTCCACTGCGACAGCTTGCACTGGCCTACAACATGCAAAAGGACCGGGTGAACGCGCTGAAGTTTGCCCGCAAGTATCAAAGAGTTTACGAAGCTCGACTCGACCCAGCCTGGTTTACGGAGCGGGACTTCAAGGACACCCTCTGGGGAAGCCAATTCTGGAGCCTCAGGCGATTGATCTTCCGCCTCGAAAACTATAAGTAGACTCTGCTAAGTGATCCACAAAAGCCGAGGAGAGGCTTGAATTATCCAGCAGCGGCGACGTCAGAGGATCAGAGAAAGGAACTCCTCGATGACACCAGCAGCCGACATGCTCGACCGGATCCAGATCGCCTCGCCCTGCCCGATGCGCTGGGACCAGATGGACGGCGATGCGCGCCAGCGCTACTGCAGCCAGTGCCACAAGTCAGTCTACGACCTGAGCCAGATCAGCCGGCCTGAAGCCCTCGCACTACTGGAGCGCGGCATGGCCGCCGGCGAGCTACCGTGCGTACAGCTCTTCCGCCGGGCCGACGGCACCGTGATCACCAGCGACTGCTCGGTCGGCCTGCGCTCCTGGGGCCAGCGCCTGGGCTTGCGCGCAGCCGCGCTGATCGTGGCTTGCCTGAGCCTGGTCGGCTGCGAGACTACCCGCTGGATCATTCGCGGCGGGGCGACAGTTGGCGAACCGTGCTTGGTCGACGATGCTCAGCCGCAAGAGAAGAAACCGCAGTGGGGTTCGGTCGACCCGCTGGACCGCTAGCCTGGAGGGCTACGAGTCCGTCCATGCTGAAGCTGGAATGCCGAAGTACTCGAGCCCTGCCTGCTCGGCTTGTTCAGCCGTTTCGAACCAAGAGTCACCGGCCTTTCCGGTTTTCGTCCCGTTCCAGATCAACAGGAATCCTCCACCGTCATGGACGATCTGAACGACCAAGACGTCCTCCACTTCTCGAGTGGGTCCTGGAGTCGTGGCGCCTGCAGGAAGCCAGCCCGAGTGTTCTTCCCCACCCCAGGTGTGCTTTATCCCGATCGCGTTCTTGAGGACGTCCATCAGTCAGCCAGTATTCTACGAATCGACAGTTGAGTCTCCCCCGCTTTGCTGGACATGGTGCCGCGGTGAGCCTAACCGACCCCGAAACTGCCCACAAGGAATGCAGAAAGAGAGGAAGGCAGGAAGCCTGACCGCTTCGCTGCCAGGGGAGACTGCTCGGCGTCGAGTGATGGAGTAACGACGCGAGCAGAGCATCGCCATGATGTGCGGGCGATGCCAGAGAGATGGGAGACGTGGCGCTGCTCAGGCTGACCATGAATCGTTCGGGTAGCAGCAACGCCCCGTGCTGAACAGCGAGATAGCTCTTCGTCCCGCGTGGACGGGGCGTGTCGGTGCTCTTGTGGAGACGCTGGCGCCGCGTAACCACCCACGACCGATATTCGCCGACCCTACGGATTTCCAGACCCGTCTTCGTTATGATATACGAGCGATGCAAGAGGATGCACGGGAGATGCAGAACGCCGAAACGCTGGCCGAGCTGATCACCCGACTCGGGCTGACCGTCAGCCCTGAGTCTGAACAGGGCACACCGACCGTCGTTCCGGGTCAATACGCTGGCTCTGCCCGCACACCGAACAGCAGGCTGGGGCGCTACCCGGTGACCGGTCACCTGGGCGCGGGCGGGATGGGCGATGTGCTGCAGGTCCACGACCCTGACATCGGTCGGCAACTGGCCGCCAAGGTGATCCGCGGCCGAGCCGACTCCGAGTCGCTGGCCAAGTTCATCCTCGAGGCGCAGGTCACCGGTCAGCTCGAGCACCCCAACATCGTCCCGCTCTATGAACTGGGCATGACGCCCGACCAGCAAGTCTACTTCACGATGAAACGGGTCGAGGGACGCACGCTGGCCGACGTGCTGGCTGCCCCCGAAGCTGAACCGAACCCGACCGAGAGCCCAGCTCGGTCCACAGACCCCAGGGGAGAACATCAAACCGGTCGCCGACTGGTATCGTTGCTGCAGATCATCCTGAAAGTCTGCGATGCGCTGGCCTTCGCCCACAGCCGCGGAGTGATCCACCGCGACCTCAAGCCGGCCAACATCATGGTGGGCCGCTTCGGCGAGGTACAGCTGATGGACTGGGGCCTGGCCAAGGTCGTCGGGCAAACCGACCGAGCGCAAGATGGCCTGACCTTGAAGCTGGGCGGCGGGCACCTGGCCGAGCTTGCGCGAAAAATCGGCGGCCAGCCGCTGGCGACGCTGGACGGAACGATCTGCGGCACGCCGCAGTACATGCCGCCCGAGCAGGCCAGGGGCGAGATCGACAAGCTCGACGAGCGCGCCGACATCTACGCCGTGGGGGCGATGCTGTACCAGATGCTCACCGGCCGGCCGCCCTACGAGGGAGAGGACGCCTGGTCGATCGTGGAACAGGTCGTCGAGGGGCCGCCGCCCGTGCCATCCGCCGTCGCCCCCGAGGGCAAGATCCCCTGGGAACTGGAGGCCGTGGTGACCCAGGCGATGGCCCCGACCCGCGAGGCGCGCTACCAGAACATCCACCGATTGAAGCGCGACCTCGAGGCCTGGCTCGAGGGGCGGGTTCTAGGAGCGGCCGACTACAGTAGCTGGCAGGTGGTCAAGAAGTGGGCCGGGCGCAACAAGGCAGCCGTGACGGCAGCGGCGGGCATCGCGTTGGCCGTGCTGGTGGCGTTCATCGGGATCAGCTGGCAGCTCCGCGAAGCGCGCCTCGCACGAGACGGCGAGAAGACACAGAAGGAAGCCGCCATCAAGGCCCGAAAGGCAGAGACGAAGGAGAAGGAGCAGGTCCAGGCGGAGCGCCAGAAGGTCGCCAGCGAGAAAGCGCGCGCGGATCAAAAGGT
>CAZMLI010000031.1:0-10989 GCA_964566865.1 uncultured Planctomycetota bacterium
GCGTTGACGGTGACCACCCACTTGCGGTAGGCGGCGCGGTCGACCTTGACCCCGGCCTTCCAGATGCCGACGATCGCGCGGGTGGCGGTGATGTCGGTGGTGGGGTCGCCCTTGACCAGCAGCAGGTCGGCGCGCAGGCCCACGGCGATGCGGCCGCGGTCGGTCAGGCCAAAGTGTCTGGCTGGTATGGAGGTGGCCGCGGCCAGTGCTTCGGTCGGGGTCAGGCCGGCGTTGACCAGCAGGACCAGTTCGCGGTGGATCGACGCGCCGTGCAGGGTGCCGGGGTTGGGGGTGTCGGAGCCGGTGAGGATCGGCACGCCAGCCTTGTGCAGCGCGCGGATGGCTTCGGTCCCGATCGCCACGGACTTGCCGGCGTCGCTGATCGTGGGGCGCCTGGACAGCTTCGCGCGGTCGGAGGCCGTCAGGTACGGTTGTAGCCGCTTGTCCCGCTCCAGGCCGCTGAGCTTGCCCCATGAACCTTCGTAGACCGCCAGCGTGGGGATGATGAAGATCTTCTTGCTGACGGCCAGCTGGATGAAGGCGGCGTCGGGTTCTTTGTCGATGAAGACATGCACCAGACCGTCGGCGCCCGCCGCGACCGCTTCGCGGGCCGATTCGAGGTCGCCGACATGCACCACCGCCAGCTTCTTGCGTACGTGCGCCGCCGCCACGACGGCGATCAGCGTTTCTTTGCTCAGCGTGGGCATCTTGATCCCGTAGGCGCGCCCGGCGTCATAGACGATCTTGATGTAGGCGGAGCCCTCGGCGATGCGAGCGTCGACGAAGGCCTGGGCCTTCTTCGGGTCGGTCAGGGTCGGGATCTTGATCCCGAATTGCGTGCCGTGGCCCTTGGGCGCGGTGATCAGGATGCCGGCCGAGAACAGCGCGGCGAGCTGAGCGCTTTGTTTTTCCTGCGCGGTCTTGATGAACGCAGGCGTGGTGAACATGTCCAGCTCGGTCGTGACCCCGAAGACCAGCGCCTGGCGCAGGTCCGCGAGCTGGTAGGTGTGTGTATGGGCATCGATCAGACCCGGCAGCAGCGTGAGTCCGGTCCCATCGAGCTGAGGCGTCTTGTCCGGCGCCTTCAGCGCCTTGCCGATTCGGGCCACCTTTTGATCGACGATCAGGACGTCGGTCGCGGCCGTCACGCGGGTGCCGTCGAACAGGCGGACGTTGCGAATCAACAGGTCGGCCTGGGCAAAAACTGGCCAGACCAGCAACAGGATCGCAAGCAAACGAATCATTGCAGTCTCCTAGCCTCGGTAACGTTCAAAGACGTTTGCGCCCGGTTGGCCCGCGCGGTCGGGGTGGGCGGCATAATACTGGCGGATGGTGGTCCGGCCATCGGCCAGGTACGAGTGATCGAGGAAGTGTGCCAGCTGCTCGGGGCCCAGACTGGTCGCCGCCGCGACGCAGTGTTGCAGGTAGGCCCGGCAGGGCAGGATGTCGTCGCGCCAGAGCAGCCCGTCATAGTACTGGCCCACGCGGCGCTGATATTCCGCCTCGCTGCCGCAGCGCTCCCGGTACTCGGCGTCGCTGAAGGCGGCGCAGAGCAGCGCCTCGCAGGACGCGCTGCCGTCGAGCGGCTCGGCCTGAACCGGCACGATGCGGAACAGGTTCTCGCGCTCGTAGAACGCGGGCATTTCGCGCGAGTCGATCTCGAACAGGGAGACCTGCAGCTCGTGATCCGGCGCGGGAAAGGCGGCACAGCTGGCCACCTCGACGGTGTCCCAATTGGCCAGTCCCTCGCGGATCAGGATCACACCCACCTTGCCGAACTTGCGCTGGTAGCCGCGCACCCGCGCGGTGCGAAAGTTCTGCAGCTCGGGAAAAGTGGTGCGCGCGGAGCGCTCGGAGAGCAGCGAGCCGATGCCGACGATTGATTGCAGTTCACTCACCCTGTCAGGGTACCATTACTTCTGCAGCTTGGCGGCCATCCGTCGGTCTGCCCGGCTCTTGCGCGCATCGCCGAGCTTGGCCCAGGCCCGCGCGCGGTGTTTGTAGGCTGACGCATAGCGCGGGTTGATCCGGATCGCGCGGTCCAGATCCTCGCGGGCCGCAGTCCAGTCTTTCTGGTCGAGCTCGATTCGCGCACGGATGTAGTACAACACACTGCGTCGCGCCGGGTCGGGCCGCAGCGTGATCGCTTGTGTGATGTCCCGCTGCGCGCGCGTCAGTTGCTGCAGCTTCTTGTAGTTGCCCCCGCGAATGACGTAGGCCTCGAAGTAGGTCGGGTCGAATTCGATCGCCTGAGTCGCATAGCGGATGGCGCGGGCGGGATCCTTCAAACACCGTCCGTGCACCCGTGCCCGCCGGTAGGCCGAGATGGCGTCACGCGGTGAGAGGCGCATCGCCTGCTTCGCGTCGGTCAACTCGGCGCGGTGATTGCCCAGCTTGCAGTGAACATCCGCGCGGACCCGGTGCAGGTGGCTCGTCGCCTCGCCCGGCAGGGCGATGGTCCTGCTGAAGTCGGCCAGCGCGGCGCTGTACTGCTTCAGCTTCTTGTACAGGTCTGCGCGGTTGTGGTAGGCAATCCCCAGCTCCGGCCGCCGCGCGATCGTGGCGTCGTAGTCGGCCAGGGCCCGCTTCATCTCTCCCCGCTTGCTGTACAGGCTCGCGCGAAACAGCCGGGCCGCGGACAGTCGCGGGTTGATTCGCAGGGCCTGGCCGAAGTGCGCGATCGCCTCGTCGAGATTGCCGGATTCGCGCGCCAGGTTGCCTCGCAGCAGATAGGCCATGGCGTAGTGCGGCCGGGCTCGCAGCGCCTGTCGCAGCAGGCTGCGCTGCTCGGCGGCGGGACGTTTCCAGCTGTCGAGCAGGTAGAAGGTTTCGACGCCGAGCACGTGTGGATAGCGTTCCTGGCCCAGGGCACAGAGGCGCTGGAGCGCCTTCGGGTTGTCGGCCAGGTAGGCCTGATAGGTCTGGATCAGATGCCGCCGGATCCCTGCGGCACGACCGGCGAGCGCCAGGTGCTCGCCTGCTTCGGCCTGCCACTGCAAGGCCCGCGCCTCGCGCCAGGGCGGGTTGCCGTGCAGCGACCGCCAGTCGATGAGCTTGCTTCGCAGGGCGCGAATCAGGCAGAGGCGGCCCAGCCAGAAGCGAGCCTGGCGGTCGGCGGGCGCCAGGCGGACCGCCTGCCGCAGCGTGCGCTCCGCGGCGATCAGGTCACCGATCAGCCACCAGCCTTCTCCGAGCAACTGCCAGCTGTCGGGATATCCGGCCAGTCCGGCGCGGTCGATGTCGCGCTCGAGCTTGTTCAGCTTGCGCCCCAACGTCGCCATGCTGCGGGCAACGTCCGCCAGCGCCACGTAATGCAAAGGACGCGCGCCAGCGATTTGCCGCGTCAGCGGACCGAGCATCTCGCGCAGCTTCGCCCGGCGGAGCTGACGGGTGTGGGACGCGCGCGCTTGCGTAAGCTGTCTGCGCTGTTGCGCCGACTGCTCACGCAAGCGGGCGCCTTCGACCCGCAGCAACTGAATCCAGCCGCCGATGGCGATCAGCGCCAGGGTCAGCGTCAAGCAGAGCGAGACCCACGGGCGCCGCGTGATCCATCTGCGCAGCCTGTGGAATGCCGAAGGGGCGCGCGCCGCAACGGGCCGTCCAGCGTGCCAGCGGGTCAGCTCCGCGGCCAGCGCGGCGCCGTCCGGGTAACGTGCGGCGGGACGCTTCTCGAGCGCCCTGAGGCAGATCGCTCGCAGGTCCGCGGGCACAGCGCGGTCGATTCGTGGGGGTTCGGTCTGCAAGATGGCGTGGATGAACTCGACCTCTGTTTCGCCGTCAAACGGCAGCCGCTCGCTGAGCATCTGGTACAGGATCACGCCGAGGGCCCAGACGTCGGTGCGGGCGTCGATCTCGTCGATCGCGCCGCGCACCTGCTCGGGGGACATGTAAGGCAGCGTGCCGATAATCGCGCCGCTGCGGGTCATGCGGGTGGCGGCTTCGAGCCGGGCCAGTCCGAAGTCGGTGACCACCGGCCGACCATCGTCGGCGATCAGGATGTTGGCCGGCTTCAGGTCGCGATGCACGATCCCCGCTGCGTGCGCCTGGCCCATCGCGTCCGCGACGCGCTCGAGCAGCCGCAGCCGGTCCGAGAGCTCCAGCCGCGGGAGCTGATGCTGCAGGGTCTCGAGCGAGATGTACTCCATCGCGATGTAGTGCGGGGGCCACTCGGACTGCTCGTCCTCGGCGACGCCGACGTCGTAGATCTGGATGATGTTGGGATGGGACAGGCTCGCCGCCAGCTGCGCCTCGCGTCGCAGGCGCGCGATGCCCTCCTCGTCGCAGAAACCCTTGATCAGCTTGAGCGCGACGCGGCGTTTCAGGTCCGGGTCGTACCCCTCGTAGACCACGCCCATACCGCCACTGGCCAGCTCGCGCACGATCTGGTACTTGCCGAGCTGGCCGCCGCCCGGCAGCAGGACCGTGGGGGCGACCGGGGCGCTGTCCAGCGCGGCGCGCAGCTGCGGCAGCAACTGCTTGAAGCTGTCGTTGCTGTCGGCAATCGTCTCGAGCAAGCGCCAGGCACTCTGCGGGTCGATGTCGCTCACGGGTCCTCCATTCCGAACAGCAGCAGCGCCTCCTGGCGATAGTCGGCCTCGCTGGCCACCTGGTCGCGAATCTCGCGACGCACCTGGAGCATCAGTTCCTTGCGCACCGCGCGAAGCCGGTTGCGCACCTGCGAGACGGTCAAGCCGAACTGCTTCGCCAGTTGCTCGTAGGTTGGCTGGGCCGACAGATCGGGCGCCAGATCGTACGCTTTCAGCAGGGCCACGCGATCCTGCTGACCGGCAGCCGCGCACTGCTCGCGTAATGCCTCGAGCGCCGCACGCAGCACGGACTTGCGCCAATCATTCAGAAATTGCGCGTCCGGGTCGTCGGCCGAGGAGGCTGCGACGTCGAACTGCTTGTCCTTGAGCTGGTCGAGTGAGAGCAGAGCCTGCTCGGGCGCGCGCTTGATCGCCTTCGCGGCCCGCTTCTGGTTGAGGACGAAGTTGCGCACCGCCACGCGGACGAAGGCGCGAAATCGGCCCTTGTCGGCATCGACCGAGTCGATGAAGGCCTTCTGCAGGAAGGTCAGGAAGAAGGCCTGCGTCAGGTCGCGCGCCTCGGCGTCCTGCCTGGCGTAGCTGCGGCGGATGTAAGCGTAGACCGGGCCCCAGTACTTGATGAACAGCGTATTGAGACTGGCCCGATAGCTGGCGGCTGCCGGGTCCTGGCAGTCCTTGATCAGGTTCCAGCTGGTGGCCGGAAATGCGGATGGTTCGGACATCTGACAGTTGAGAGTATCAGATGCGACCCCTCGAATCTGGAGATTTTGCGACCCAGGTCAAACCAGCGCGCGGTCCAGCTCTTCGGCGCTGGTCTGTCCCTGCTCGACCAGCTGGCGCGCGCGCGTCGCTAGCGGGTGCAGGCCCTCGGCGATCGCGGCTTCGAGCAGCGCGTCGCGTGACGGCGAGGGCTCGAGCAGGACCTGGCGCAGGGCCGGGCCAGGCGAGAGCCACTCATCGACGACGCGGCGACCGCGGTAACCGGTGTGGCGGCAGGCCTCGCAGCCAACCGGGCGCGCGGGAGCGGTCTTGCAGTCGTCGCAGAGCAGTCGCAGCAAGCGCTGGGAGAGCACGCCCGTCACCGCGCCTGCCAGCAGGTGCGCCGGCACGCCCATCTGCAGCAGGCGGGCGAAGACGCCGACCGTGTCGCTGGCGTGTACCGTACCGAGCACGAAGTGCCCGGTCAGGGCGGCCTGGATCGCGATCCGTGCGGTCTGCTCGTCGCGGATCTCGCCGATCAACAGTCCGTCCGGGTCGTGGCGCAGCAGGGCTCGCAACGCGCTCTGGAAATCGAGTCCGACCGCGGGGTGGATCTCGGTCTGGGTCACGCCGTCGAGCTGGATCTCGACCGGATCCTCGATCGAGACCAGATGGGCGCCGCCCTGGCGCGACTGCTGGATCTCGCGCAGGATCGTGTAGAGCGTGGTGGTCTTGCCGCTGCCGGCCGGGCCGGTGACCAGCAGTGCGCCGGTCGGCCGCGCGATCATTGCTTCCAGTCCCACCAGGGTCTCGGCGCACAGGCCGAGCTGTGCGAGGGAGCGGATCCCGCTCGCGGCCTCCAGAAAGCGTAGCAACGCGCGCTCGCCATGGATCGTCGGGTAGGTCGAGACGCGGACCTCGCGGCCGGCCGGCGCCAGCTCGGTGGCGACCCGACCGTCCTGGGGAATCTCGGTGCGGTAGGTCAGCATCCCGGAGATGACCTTGATCCGGGTCAGCGCCCGGGTCGCCTCGTCCGCGGGCAGGCTCTCGATAGGCTGCAGCACGCCGTCGATCCGTGCCCGCAGCGTCCAGTCGGTGCGCCCCGGATCCAGATGCAGGTCGCTGGCTCCCAGGGAATCCGCCAGGGTCAGCCAGCGCGCGACGGTCCGGGTCGCGGGACTGTCCGGGTTGCTGCGCTCGCGGGCGTCGCTCATCGGGCGCGCTCGGTGGTCAACCGACGTTCGAGCAGGACCCAGCGCGTCTGTTCGATGCGGTAGCGCTCCACGAGGCGCAACCGGCGCAGGTGCACTGGCCCATCCAGCGTGACCACGGCGGTCAGCCGCAGTTCATTCTCTGCCGGCCGGCTGAGAATCCGGACCTGGCCACCGAGGCCGCGCCAGGCTTTGATCGGCAGCGGCTGCTCGCGTTCCAGCCTGGCGCGGCCGAGGGCCAGTCCGCTCTCGGCCAGATCGAGCGCGCGGTCGAACTCGACGGCTTCCCGGGCCAGGCGGCGCTGCTCCCCGAAGCTGCGGATCCAGATGTTGCCCCAGAGGCCGACCAGCACGATCAGCGCCAGGGTCACGATCAGCGCGGCTGCTCTGCGTCGGCGAGGCCTCATCGGCCTCCTGCCAGCGCTTCGGTGATCTTGCAGGAGAGCCACGGCTCCGGCTCCCAGTCGGGCTGCCGCAGCTGCAGGGCGAGGGTCACCGTGCCCCTGGCCGGGCTGCATTTGAAGTCCTGCAGTTCCCAGGCCAGCCGCTCACGATCCAGTTGTCGGCCGTCCCAGCTGTCGCGGACCAGCCGGCCGTCGACCTGGGCCCAGGTGACGGTTCGGTTGCCGGTCAGCGTCAGGATCAGCCGCTGCGGCTCCGTGCGCTGCTCGATCGCCAGCAGGATGTCGCGGCGGATGCGCCCCTCGAGCAGGGTCAAGCGGCCGGCGCGTTGCGCCTCGCGCACCGCCTGTAGACTGGCCTGGCGCCGGTTGATCAACACCTGTTGCACGAGGCCATAGGCCATCATCAGCACCGTGATATAGACCAGCACCTCGACCAGCGTCATGCCCCGGCGTCGGCTCATCGCTGCGACCTCACAAGCACCTCGCGGCGCAGCCGGCCTCGATGCTCGCCGCTGCGCCACTTGGCGGTCAGCGTGAGGCGGACCAGACCCTTGCCCTCGCGACGCGTGGCGACTTCGATCGTCCCTTCCAGTAACGGATCCAGCTCGTTCAACGTCACCCGACGAGCGGGGATCGGTTCGCCCGCGCGTACCTGCGCGCGTGTGCGGGCCAGTGTGTTGGCCAGTTGACGGCGCACCTTTTCCTGGAGCCTGCTCTTGCGCTGCAGCCGTTCGCCCTGGCGCTCTAGGCCGCTGACGCCGACCAGCAAAACGGCGATGATCATCAGTGAGGCCAGCACCTCGAGCAACAGCCGGCCCGAATGTCTGTCAGGTCTCACTAGAGAGCCACCGTCAGCTGGTTCAGCGCCGAGAAGACGGTCCAGGCGATCGTGCCGACGCACAGACCGAGCAGCAGGATCAGGCCCACCCCGCCACAGCTCTCGGTCCGGTTGAGCCGACAGATCAGCGACTCTTCGAGGTAGGCGTTGGCCTCCTCGAGCTTGAGCGCCAGGCAGTGGGTTGTGAGGCCGAGTCCAACCAGCGTCTTCCAGCCTTCCGGCAGCGGCAGGTCGGCCATCAGCGCCTCTGGCGGAGTCCCGCTCGAGAGCCCTCGCTCCAGCCGCTCCAGTGCGCGCCGGGTCGGTTCGGTGTAGCAGGCCAGGGGCAATACGCTCAGGGTCCGGTAAAGCGGCTGCTCCGCCTGTGCGGCCGCTTGCAGGTGGCGGCCGATTTCGAGCCACTCGACATGCACGACCAATCGACCGAGATAGGGCAGGCGCACGGCCAGGTCGCGAAACCAGGCTGCTCTGGGGCAGATGTAGACCGCCATCAGGACCACGGCGGCGATCGGTCCGAGCATGCCGAATGCGGCCAAGCGGATCATGATCGGCAGATCGAAGCTGCCGCCCGTGTCGGCAAAGATATCCCGGAATGCCTGAATCAGCTGGCCCCCTGGGGCCCAGGCGGCCACCATCGGTCCGGCGACCAGCAGGGTGAACAGGACGTAGAGCGGCAGGACCAGCTGCTGCCGTGACCGTCGGCGAAAATCGATGCGTGAGCGGTACAGCGCGGCCAGGCCCTCCAGTGTGAGCTGAAATGAGCGCAGGCTATCGGTCGCGCGCAGCAGTGCCCGGTCGCGGGCCGGTAGCAGCGGGGGCCCCTCGCACTCGACGGCCAGGTGCAGCGGCATGCCCTGTCGCAGCAACTCGGTCACCTCCTGCAGCCAGCTCGAGAAAGGCCAGGGCGAGGATTCTGACAGCTTCTCGAGTCCCGTCACCACCGGGACCTCGAAGCGAATGAAACGCAGCACGCTCAGATAGAACTGCTCGCGCCAGCCATCGAGCCGGCTGGGCAGCTGGAGCAGGCTGTAGAAGAGCCAGAAACCCAGCAGCAATCCGGCGAAGAGCAGCAAGACCAGTATCAGTTCCATCAGTTGAACAACATCAGGTATTCGATCATCGCGTTGAGATGCGCGTAGGTCGCAACGGCCACCAGGAAGACGGCGAAGCCGGCCAGGCCGAGCACCGAGATCTCCAGCGTCAGACCCGCGAAGCGGGCCTGCTCCAGCGCTTCTTGCTCGGTCTCCGCGCCGATGTCCAGCAGCAGTTCGGGGAAGGCGGCGCCCTGAGACCAGGCCCCGCCGAGCAGCCAGCGAGTCTGTCGCGGGAGCGCGCTGATGCGTTCGATCGCCTGCGGGAAGGCCTCGCCTCCGGCCAGTGCGGCTGCGGCTCCGCGGATCCCGCCGCGCAAGTCGGGCCAGCCGACGATCCCGCCGGCGAGCTCGAGTGCTTTCTCGGGGCTGCTCCCGGCGTTGACCAGCAGACCGAGCGCCTGGCAGAAGACAGATGCCTCGGTCTGGCGCAGCGCGCGTCCGACGACCGGAGTGCGGTAGCCCCAGCCCGGCAGCCGACCGCTCCAGATCAGCAGGCCGGCCAGCACCAGGATCGTCAGCACGCCGCAGATCATCACCAGCAAGCCGCCCCAGACCTCGGGTGGGGCAACGGCGATCGGTCCCGAGCTGCGCGCGAACGAGCGGACCAGCGTCTGCATCTGGCCCCGCATCGCGACCAGCAGATAGACCAGCACGCCGAGTGCCCCGGCCGAGACGAACATCGGGTAGACCAGCGACTGGCGAAACTGGCGCTGCATGCGCGAGCGGTTGGCTGCATAACGGGCCAGGTAGGCCAGCACCTGCCCCAGGTCCCCTGACTGCTCACCGGCCGCGACCAGCTCCAGGTAGAGCGCTGGAAAGCCGCCGTGCGCGGCCAGCGCCGCTGACAACGACTGGCCTTCTTCGAGCGACCGGGCCACCTTCGTCGCCGCCTGTGACGTCCAGCCGTCCAGGTCGCGAGAGAGCTGGTGCAAGGCCTCCGGTAGCGGGACCTGCGAGCGAACCAGGTGCGAGAGCAGCTGGTGAAAGCGGGCGAGCTCTGTTTCGTTGAGTTGCCTGCCGCTCATCCCAGCTGATCCAGGAATTGCAGCATCGGTATCATCTGCCGAAAACCCGCCAGGAGCAATAACCCGCTGCTGATCGCGAACAAGACGAACAATGCAACCTGGAACGTATGGCCGACGCGCCCGGCTTCGGTCAGTGACTGCTGGTGCGAGACCCGACCCAGGTCAACCAGCGCGCGCTCATTGGCGCAGGAGATCGTCAGGCGCAGCTCGGCGGGGAGCAGGCTCAGCCCGTCGAGCGCCTGCTCCAGTGTCGGGGTGCTGCCCGGTTTCCGTATTGCGCGTCGCAACTGCCTTCGCAGCGCGGGCCAGCGCAGTCGTTGTGCCGTGGTCTCCAGGGCCTCCGCCGTGTCGACCCCCTGCTGGCTGAGCAGGCCGTACGTCTGACACAGCGTCGTGGTTGCGTTGTGTCGTAGCAGCCGTCCGACCAGAGGCAGCCGGTAGGCCAGCGAAACGCGCAGCCAGCAGAGCAGCGCCAGCAGCAGCCAGATCCCCTGCAGACCGGTGACGACCAGCACGATCACCATCCAGGCCCGGTTGCCGGGCGTCGGGTCGGCCTCTGTGGCCAATGTCGAGTCAGGCGACCAACTTGTCAGTCCGGCCTCGATCGCGTGGCTCTGCGCCAGCGCCACGCCGCCCGCGCAGAGCAGCGCCAGGCAGGCAAGCAAGCAGGGCGCGCGCAGTGCCTGGCAAAGCTGCCGGTGGCGCTGCGCACTCCTGCTGGCCAGCCAGGTCAGCGTGTCTGGGTTCGGCTGAGAGGACATCGAGACACCATTTTACTAAACTCTGGACGGATTGTCTGGAGTCTCAGCCCCACCTGGCGCGCAGGTCCGTAGGGCCTTGTTATTCGCGATGAGTTTCGCATCATGAATTAACCTCGCGCGAACTCGCGATAGAGCTCGGCGTATCGTCCACCCGCTGCGATCAACTGCGCGTGGGTGCCGCGCTCGACGATGCGGCCCTGGTCCAGTACGAGGATCTGGTCGGCGCGCATGATGGTGGACAGGCGGTGGGCCACGACCACCACGCTGCGGTCCTGGCGCAGGCGCTCGATGGCTTTCTGGATGATCCATTCGGTGCGCGTGTCGACGGCGCTGGTGGCCTCGTCGAGGATCAGGATTCTCGGGTTGGCCAGCAGGGCGCGGGTCAGCGTGATCAGCTGGCGCTGGCCGTG
>CAZMLI010000031.1:11089-14047 GCA_964566865.1 uncultured Planctomycetota bacterium
TGTGTGGGCTCGTAGAAGCGGGCGAGCAGGTTGACCACGGTCGATTTCCCGGCGCCGGTTTCGCCGACCAGGGCCAGGGTTTGCCCGGCCGGCAGGCGGAAGCTGACGTCCTGCAGCACCGGCTTGTCGGTTGTGCCAGGGTACTCGAAGTGTACGTGCTCGAAACAGATCTCCCGGCGGACCGGCGGCAGCTTGGCGGCGTCGGGCCGGTCGACGACCTCGGGCGGGGTGTCCATCAACAGGAAGATGCGCTCGGCCGCGGTTGCGGCATGCAGCGAGTCGTTGTAGAGCGAGCCCAGTTGCTCGACCGGGCCGAAGAACATGCCCAGCAACAGCACGAAGGCGGCCAGCTCGCCGATCTGCATCTCGCCGCGGCCGACCAGGCTGCCGCCGTAGGTCAGGATGATGCAGATCGTGATCGCATAGACCATGCCGACGAAGGGCAGGTAGGCGCTCCAGACGATCGCCGCGTGGTTGACGTTGTCGTTGTGTTCCTGATGGATCACGTTCAAGCGTGACAGGTTGTCCTGTTCGCGGACGAAGGCCTGCAGGATGCGCACGCCGCTGATCGACTCGGCCAGGTGTCCGGTGATCCGACTGGTTCCCTCGCGCACCTGGCGGTAGGCCTGCATGCCCTTCCTGCGGAAGTAGTTGGAGCCGACGATCATCACCGGCACCATGCCGACGACGGCGAGGAACAGGCGCCAGTCGTAGAACACCATCTGCGTCAGCACCAGGATCAGGCTCAGCACGCAGCTGGTCAGCTCGACCGGCCCCCAGACGACCGCCTCCTCCAGCGCATCGACGTCGCGGTCGATGCGCGCGATGATGCGCCCCTCCTTGGTCCGGTCGAAGTAGGACATCGACAGGGTCTGGACATGGGCGAACAGCTGCTCGCGAATATCGCTCAAGACGCGCATGCCGGCGCGCGCCGCCATGCGGATCTGCGCGACGACGACGCCCAGCCGCAGCAGGGAGTTGATCGCGTAGATCGCGCAGACGATCAGCAGTCCGCGCCAGGCGCCGAGGCGGATCTGCTCGTCGATCGCGATCTTGACCAGATGGGGGCCCAGCAGCATCGAGCTGACCCAGAAGATCTCCAGGATCAGCACGCCGCCGACCAGCCGTCGATGCGGCGCCAGAAAGCAGAGCAGACGGGAGGCGGTAGCGCGGGAGAGTTGCGTGCGCGCGAATTCCTCTTCCAGTAGTAGTTCGTTTGCCTGTGACATCTTATGCGGCCTCGTGCTGCTGAGTCTGATGGATCTCGGCGTACCATCCGCCGAGGGCCAGCAACGCCTGGTGCGAACCTTGTTCGAGGATGCGCTGGCCGTCGAGCACAACGATCCGATCGGCGTCCCGCACGGTGCTCATTCGCTGGGCGATCATGATCGTGGTGCGGTCGCGCGTGGCGGCCCGGATGGCCGCGTGCAGCGTCTGTTCGGTCCGGCTGTCGAGGCTGGCGGTGGCGTCGTCGAGCACCAGCACCCGCGGGTCGAGCAGGATCGCCCGCGCGATCGCCAGCCGCTGCTTCTGCCCGCCCGAGAGGGTCACGCCGCGCTCACCGATCATCGTGGCGTAGCCTTCGGGTAGCTGCTCGATGAACTGGGTGGCCTGGGCCAGCTCGGCTGCCTGGCGGATCCGCTCATCGGACGCGTCGGGCAGGCCGAAGGCGATGTTCTCCGCGACGCTGGCCGAGAACAGAAAAGTCTCCTGAAAGACGAAGCCGATTTCGCGGCGCAGTTGTTGTGGGTCCAGGGTGCGGATGTCGGCGCCGTCGAGCAGGATGCGACCACTGGTCGGGTCGTGGAAGCGGGCCAGCAGGCTGGCCAGCGTCGACTTGCCGCTGCCGGTCGGCCCGACCAGCGCCAGCCGTTCGCCGGGCCTGATCTCGAGGTTCAGCTCCTGCAGCACCGAGGTCTCATCGGGATAGGCAAACGAGACGCGTTCCAGGCGCAGGGCCCCCTTGCCCGGCGGTAGCGGGGCCGGCGACTGCGCCAGGCGGATGCGCTGCGGACGGTCCAGCACCTCGAACAGGCGCTCCGCCGAGGCGGCTGCTGTCTGGCTGGTCATCACGATCCGGCCGATCGTGCGCAGTCGCCCGCCGATCAGCTGCAGGTAGAACAGCGCCGCCGCGATCTGACCCAGCGCCAGACCCTGGTGCATCACCAGCCAGCCGCCGAACAGCAGCGTCAACGGGACGGAGAGGCTGAAGAGGATGTTGGCCGTCGGCATCGTCAGCGCCCAGAAGTCGAAGGAGCGGAAGACGCGGGTCAGATAGTGCTGGTTATGCTGGCTGAACCGGGCGACCTCGGCACTTTCCCTGCGGAAGGCCTTGACCACCCGTGTTCCGGCCACCGTCTCCTGGATCGTGGTCGTGACATGATCATAGGCGTCGTCCTCAGCGCGTATTCGACGCCGCAGGCCGGGCGCGGCGAGCGCCATCGTGCCCCCGGAGATCAGCACCATCAGCCCGGCGATGCCCGCGAAGGCGGGCGCGGACTGATACATCACGCTCAACGCACCGGCCAGCAGGATCAATAATTCGACCGCCTGGAAGAAGATGTCGCCGTAGAAGTTGCGTGTCTTCTGGATGTCTCGCGTCCCGCGCGCGAGCAGCTCGCCGCGCCGCAGTTCCTGGTGGCAGGCGAACGAAAGGCCGAGCACCTTCTCCTGGTAGGCCAGCCGCAGGTCGGTCACGATCGCCTGCGCCAGTCGCGTCTGCAGCACGCCCTGCCCGAAGCGGCTGATTGCGCGGAAACAACCGGCGGTGAGGAAGATGCCGACCCAGGCCAGGATCGTGCGCGGCCCCGGAGTGAGGATCGTATCGATCGCGCGGCCGAGGACCCAGGGCAGGGTCAACTCGGCCAGCATGTGAATCAGCAGGCAGACCAGTACCAGGCCGACGAGGGGTCGGTGGGGCAGGTAGTAGCGTAGTAGGCGGTGGAGCAGGGCCAGCGA
>CAZMLI010000031.1:14147-20606 GCA_964566865.1 uncultured Planctomycetota bacterium
TCGAGCAGCTCGGTCGAGATCGGATCGGAGCGGTATTGACGGATGGAGCGGTGGCTATTGATCAGGTCGATGGGCATCTCAGATCCTGCGGTAGTGGAAGGCGAACCAGCCGAGGGCCAGGCAGGACAGGACCGTACCCCAGAACAAGCGAAACTCGAAGACCTTGTTCCGGTGCTCCTCTCGCTGGGTCCTGGTCAGTAGCAGACGGTGATCGTTGGCCGGTCCGAACCAGTGAAAAACGATGTCGCGTTTCTCGCCGATCTTGATCGGATTGTGCCGCAGTTGCTCGCCACGCCCTTCCGGATAGCGGTAGCGCACCAGCCAGAGATCACCTTCCGCGGTGCATTCGAGGAATTTGGCCTGTCCGTAACGCGAGGGTGGATGCTTGATCCAGGAACTCCAGAGGCAAAGCAGGAACAGGCCACCGAGCGCCCATTTGCAGAGCTGGCCCCAGTCGAGGCCCTGGTTGAAATTCAACCTCGGCACCTTCTGTGGCTTGATCGAGAAGCTGCGCAGGTCCTCGGCCACCTCCGCCGCGCTGCCGCGCCGGTCCGGATCGTTCGAGAGCATCCCGCGCACGATCTGCTCGAGCCCCACCGGCACGTCGGGCGCCCGGTCGCGGATCGAGGTCACGCCGACCGGCAGGGTGCCCGAGAGCAGCTCGAAGGCCAGCACGCCGAGCGCATAGACGTCGGCCTTGGGGCCCGTCCTTCGGCCGGCTCGTTGCTCCGGCGCCATGTAGTCGAAGGTGCCCACCTTGCCGCGCGCCGTCGCCAGGCTGAGCTCGATCTTGGCCATGCGTTCGGTGTCGCCCTGGGCCAGGCCGAGGCCGAAGTCGAGCAGGTAGGGCAGGCCGTCGGAGGAAAGCAGGATGTTCTCCGGCTTGAGATCACGATGCACGATCTTGTTCGAGTGGCAGTAGGCGATCAGCTCGGCCAGCTCGGCCAGCAGCGTCAGCGCTTCGAGGTACGGCAGGCGCTTGCGCTCGTTCAGCACCGCTCGCAGGCTCTTGCCCTCGACGTAGTTATAGACCAGGTGGGGCGGGTCGGTGTCGAGCTGGACGTCGACCGGATGTGGAATGCGCGGGTGGTCGAGGCGCCCCGAGAGCTCGGCCTCGTAGCGCAGCTTGCCCCGACTCCGGGGGCCCAGCGGCACCTTCAGCGCTCGAGGCTCGCCGTCAAGCAGCACCTTCCAGATCTCGCCGAAGCCGCCCCGGCCGAGCAGTTCGCAGAGGGTGTACTGGCCGATCTTGTCTCCCTCGTGATAGGGGCTGACCGCCTGGAGATAGGTGTGGTCGAGCAGCGAGACCTCTTCGGCCGCCAGCTCGGGAGGGGCGCAGGGCAGGGGTACCGGATCGCGTTCGCGGCGCACGATGGCGATCATGTCGCGCAGCTCGCTCGCCGACCCGTAGCGCTGGGCAGGATCCTCGTGCAGCGCCTTGCGCAGGACGATGTCGAAGCGCGTCGAGATGTCCTCGACCAGCTGGCTGACGGTCGTCATGCCGCGCGGCAGCTCGCCGGTCAGCATCTCGAACAGGATCACGGCGAAGGAATAGAGGTCGCTGGCGGGGGTGACCTCTCCACCCCATTTCTGTTCGGGCGACATGTAGGCCAGCGTGCCCTCCAGCGGCGAGGCCGAGACCATCGACAGCGAGACATGCACCTCGGCCATCAGCGCCGAGACCATCCGGCCCAGCCCCAGGTCGATCACCTTCGCCGTGCCGTCCTCGGTCACCAGGATGTTCTCTGGTTTCAGGTCGCGATGGATGAAGCCCGCGTCGTGGATCGCCTGCAACGCGTCCAGCACCTGGTCCGAGACGGTGACGGTCTGGTGCACCGAGAATCCACCCTGCTCGGCGGCGATGGCCTGGCGCAGGTTCTCGCCCTTGACATACTCCATCGCCAGGTAGGGCGGGTCGTGGTCAGGGTCGAAGGCCAGCTCCCGCACCAGGTGGGGGTGGGTGATCTCGGCCAGCACCACCTTCTCCTGCTTCAAGTGGCGCAGGAACAGCGGGTGGGTCGGCAGCTTGAGCGCAACCGATTCGCCCTCGCCGTCGACGGCGCGCCAGACTTCCGAGAAGCCGCCGCGGCCCAGGCGCTCCTCGAGTCGGTACGGACCGATCAGCTCGCCCGGCTGGCGCTCTTTGCGCTCTTCGCGCTCTTCGATCATGCGCCGTTCTCCGACTGGACGTACTTCTTGACCGTGCGCCGGTCCAGGTTGGTCCGCCGCGCCACCTCCTCATAGGTGCCATGCCGCTGATACAGCAGCTGGCAATAGCCACCCAGCAGGCCTCGTGCGTCCAGTGCGCCGCTGCTGATGCCCTCGGTCAGCCGGCCGACCAGATCGCTGGCGCCGGATGGCTGGTCGCCCTGATAGCTGCGCGAGAGCAACGCCCTGCGCACGCACTGCTCCAGTTCACGGAAGTTACCGGGCCAGGGATAGTCCGGGCCCAGGTCGCGATCGATCACCTCGCGGACCATCCCGCTCAACTCAGGCGAAGGCTGGCCGATCAGGCGGGTCACCACATGGTCGAGCAGCTGGTCCAGCTCGCCGGGCGCCTCGGCCAGGCGCTGGCGCAGGGGGGGCAGGGTGATGCAGTCGGAGCAGAGGCGGTAGTAGAAGTCGTCGCGGAAGGCGCCCTCGCGCCGGAGCTGGTCGATCGGCTTGTTGGTGGCCGCCACGACGCGGCCGTCCCAGCGACGTCGTTGATGGCTGCCGACCGGCGAGAAGGTGCGCTCCTGCAAGACCTGCAACAGCTTGATCTGGACCGGGATCGAGACGTCGCCGATCTCGTCCAGGAAGATCGCGCCGTGCTCACTGCAGCGCTCGAAGACTCCCTCGTGGGCCTCGACGGCGCCGGTGAAGGCGCCCTTGCGGTGGCCGAAGAGCTCCGATTCGATCAATGACTCCGGGAACTGCGAGAGGTTGATCGAGCTGAAGGTCTCGGTGAAGCTGATCGAAAAACAGTGTTTGTGGTGGTCGTAGGGGATGAAGCCTGAGCGTCCGATGGCGCTGGCGGCCGCGCCCTTGCCGGTGCCGGTCTCGCCGAGCAACAGCGTCGAGAAGTCCTCCATTCGGTTCCAGAGATAACGCTCGTAGAGCATGATGTCCTGGGTGAAGACGTTCTGCCAGAGTTCCGTGCGCAGGCGCTGCATCGACTGGCTGCTGCCGAGCAGGTTGCGGTCGATGAAGTAGAACGCGCGCCGCATCTGGTAGCACATGCCGAAATTGCGCAGCGCGGTCTGCTCGTCGAAGCCGTGTGCCCGGATCAGGCGGATCACCTCTCCGGCGAATGGCACGGGACAGGGCGTGGGGCCTGCGGCGAGCTGGTCGATGATCAGGCGGTCGAGCTGGTCGGTGTAGCGGTGGAAGGTATAGAACAGGAAAGCGGTCTCGAGCAGCCGGCGGTCACCGGCGACGAAGGCTGTCACGTCACCCCGATCCTCGGCCTCGAGCGCTTCGAGCTGCTGCTGCAGCTTGCCGAGCAGCATCTGCAGTTGCTCGCCGCGGCCGGTCTGCTTGCCGGCGCCCGAGATGCGCTTGTCGATCCGGTCCCGTTCCTCGCTGAACGGGTTGCAGCGGGCGGCCTGCTGAACCAGCTTGAAGAACTCCCGCTGTTCCGAGGTGAGCGCATGCGGCATACGCTCAATGTACCGGTGCTACACCGGCGGTGTCAACGCCGGACCGCCACCAGTCCGGCGTACTCAAGCACCAGGCTGCGGGTGCCATCCGCAAAGCGCACCCGTACCCGGCTGCGGCGGCCGATGCCGTCGAGCTCGAGCACCAGGCCGATGCCGAAGTAGGCATGGCGCACGCGCTGTCCGACCTCGAACGGCGGCGGCTCGTCGTCGTCATCGTCGTCGTCGATAGCCCGGTCGGGGCTGGACAGATCGTCGAGCAGCTCCGGATCGATCTCCGAGATGAACGGGCTGCGCATGCATTGACTGGTCTGGTTGAAGCGGTCGCGCCAGCGGGCGTGCGAGAGGGTCAGGCGTTGCTCGGCGCGGGTCATGCCGACATACATCAGCCGCCGCTCCTCCTGCACCTGTTCGTCGGAATCGGCGCTGCGCGAATGCGGTAGCAGATCCACCTCGCAGCCGGCGATGAAGACCACCGGGAACTCCAGTCCCTTGGAGGAGTGCAGGGTCATCAGCTGGATCTTGTCCGGGTCGCCGCCATCCTCGACGCGACGGTAGAGCGCGACCTCTTCGAGGAAGCCGGCCGGCGAGGCGTCCTTGGACTCGGCGTCATAATCCTGTGCGGCCTTGACCAGCTCGGAGAGGTTCTCCAGCCGGTCGACGTCTTGCGGGTCGATCGAGGTCTGCAGCCAGGCGCGGTAGCCCGAGATGTCGAGGATCTGTTCGAGCAGCTCGGCCACGCTGAGTGCGGTGCCCGCCGCCTGCTCGATCTCGCGGATGATCTTGCGCAGCACGAAGACGGCCGTGCGCGCGCCCTTCTTCAGCGTATCGATCTCGCCCGCGCGCATCACCGCCTCGCGCAGCGTGCAGTTGTTCTCGGCGGCCCAGTCGCTCAGCCTTTGCAGGGTCACCAGGCCGATCTTGCGTCGCGGCACGTTGGCGATCCGGGTCAGCCCCAGGTCGTCGCGCGGATTGACGATCAGCGAGAGGTAGCACAGCAGGTCCTTGATCTCGCGGCGCTCGTAGAACGCGATCGCGCCGACCACTTCATAGACCAGGTCGGCCTGATTGAGCACCTCCTCGAAGACGCGACTGAGCGCGTTGATGCGGTAGAAGATGGCGAACTCGACCAGTCGATAGTCGTCGCTGCGCATCAGCTCGATGATCCGGTGCACGATCGCGCGTGCCTCGGCCCGGTCGCTGTCGGCGTGCAGCAGCGCGACCGTCTCGCCCTGGTCGTTGGGCGTCTTCATCTGCTGGATCTTGCGGCCGGGGTTGTGGTTGATCAGGCAATCGGCGGCGTCGAGGATTGCCTGGGTCGAGCGGTAGTTGGTATCGAGCAGGATCGTCTGCGCCTCGGGAAACTCCTGCTCGAAGCTGCGCAGGTTGCCGGAGTTGGCGCCGCGCCAGCCATAGATCGCCTGGTCCGGGTCGCCGGTGACGCAGATGTTGCGGTGCTCCAGCGCCAGCATTCGCGCGATCTCGTACTGGGCCAGGTTGGTATCCTGGAACTCGTCGACCATCAGCTGGCGGAAGCGCTGGCGGTACTCGTCCAGCACGGAAGGCTCCTTGTAGAACAGCTCCACCACCTTCATCAGCAGGTCGTCGAAATCGAGCGCGTTGTTCTTCTTGATCAGCCGCTGGTAGGCGGCATAGACCTTGGCGCAGGTTTCCTCGAAGTCGCCCCAGGCCGTTTCCGCAAAGCCCTCGGGGTCCAGCAGCTTGCTCTTGGCGTCGCTGATGGCCCAGACCAGGGACGAGGTGCGGTAGCGGTCCTTGTCCAGGTCCAGCGCCTTGGCGCATTGGTTGACCGCGCGAGTCCGATCGTTCTCGTCATAGATCGTGAAGCTGCCGGTGTAGCCCAGCGGCTCGATCGAGCGGCGCAGGATGCGCGCGCACATGCTGTGGAAGGTGCTGATCCAGAAGCCGCGGGCGCCGTCGGTCAGCTCCGCCACGCGCAGCTTCATCTCGTTGGCCGCCTTGTTGGTGAAGGTCACCGCGCAGATCTCCCAGGGCGCGACGCCGCATTCGACCAGCCAGCCAACCCGGCGCGTGATCACACGGGTCTTGCCGCTGCCGGGGCCGGCGACTACGATCAGTGGACCGTCGATCGTGGTGACTGCGGCCCGCTGGTTCGGGTTCAGATCCTCGAGCAATGACTCATTCATCGGCGGGGATTATAGTATGCCAATGCGAATCGCCCTAATCTCGGACACCCACGGTCAACTGGACGGTCGGCTGCATCGTCTGTTCGAAGGCGTGGACGAGATCCTGCATGCCGGGGACATCACCCAACCGGCAATTCTGGACGAGCTGGCGACGATCGCGCCCGTGCATGCCGTGCGCGGCAACTGCGACCACGGGGAGACCGCGCTGCTGCCGGAGGTGCTGATTCGCCAATACGAGGGGCTGACGGTGCTGGTGACCCACATCCTCGAGCGTCCGCAGCGTCCCAGGGCGACGGTGCTGTCGCAGGTCGAGGCCAGCGGTGCGGGCCTTGTGCTGTACGGCCATACGCACCGTTATGGAGATGTCCAGCGGGGGGGCGTGCGCTAC
This sequence comes from uncultured Planctomycetota bacterium, assembly GCA_964566865.1. GTDB lineage: Bacteria > Planctomycetota > JACQVV01 > JACQVV01 > CAZANL01 > CAZMLI01. The sequence continues at coordinate 20,342 of CAZMLI010000031.1, forward strand.
ATCAACCCTGGCAGCGCGGGGGCTCCGCGTCACGGACTGCCCGCGACGGTGGCGATTCTCGAGGTCGGCGACGAGCCGACCTGCACGATTCTAGATCTTGATGGTGAGGCGGTGGCATGAACGACGAGGAGCAGATTCCCGAAGAGGTCGAGCGCAAGTTTCTCGATCGGCTCAAGGCGGCGTTGCGCGGCGACGACCAGGCGGCCGACGAGATCGGCGAGGTGCTCGGCCAGGCCGACAGCGCGGATGTCGACGAGGCGGAGCA
>CAZMLI010000032.1:0-20406 GCA_964566865.1 uncultured Planctomycetota bacterium
CCCTTGCACCTGGTGCAATAGACCCGGTTCAACCCGCCGCAGGCTATGTGCGGGACCAAGCCGCGCCGGGTTCCCTTGCAATTTCGGCACGCTCTGCTGCCGGACCCCTTGCATCCGCTACAGTCGGCGGTTCCCTTGGCATCACAGTTCGGACAGTCCTTACTCCCACGTTCTGCTTGTTTGATCCGCCGCGTATTACCACAGCGGTTACACAGCGTCGGACGCCCATTGCAAGACGGGCAGCTGATCTCGGTGTAGGACGAGGAGGCAATCCTGCGCCGGCCCTTGCAGCGCTTGCAGGTTTGCTGCCCCAGGCCCTTGCAGGTCGAGCAGCTGGACTCGCCGCTCGCCTGGCAGACACCGCAGTTGCCATCCACAGCACCCTGATCGTTGCAGCCCCCGCAGGGACTGTACCGACGCCCCTGACACTGCGTGCATCTGCGCCGCTCTTTGGCTGGGCGCAGCTCCCCCCGATAGTGAATATCGAAGTCAGCCAGTGCACGCATCCAGCGTCCCAGCAGCCCCTTTCCCTCCGGTTTGCCGGCAAGAGACTTCAGCTTGTCCAGGATGAACGGGTGCAGGGGCGTGAACGCGTCCTTCTTCAGCAGGCCATTGAGCTTCATCCGCACAAAGTCGTACTGCTCGCTCTTGAGAAAACTGGAGAGCTCGCGCAAGCGCGCCGCAAACGCCTTCTTCGGCGCCTCCTTCAGCTCGTCGATCCGCAGGTTGATCTGCTGGACGAGCTTGTCTTCCCCGGCAAACGGCAACGCCGCGCGCATCTTGTTCAGTGCCTTGCCTGGATCGCTCTCGAAACTCGCGCGGGCCTCAGCGAGCAGCGTATCGCGGTGCGCCTTGTGCGCCATCGCGCGCTGCAGTGCGAGCCACTGATAAAGCTGGAGAAATTGACTCTCGCGGTACTTGCCGGACTGCTCGAGCTTCTCGAGCGCAGCTTTCGCCTCGGCGAACCGCCAGTAACTGGCCAGCTTCGCCAGCTCCGCCCGAGCCACCGCGGGAACGTCCGGCTTTGCGTGCGGTGGTTCCGGTCTCTGGTCTTCAATGTCCGGACGACGCCGCTTCGGAGCCGGCCGCAGCAGCGGTCGTTTCTCCTCGGGCCCCGGTCGTTCGCGGGAGAGCGGGTCGTCATCCTCCTGCAAGGTGGGCGCCTCCGCCCGCGTCTCGGATTTCGCCTGCTTGCCGCTTTCATTCGATGATGAGCGAAAAAGGACGAGCACGACCACGATCAATACGAGCAGACCAAGCGCCGAGATCACGGCCAGCAGCGTCGTGGAATTGCTCTTCTTCTCAGCGCGGCGCTCCTCTCGCCTGCTCCGGCTGCCAGACGTTTGCGCTCCCGCGGCATGCTCACCGCTCTTGGCTCGTGGTCGCCTGGTAACCGAGGCGCTCCGCCGCACCTTGCTGGCGCGAATCATCGGCTCCCCACAGTGGGGGCAGCTACGGGCCGCCGAGGACAGCTGCCCGCCACAAGTCTCGCACGTTTTCAATTCCGCCATCAGCTCACCGCCCGCATGACATCTTCGGTACGCATCCGCACTCCCTACTGATCCACCCAGCGGACCTTGTCAGTGAACTGTTTGATCTCGCTCATCAGCTGGGGCATCGACAGGCTCATGGAGATCCCGGCAGCCTGCTTGTTGACCTTCGTATTGATGCCGACCACCACCCCCTCCTGGTCGATCAGGGGGCCGCCCGAATTGCCCCCATGCAGCTGGGCGCCATGCTGAACCCAGGCGCCCGCTGGATTGGTGAAGCCGCGACTCACCGTACCGCGCGTCAGCACGAAGACCCGGTAACGCGCCTTGAAGTACTGTTCGATGCGCGTCGCGCTGCGCTTGCGCACGTTGTCCAGCGCCAGCTCACTGGCGGACATCGCAAGGTTGGCCGCCCCCGGATATCCCAGGGCGCGAACCGCTGTGTCCCGGGCGGGCCTCGCGCGGCGGCTGAGCCGGAAGGCCCGACCGAAACGATGCGAGACCTTCAACAGCGCCATGTCGAATCGCTTCGAGCTGTGAACCAGACGTGCGACGAACTTGACATCCCTGACGAAGACCCAGATTCGCGCCTCGATCTCCCAGCCGCGACGCACGGCCTGCTTCTGGGCCAGCCGCGCATTGCGCCAGTCGACGGCGCCCTGAATCACGTGCCGATTTGTCAGCAGGTGGCCGTCATGCGAGATGACGAATGCGGTCCCGCTACCCCCAGCAACAGCGATCCCGCCCAGCTTGAAGGCGATCTTCTCGGTGATCTTGCCCTGTGGTGACCGGATCAGAAAACCGACGACGACCAGACCCAGTGAGTCGGCCAGGTCGTCGGCCGGCGTGCGCGCATCGACATAACCACCCACGGCCCCTGGCTTCGACGCGCCAGACTTGGTCGCCCCGGGCTGAACCGGTTGATCGGTCGTGGGCTTGATTGCCGGCTGGTCGCGTGCCTGCTGACCCGCCGGGTTCGGCTTCGACTCGAGGGGCGACGCAGCGCTGGCTGGCACTGCATCCGACGGCCTCTTGTCGGCGGACCGGGACAGGATGATGACGCCAACCGTCACGCCGAGCACGGCCAGCCCGCCAATGGCGCAGACCAGCAACAAGAAATCAGGCCGTTGCCCCAAGTCTGCTCTGGCGCGCGGTATTCCCTCCGGGAGCAACGGCTGCGTCGGCGGCGCGACACTGGACTCGACGACCGCGGGCAGCCCGCTCCCATCCAGGATGCCAGGCAACGCCGCGTTGGAGGCCGACGAGCCGGAGAACAGCTCCGGATTCTCGGCGGCCGAGCACCAGCTCTTGCGATCCGAGGAGAGCTCATGGATGCGCGACAGCCGTCCGCGACGGACCATCTGCTGCAGCTTCTCGAGATCGAACGGGCCCTGGACCCGGCCTCGAATGCGGACGAAGTACAGCTCGCTCACCGCCTCGCTGCCTTGACGAACAGTTGTGTTCCGTGTGGTAAAGCTGGCCGTTGCCTGGCGAGTGGCTGGACCGCGCCCGCGTCGCCCGCACGGCCGATGTGTACGAGTTGCCACCAGCCCACATCGTTCACCAGGGCGTAGAGTTCGACCCCCACGCGCGGCGCCGGTGCGAGACGCTGGCCGACGTCGGTGGGCAACAGCACCCCCGCTGCCTGATAACGTGTGTATGCCCGGCGCGCCTGCTTGCCAAAGATCGCGCTGCGCATCCGCGCAAAATACTTCTCGTCCAGTATCTCCAGCAGTTTATCGAGGCCCGTCATGTTGCCGCGCAGCGTCACACGGTCGGTCTTTCCCGAAGGGGAGACCCAGTTGTCCTCGGTGTCCACGTCCTTGAGCTGCAGGTTGAGCTTCTTGTAGTGGGATCTCAGTCCGGAGCCATAGGTCGCAGCCAGCCGCGAGATCGCGTCGAGCAACGTGACCTGCAAGACCGAGTGCATCTGCTTCTCGGCCAGCACCAATCGCGCGAGGTCGCGGTAAATCAGCTCCCAGCGCCCCTGCATCACCGGGTCCAACCGCAGCTTGTTGAGCAGGGCCAGGGCCCGATCGCGGAACCTGGCACAGGGGGCAGGCCTCGCCTCTGTCCAGGCCAGCTCCTCCGGTCGCAGCACGATGGACTTGGTCTTGCTCGGATCCAGCGTGGAGACCTGGTAAGTGATCTTGTATCTGAGAACCTTCTCACCGTTCCTGGCAAACGCCTTTAGCTGGCTGGCCATGCGGAAGTAGTACCGCGTCCCCCGCCGGGTCTCGATGTAGCGCAGCTTCAGCAACCAGTGATCCAGCACGCCCCCGAGTCCCAGCCGCTTGTCCGCGAGTCCGTCGAGCGTGAAGGCCCGATCCCTGCACCAGGTCTGGTAGCGCCGCACGACCGCCTGGTTGTATGCCTGCCCGTGCTGCTTCAGATATCCGGCCAGGCTGCTGGCCGAAACCGGGAATTTCATCGGATCAGAGCTCGCGACCTCGTTCCAGGCCACGATCGCGCGCCATTGAGGCGCCTGGCGCAGCGCACGCTTGAACTGCCGGGTCGACGGGTGAGCGGGATAGCGCTTGATGAACGACTTGAGCCTCGCTTCCAGTTGCTCACAGTCCTTGCCCACGATCCCGATCCGCGAGAGAAAGTTCCGCGCCTCCGTCAGCCTCGACAGTTTCTGTTCGACCGCATCGACAGCCCGCTGAATCTTCACGAGCAAGAGGGTCGCCTGCTTTCGGCTCTCCCTGGGCAGTTCCCTGTCGTCCAGCAGCCGGGTCACTCGCTTTCTCAGCTCCAGCAGCTTCGTCAGCCGCTCAGCCGTGGCCACTTGCCCGCCCGGCAGACTCGAGAAACGCACATTGAGCTGGCGCAGCTCCTGGTCGATGCGACCCTGCTTGCCCGCGCGAGCCTCGCGAATCCACTGGCTCAGTTGCTCCACCACACTCTTCTCCGACTCACGACTGGCCAGCACCGCCGCGAGGGAGAGCTTTTTCCGCGCCGCGATGAGCTGATCGGCCTCCAGCAGTCCGCGCGCCCGCGCCAGCGCATCCTCCAATCGCGCGACCCGCGCCTGGTTGGCCGTCAGCCGCTTTTGATAGCTGACTTCCAGCCGCCGGATCCCCGCCTTACGCCCCAGCTTCGGGTGTTTGCTGGACACCTCGTCGAGCAGTTGCCGCGCACGCTCGAACTCCTTCGCCTCGAGCGCCCCCGTGATCGAGTCGACCCACTGGCGCGTCGCCTGTTTCTCTCGATGATGGCGCAGACCGAAGGCCCCACCCACCGCGAGCAGCATCACCCCCGCCGCCAGCAGACCCACACGCGACAGCAAGCGGCGCTGTTCGCGCTTGCGAATGGCCTGGAGCGCCGCGACGTAATCGTCGTGCAGCGACTCGGGCAACTCCCGCCTCATCGACTCTATCCGCTGCGCACACTCCTCCAGCCTCTCCCGCTCCCCGCCCTGGCCCAGCTCATCCTGCAGGGCCCGGCAGGCCTGGTCGAACTCGGCATCCGCGGCATCCCGCCGGTCCTCTGCCGCAACCCAGTCGAGCGCCGCCTGCAATCCCTCCTGCGCCGCGGCCGCATCTCCGTTCTCGAGCCGAGCGAAATAGGCGTCACGCAGATTGCGAGCCGCCGGCAGATCTCCCTCTCGATGGGTCTCGACGAGCTTGTGCCCGGCCACCTGGACCCGCTTCGACTCCACCTGCTGGAACTGCGCCAGGTGCGGCTGAATTCCCAGCGCCCGCATCTGCGCGACGATCTGCTCGATTCGCGCAAGATCCTGGCTCATCGCCGCAGCCGCCGATTGCTCGACCAGTTCCTGCCCGGCGAGCCGCAGGTGCTCGGCCAGGAATTCGCCCCAGATCGGTTGGCTGGCGCGCTGCTCGAGTTGCTGGATCAACCGCGCGCGCGGCGCCACTCCCACCTGCTGCAGCACCCGCACCCGCTGCTGCCGCAACAGATCCTTCACCGGATCCAGATCGGTGTAGGCCTCGTTCAACTCGCTGGCGATCTCCTCCTCGATCGCGGGCGCGCTCAATCCGTTCCCGTCGCAGAGCGCCTCCCAGTCGGCGCGCTCCTCGAAACACAAGCCCTCGACCTGCTCCAGCAAGTCCGGCGCACACTCCAGATCCGCAATCGCCTCGCCGACGAGCCCCTGATCGAGATACAACTTGCAGCGCTGCAGCCGCTGATTCACCTGGCGGCACAGCCGTCCATATTGATCCGCCAGATCCGTCAACTCCGCGGCTGATACCTGACCGCTGCTGAGCAGCATCGCCTGGACCGCGGATACCACGTCGCGCGCGTCCGCCACTACTTGCTCTCCAGTTTGATGCGGATTTTCAACAACTCGAACCCGTACCGGTCCACGAGAGTGAAACGAGCGTCCAGCGCTTCTTTCCACGCCGCCACCAGTGAATCACGCACGATCTCCGTTTCCCTCCGTTTGCCGTCTAGCACTTCTAGTTGCTCTCGAAGGACAGCATTCCTCATCTTGTCGAGGTGCCAAAGAACCCCACGAGTCCGCTTAGCAACATTAATCTTGCGTAGGAGTTTCTTGGCTTCCCCTTGTTTCTTTGCGGCTTCCCTCAGCCGTCTGCGAAGTGATCGTTCATTGTCGTCCCCAGTGGTAATCCCGTTCCTGAGATCGTCCCACCGCTTCTGTTGGACCTTTCGGTCCTCATCGAGCTTGCGGTATTCTCCGTCAGCTAATTCCCAGTACCTACGCGCCTGTCGATGGGCCTCCTCCAACGGCAATGGACCCCATTTCAGATCTACAGACACCCTGTCGTAGACTCTGTTCTCACCTTCTCTCGCAAACGCATGCAGGTAGAGCAAAACCCTCAGCTTGTCAGATAACAAGATGGCCGTGCTGTCGGATTTCAAGTGCGTGAGAGACGAAGGCTCGCTCCAATCCGAGTCTTCCTGAGCACCCCACTTCACACCCAGGCTCTTAGAAACAAGGAGTGGGGCAAAACCAATCTTGACGCGATCATTGACCTTCACCAACTGCAGTGTCACTGGCTTCGGTCGCAATAGAAACACTAGCCGCCCTCCGTCCGAACCGAGAGCCCGGATGCGCACGTTTGACAGAAGTCCGTGCAACGTTGAGCGATAACTGTCGTTGTGGCCTGGATTAGGACCTGGAACCTTCATGAAATCCAGGCAGACTTGCTTCTTGATTAAGCTGATCGAGAATTCGGCCTTCGGCGAGCCAATGTCCCCCTTGAGAGAGAAACGAGTTTGGGCCTCTCCTTGAACTCTCTGAACTCTCAAGTACGTCCACTTCGGCACGCTCAACGGGTAGACCTGCAGTATTCGGTCAACCCGCAAGACCGAAACGGCCCTGATTCGCTTTCTCCCTGCGCGATCTTCTCTCAGTTCCCTGAGCTGGATCCCAACATAGTCGAGAATGTACTCCGGCTTTGGTAGTACGTGAGTAGTTACGGGCTCCTTCTTGGGCTTCTTGGTCGCCTTCCTCTTTGTTTCACTGCCCTGCGGCACTCGGGTCTCCTTGTCGACCGTCTTTATCGGCGTGCCCTTTCGTTTCTGCGGCTGTGTACCCTCTACCTTTCCGTTCGAATCTGACCCATCCCTCTTGGGCTTACCGGTTTGGTCGGCGGTCTTTTCTGGTGGCGGAGGCGGCACGCTCGAGCCCTGTAGGGTCATGAAGAGGGTGACGCCGCAGCCGATCAGGGCGATCAGACCCAGGAGCCAGACCCAGGCCGGCATGATCGGCTCGTCCGTGCGGGGTAGCGGCTTGCGTGGCAGGACTTTTGGGCCGGCTGGTCGTTGGGCGCCCCACTGGGACTCGGCCTCGTCATCCGGCATCAACTCGAGGGCTGGCTCGGCTGCCAGGGCGGCTTGCTTGCCGCGTTTGCGGGGTCTGGCGGCGCGACGTGCAGCCTTGTCGCTGACCGGGGCTGGACGGACGGCGCCTCCGCTGCGGGCTTGCTCGACGAGCGGTCCGTCTGGGGCTGCGGGGAGCGTCTTGCTGCAGTCGATGATCAGGGCGCCGGGCTGACCGATTGCTCGACGAGCGGTCGGCGAGCCTACCAGGCAGGCTCGCCAGGCGTACTGCCGCTCGCGGTCGGGATGTGGCAGTGTGCTGAAACCGGTCAGCCAGCGGTGGCTCGCCGGCAGCAGCCGCAGCGCCTCGTCGAACAGGGCCAGCACGTCTGTGTCGGGGTGGTGGATCAGCCAGGCAACGCCGTCGGGATTTGCTTCGGTGAAGGCGGCCAGGGTCCCGGCCCAGCCGGCGTCTCCGGTGACCGATTGCCAGGTCTGACAGGAGCCGCTCGGCGCGTCGCGCACGGAGAGGGCGCGGCCTTGCTGGAGAATCCGGGGCTCTCCGGCCCAGCCCGTGTCCAGCACGCCGGCCTGACGCATGAGCCAGGCCGGTCCGCATGCGGGGGCCTCGGCGACGGTCAGCGCCAGATGGTGCGCATAGAGGTTCGATCGGCCGGTGTAGTCGGTCCCCGCATCGCAGACGCGAGAGAGGATGCACCAGCTACGCCCCTGGAGCGACACCCGGGTATAGGCCTGATTCACCTGAGCTGTTCGGCTATCGAGTTCATGGGCGGAGAGAGATTCCAGCCGAGCCTGCAAGGCGTTCGACAAACCCGCGGTTCGCGCGACGGTGCAGAAGCCGCTCACCCCGGGGGCCAGACCGCGCCGTGCGGAGGTGAAGTGCAGCTCTTCGGTCACGCTTGCCCCCCGGGCGCCTTGGAGGGGATCATGTGCGACCACTTGCTCAGCGAGTAGAGCAGCGGCACGGTGACCCAGACCGGATCGAGCGAACCCGCTCGCACGCTGAGACCGATCTGCGGGTCGTCGACAGGGCTCGTGCCCAGGGCGCTGATCGGGATGTAGCGCACCTGTTCCGAGAACGACTCGGCCGCCGAGACCAGCTCGGGCGTGGTCTCCTGGAACAAGCTGCGCAGCTTGTCGGAGACCGCTTCGACCTCGTCCCTTCGAATCTGGGCCGGCTGTCCATTCTCGGCGGGCGTCCAGGGATTCTCCAGATCACAGCCCAGCAGGCCGCCCCAGACGTCATACTTGGTCGCGACGATGATCAGCGGTTGCCGGTGCCGCTGCTCGAGGCCGAGTCCGAGCTGTCGGCGAATGCGCGAGATTGCCTCGAGCAGGATCGTCTCCTGCCGGACCTCGCTGACCACCGGCCGTTCGAGTTGCGGATCCTCGCTCATCCTGCGGCAGCCCTTGCGAAACCGCACATCCTGCAGCGGGTCGAACAGGAAGAACAGCACCGAGGACCGGCCCAGATGCTTGGTGCCCCGGGACATCAGGCTCTCCTGACCGGGATAGAAGTGTTCGCCCGCGTTGTCGTAGAGCACGATCGAGTTGATCGTCACGTCGCCGGCGGAATCGGGCTGGGAACGCAACGAGAAGAGAAAGGGCCGCGGCAGGGTGATCGGCTGCTCGCCGACCTGGATCGTCCGGTAGAGGTCTCCCGTCGTGGTCGTCTTGGGCAACGCGACGAGCTGCCCTTCATCCTCCTGCAGGAACAGCTTCTCCTCGTATTGATTGAGAATCCGGTTCGACACCGGGTCGATGTCGGAAAAGGTGAGCTTGAACTGGCTGGGCAGCAGCGTGCGAAGCTGCCAGGTCATGGCACCCAGAAAGTAGGACTTCCCGCTCGAGGGCGCGCCGATGATCGAGAAGATCGCGGCCTTCGATCGCGTCAGCGCATGGTCCAGCTCGAGGCGGCATTTCGGACAGGCCATGCGATCGCATTCGAAGCCGAAGGCATCGATCGCCTTGCCCTTGGCGTTGAAACGCGAGGGCAAGAAACGGCAATACGCATCAGCTCCGAGGACCGGGTCGCCTCTGAGTTGTTCGTGCTGACTGACCCACAGCATGTCGGCGAACTGCACGGACTCGAGGCAGTGCGGGCAGGTCAGTCCCTTGCGCAGCAGAGGCATCGATTTCGACGTCTCAGCCTGACGCGCACTGCCCCCGGAGACCTCCTTGACGCTGTCCCTCACGCCGCTGTCCCCGGGTAGCAAGCTGGATTTCGGCAGAGACTGATCGCCCACCGTGAGAAAGTCGACCGCATTCAGAGCGAGCCAGAGAACCCTGTCCTGGGACAGCTTCATTCCCGGCCTGAGGCGACCCTCATCGACGTAGCGCTGCAATCGCTTTACAGCGAAAGGGCCCTGGATCTTCTTGCCGTTGTCGATGTACCAATTGACCACGGGGAGCAATTATAGACCATCTGACTCAGAAAGGTCAATACGACCAATTGATCCACGTGAACCAGGCCCAACGTGCGGTTACTGGCGGCGGCGCCTGGGTCGCGCTCCGTAAACCTCACGAGGGACGGGATTGATGAAGGTCCCGATGCCCGCCAGCAGCATGCCGGCAAGAGACATGTAAAATCCCAGTCCGAAAAGGTCCAGCCACTTCCCGACCTGCTCGCCGACAGCGCCCGTCCGCACCCCGGTTGCGGGAGCCGACTGGGCACCCGGTTGACTCGTCTTCTCGGTCGAAAGAGCAGTCAGGTCCACATCGGCGATAAAGACGAAGATGATCAGGAAAACCGCGATCAGCGGAGACAGCGCGGAAATCAGCTTGGAGAGGAAGCAGTTTCTACCCTGCTGAAAGAGGGAGAACTCGCGCGCAGCCCCGAGGCTGCATGAGAGCGGAATCAGATAAAGCAGGTAGAGCGACAGCACCTTGAGCTGGAGACTCAGTGGCACCCCCGATCCGCCGACGGCCTTGGAGAGCTCCGATGCGCCGTACATGACCTTTCGCCCGAGATACGGCACCTGGTAGCCCGCGATCCGGACGATCACCAGATCAATCCAGGGCAGGAAGAAACCACCGAGCAAGAGCACGGCGCCGGCCAGATAGGTCACGTTCAGCGCGCGCGGCCCCAGCGCCTGTGCGGCATTGATACGCTTGCCCGACCGCCGCACACCAGCGACTGGCGCAGGCGGCAGATCTGGCGAGTCGACCACGGGCGGCTCGTACTCGAACGTGTGGTCGGGCGCGCTGTCGGGAACAGGTGGGACTGGCTGCACAGGCCCAAACAGCCCCTCCAGCTTGGTGGCCGAACGCCATACCTGCTGGTCGGTCGAGACCTGATGGATCCTGGCTAGCTTGCCGCGCCGGACCAGTTGACGCAGCTGTTTCAAGCTCATCGGACCCTGAATCTGGCCGCGAATCCGGATGAAGTAGGTCTGCTCGCTTTGGGCCAGGGCTGCCTTAGAGGCGGCGCCATCGTCGCGGTCCCGCTCTGGCAAGGTCTCGGCTGTGAGAAAGCCGAAGTGAGCGGGCGAGTGCCAGGACTGCTGGTCCTGACTGATCTGCTGACTGGCCTTGAGCCGTCCCTCCCGGGCGTATCCCTCGATAGCCTTGTCCGAGAATGGGCCCTGAAGGCCATTGCGACTGCGGATGTACCACTGGTCTCCCATGCCCGGCTAGCCTACCAATCCTGATCTCAAAGAGAAAGGACCGGGGCGGGCATGGCGATGCTCGGTCCGCAGACCCGCTTCGCCATCCCCTGTGGTTTCTCGACTTGCGCTACTTCGTTCGACGCAGCTTGCTGATGGCCGCTTTGACCCTGGCCTGAACCGCTGGCGTGTGCAGGACGATCAGGTTGCCGCCGCGGGTCAGGCGCATGCCGACGCCTGGCCGATCCCAGACCTTGTTGCCGCCGGTCATCGCCTCGAGGCGTGCTTTCAAGACAGCCGGGTTGGACAGGCCGCCGGTGTGCGACTTCTTGCGATTACGATTGCGATAGATCGGCCGGGAGAGGTTCGAGCTGCCGAAGTGCGGCGTGCCCAGCGGCACGTAGCTGCGATCGGAAAAGGGCGAATCCAGCCGCTGCACAGGGAAGTAGCCCTGGTCGGGCTGGCGGCGATCGTACCCGAGCTGCGGCAGGTCGCCGTAGAGCGAGCGGGCGGTGTAGGGCCGTTCGGGATAGGCCTTCATCAGACCCAGCCTGGGCGCTGGGAAGTCGCGAATCACCAGCATCAGATCCGCCACGTAATGCGCGCGGGGCACGGCCCCCCTGGGCGCGGACTTGCGGTCGCCCACCCGCACCACCTTGCCGGTGATGCCCATCTCGAGCGAGGTCATGTCCAGCACCAGCTCGAGGCACTTCAGCACGTTGAGATCGGTGATCTTCATCGTGACCTTCAGCTTGGCCGCGGGATAGGTCTGGTAGATCTTGGGATCCACCACGATCGGCACGCCGGAGGCCTTGGACAGCAGGCGCAACACCTCCTCGAGCGGCGCGTCTTTCAAATCCAGGGTCACCTTCTTGCTCGCGAGCTTCTTCTTGATCTCCCCCTCCCCGGCCAGGGTGTTCTGGGAGAAGATGAGCAGGAAGACCAGACAGGTTAGGGTTCTGCTCTTCATCAGTTCACTCCTTTTCTACGCTGTGGAAGGCGGTATGGCGCCGGCGGGAATGCGGTGCAGGGTCAACTTGTCAGTCGTTGTATCCAGCGTCGCATAGTAGCCGTCAGCCAAGGCCCCGATGGTGACGTAACAGGGGCCGTCTTCCAGGACAAATGGAACGCCGGGGTGGAGGGGGCGGGCCCCGTCGGTCGTCAGTACTTGTGAAAGGTGCGCGTGGCCGCAGATCGCTGCCCGATGGGTCAGGCTCTCCAGGATCGGCATGGCTCGCTCGACCGTCAGCACGATCAGCCTGGGGTCCCAGGCATCGACGATCGTCTCGTAGTCGGTGGTCGGATCATCGTGACAGAAGATGAAGTGGCCGATCTCGATCCTGCGCGTCAAAGTCTGGCAATAATCCAGCACCACGCGGGACACGCGATCGATGGAGGCCTTGCCGCGCACGGCCAGCATCAAGCCGAAGTCGTGATTGCCGTAGACGCCGTGAATCTCGCGCTCGGTCAACAGCTCGGCAATTCGCTCCAGGCTGCGGTAATCGTCCGACAGGTCGCCGAGCTGGATATAGGTCGCTTCCGGGCCGTGATGCTTGATCACCCACTGCAAGGCGTCGAGCCGCCCGTGGATGTCGGTCACGATCACCACCGGGCCTGCGGATGGCTCGAGCGTTCGAAGCTGCCTCTGGTCGGAGACCGTTTCAGTCATTCCTTGTCATCGTCCTTCTGCAGTTGCTGGGTGATCAGCTCTATGTATATCCTAGAGTGTCGGTCGTTCGGATCCAACCACAAGTTGCGCTTGAACAGACTCAGCGCCCGATCGTAGCCACCCAGATAGTAGTGAATGAAACCGGCCAGGAAACGGGCATTGGGTTTTTCCGGCTCGTCATCGACATAACGATCGAGCTTCTTTCGATGCCCCTCGAACGCCTTGCGCGACGGATAGAAGCGAGTCCAGTCGAACCGTATCCGCGAGGCCTCGCCCGAGAGCGCCAGCCCGTTGCGCACCGCGATGCCGCCGTAGACATACTCGCCGACCGCCAGGTGCACGCGCGCGCGCAGGAAGTAAGCCAGCCCGGTCGCCTTGTGCGCGCTGAAAAACTGCTCGATCCGCTGCTTGGCCCGCGCGTACTCACCCTTCTTCAGGTGCAGCGCACAGCTCTCGAGCAGCTCCTCGGGATCGACCTTCGCCTTGGCCGCGGCACCGGGCGGCTGCGGCTTCTTCTTGATCGCGCTCGACTGCGGCGGCTTGACCGGTGGGCGCGCGGCCCTGCGCGGAATCTCGCCGCGGATCTGTTTGCGGGTCCAGACTACCATCTGCTTTGACAGGCTGCGCAGGCTCTTGCGCCGCTCGCCGAGGCTCTCGCCGAGCTTGCCGAACAGCGCGCTCGCCGCAGGATACTCACCGTCCGCGTAATACAGGTAGGCCAGCAAGAAGAAGCCCTCGGGCCAGGGCGCCTGCTTCAAGCGCTGTTTCAGCGCTGCGATCTGCTTGTCCAGCAGGTCGGGCTCCTTGTAGAACTCGCGCAGCAGCTCGATCCTGCGCGCCACCTTGCCGGGATCGCGGCGCACGGTGCGAACGACGATCTGCGCGGCGAGCTGCTGCTTGCCCGACGCGAACAAGGCGTGGGCCATGAACAGCGCGCCCATCAGGAAGGAGGTGTCTGCCACGTAGGCCTCGGAAAAGGCATCCGCGGCCTCGGTGTAGCGCGCATTGTAGAACAGATAGACGCCACGCACGTATGGGTCGCGACGGCTCGTGCCACCGGCGCTATTGTCGCCCCCCAGCCCCTCGAACAGCTGGCTGATTGCGCGATGGCGAGTGACCGCCTTGGGCCACTTCTTGCGCAGCAGCTCGAGCCCGCTCTTGGCCTGCTCGAACTGTCCGGAATAGCGACCGATCAGGATTGCCAGGAACTGCCCGGCTTGCTGATTAGCTGGCTCGCCCCGCCACTTTTCGAGCGCGCTGACGATCCTGGCGAACTGCTTGCCGTAGGCCTTGCGCAGGTCAATCGGCAGCGAATGCCAGCGATCGGACAGCAACAGCGCGCGTTCGAGCGCCACCACGGCCTGATCGAATCGTTCGAGACCGAGCAGCCCCAGGCCGAGCCAGAGGTTGGCCAGCGGATGCCGCGGGCTCTCGCGCACCGCGCGGGCATGGTACAGCGCGGCCTTGAGGTAGTCGCCGACGGCGAAGGCTTGCTCGCCCTGGCGCAGTTCGTGTTCGAAGATCGCGCTGGTCTTCGGTCCGTGCAGCGCGTGGTGGCTGCGCATCTTCTTCAGTGCCTGCGCCAGCGGACCGACAGACTCGGCGGTCGCCGTTGACTGGGACAGACCGGCCAGGAAAATGGCCAGTCCCAGCCAGACCAGCGACCGGCCCGAAGGCCGATGCCGAGTCATCGGGGCGCGATCAATCGCTGGCTGGATCGAGATCCGGCGCTCCATTGCCGCCCTTGTCCTTGGGCAGCTCGTTGCGATGGAACCTCCCGTCGTACGGATTGGACCGACCATGGAACTCGCGGTCGATCTCGTTGCGCAGCTGGGCTTCCATCGTCTGGTCGAAGCTGCCATTGCGCCACTGATAGCGCGGCTGGGCCGAGGCCCGGCTCATGGTGTGGGCCATCGAGACGTCGTACTGCCGGAGCACACGAACATGCGCCTGGTAGTAGTCCTCATCATCCAGAAAGATCCGACCGACCACCTTCAACCGATACTTGTTGAAGCCGTCGCTGTGAATCTTGCTGTAGCCGACGATCGCGTCGCCGGTGGTGCTGTTGCCGGTTGGATCGTTGGTCAGATAACGATCGCGACGGACGTTGAAATGCCGAGACAGCACGGTGTTCATCGACTGCCAGATACGGTCCCGTTCGGCCTTGCGCGGAAACGACTCGGTTCGTTCATCGACGTTGGCACAGCCGATCAGCACGAACCCGAGAAGCACGGTTGCTACGATGTTCCTGGCGAGTTGCATCACGCCTCCTTTTACATGTCACTTGACACTACTGTCTCCCAACTACTTGGCGGCGCGGCTCCCTGAGTATAGCTTCTTCACCTCTTGCTTCCAATCCCCTGTTTGGCGATCGTTGCGAAGATCGGCCCGGGACAACCAGTGGCGAGCCAGTGGCTTCGACCCGTCACGCACCAGGCTCGGCACGTACTTGTAATACACCTCGAGGCAGAGCACGGACATTGCCGTGGCATAGATCCGGCCGCCGCCCTGCCTGGCCCACTTGCTCTCGGCGGGCCAGCTGCCGCGCCCATGGTCGCTGCCGAGCTGCTTGCCCAGCAGCGCGGGCTTGAGCGAAGCGTTCCAGCTGATCCAGGTCTCGCCGCCCATCATGAAGGCGGCCAGCGAGCCGTAGTACCAGTAATACAGGCACTGGTCCCGCTGGTGCCAGAGGCTGGCGTCGGGCGGATCCTGCGCCATCAACTCGGCCGCCAGTTGCACCACCTTGGCCTGCTTGGACTGGCCCAGGATCAGCCGCGAGAGCAACCCGACGGCGGTGATCGCGTTGCTGCCGGCATGTTGTCGCGGTCTGGAGTCGGTGTAGGCCAGCATCCCGTCCGGTGTGGTCAGCCGGCGAAAGTGGCCGATCGCCCCCACCAGCGTCTTGGTCGAGACATGCACCCCGACCAGCCGGGCCGATTCGAGCGCCATCACCACCCAGCCGGTGACCGAGCTGTCGTTGCGCTCCATGCCGGCCGCCGGCTTGTAGTTCCAGCCGCCTTGCAGGTTCTGCGAGCGCTCGATGAAACGCACCGAGTTGCGAATGCGATTGCGCAGTCGCTTGTCGCGCGTCAGGCCGTAGGCCTCGGCCAGCGCGAAGGTCGCGATCGCATGGCTGTAGAAGAACTTGGCGCCGAAGGCCGGCGTCAGTCGAATCGAGCCGTCGGGCCGCTGCGACCGCAGCAAGAAGCCGAGGCCGCGCTTGACGGTATCCCGGTGGGGCCCGCCTTTGTGCGTGTAGCCGGCGCCCATGAAGGCCAGCAGCGCCAGCCCGGTCTGCGCCACGTCATAGCCGGCGAAACCGCGGCTCTCGCGCTTGCCGCGGCAGAAGTCCCCGACCCGGCAGTGTTTCAGATAGTCGTTGGAGTCCCAGCGGCCGTCGCGATCCTGATGGCGAGAGAGCCAGTCCAGGCCGCGCTCGACCGCGCTCTCGGTCGCACCCGACCCGCCGAAGCGACGGATGCTGTCCTTGCGGCCCTTGGCCGTGCGCTGACGGTAGGCCGCCACGCGCTGGGCCTGCATCTGCTCGACCTTGTTCAGCGCGCCGAGCAGGTCTTTCGAGGCGATCTTCTCCTGTCGGCCCGACTCGGCGCCGCGCAGGCCCAGATCGGGGGCAGGCTGGTGGCTCTTGCGCGCGGCGGTAAGGAGCGCCTTGCGTGGTGCGACGGTGACCTTCTGCTCGGGGGCCTCGCCCGGATCGTCCTCGATCATGTCGAGGCCCGAAAAAACCGAGTCGGACGGCACGCGTTCGGGCGGCTGTCGCACGAAGTAGCTGCCGATCAGTAGCACCAGCAGCAGATGCAGCAGTAAGGAGACGACCGCCGGCGTGCTGCGCCGGATCCTCTCGGGAAAATTGAGATGAATGAGGACCACGGTCGGCCGCCAGGGACGGTCCCGGTTCTCGCGGCTCATCCGCCCTCCTCCTGACTGCCGGCGGGCACCATGTTCCCCGCGCCGCCCTTGGTACGTTTGGCGAAGTAGGTCAGCGGGCGCCCGGTGATCCGGGCCAGCGCTCTGGCCGCCGACTGCTGGACCAGGCGGTCGTCATCGCCCAGCAGGCGCAGCAGCGCGGAGCTGGCATGTGTGGCCTGATAGACCCCCAGCAGCTTGGCCGCCAGCGCGCGCACGGGCGCTGCGGGGTCGCCGAGCAAGGGCAGCACCAACGGCGCCAACCTCCGGTCGCCGATCTCGGCCATGCGCAACAGCGCCAGCAGCCGCACATCGGACGACTTGCTGGCCAGCTCGGCGCGGAAGCTGGCCTGGTACTGCTGCTGGATCTCCCGCTGCAGCCGGGTGAGGTCGTCGACGGTCTGCTCGCGGGCACGACGCGCCTGCAACTCCGCGAGCGCCTTGCCGAGCGCCGTGATGCGCCGGTCCTTGCGGGCCAGCTTCTGGTTGAACAGCTCGACTGGCTGACCTGCTTCGAGCGGGCTTTCCCCTCCGGGCCGTTCGACGCGCGACGGCGGCGGCTTGTCCGGGGCCGGCTGCTGGACACTCCTGACCACCAGCCCCACCGTGATCGGCAGCACGATGAACAACAGCAGGGCGCTGGCGATCAGCCGGGCGTCGAGGGCGCGCGTTTGCTTGCGCTGGCGCTGGATCTTGCAGCGGGTGCAGAGAAAGCGCTCGTCCTTGATCACGGCCAGGCCGCGACGCAGGTAGTCCAGCGGGATCTCACCGCCGCAGCCGTCGCAGACCAGCGCGTCGGGCTGGGTCGCGGTCTGCTGCTTCGGCAGGCACTCCCAGCAACTGATCAGGCCGTCCAGCTCACGGGCCCGGCCAATCTGGAGGTCCTCGAGCTGGAGGGTCTTCTGGCAACCGTCACAAGCGATCATGTGTCGTCGTCGTATTCCCCTGCTCCCCGCCGGGCCCCAGTCGACGGAAAGCTGCCTCAGATATTATGTTACGGAGACACCGTTTGTCAAATCGCCGGCCCGCGCGATGGCCAATCGGGCGCAACTGCAATATACCACGCAACTTGACACTCCCACAGCCCCCGGCTATCATTCCGGCGAGCCGCGATGCCACCCCAAAGTGCCACTGCGGCGTGCCTTATCCCTCCTACAAGGAATTTACCCAATGGACCTCAAGGAGCTCAAACAGCTCATCTCGTTGATGAACGAGAACGAGCTGATCGAATTGGAGCTCGAGGAAGAAGGGAAAAAGGTCCGGTTGCGCAAGGCCGCACCCGTCGCCGAGCATAGCGGACTGCCGCTGGTCCAGGGGCCGATCGTGGTCAGCCCGGCCGGCGTCGGCGCTGTGCCCGAAGCAGGCGGCCATACGCAGATCACTCGCCAGGTTTCGAATACCCGCGAGATCACCTCGCCGATGGTCGGCACCTTCTACCTGGCGCCCAGTCCGGACAGCGACAACTTCGTCGAGATCGGCGACGAGATCACCGAGGAGAGCGTTGTCTGCATCATCGAGGCGATGAAGGTGATGAACGAGATCAAGGCCGAGATCGACGGCGAGATCCTCGACATCCTCGTCGAGAACGGCGAGGCGGTCGAATACGGTCAGGCGCTGTTCATTGTCAAACCCGCATAACGCGGCCCTGCCGCTGCTGCACGTGCGCGGGGACGGCACCGTCGACCAGATCAACCCCGGCGCGGTCGATCTGCTGGGCATCTCGGTGTTCGACGCGATCGACCGGCCGCTCGAGGAGTTGATCGCGCAGGCCGGCGAGTTGACCATCCAGCAGGGGGCCCTGCCGGACACCGGCGACGGCCAGATCGTCGCGCTGGTGGAGCCAGCCCCCGCGGCCGCCGAAGCCGTGGACGACTGGGCCGGCCCCTTGCTCGACGAGCTCGAGCAGCGGCTCGTGCGCGCCGCCGAGGGCATGCCGCTGGAGCTGGAGCTGATCAACCGTGAGATGTTTCATGCGCTGACCGCGCTGCGCCGGATCCGCCAGCACGAGGAGGATCTCTTTCTGGCCGAGGTGTTCTCGAACAAGCTGTCGCCGGGCATGGGCGACTGCCAGGTCGACGAGGTGCTGCAGGTGGCCTTCCTCTCGCTGGCGCCGTGGATGCGGCTCTCGGGCGCGGAGGTGGTGCGCGAGCAGTCGGGCGAGCTGGCCATCGACGGCAATCAAGGCCTGATCGGACGGCTGATCGAGGAGGCCCTGCTCGATGCGCTGACGCATGTCCGGCACGGCGAGCGCATCACCGTCACACTGGACAACGATGGCCAGACCTTCCGCATCCGGATCACTGGCGGTGGGCGCCCGATCGAGCTGGCCGAGCAGATCGCGCGGCTGCATGGCGGTGAGACGATCACCAGCGAGGGCCTGTTCGAGGCCCGTTTTCCGAGTCGGATGCAGCGGGAAGACTGATGTTCAAACGGATTCTGATCGCCAACCGGGGTGAGATCGCCCTGCGGATCATTCGCACCTGCCGCGAGATGGGCATCGAGACCGTCGCGGTCTACAACAAGGCGGATGAGGGGGCGCGCTACCTGGCCCTCGCCGACGAGACGATCTGCATCGGGCCGGTGTCCAGTGCCCAGAGCTACCTGGACATGCCGCGCATCATCTCGGCGGCCGAGATCGCCGATGTCGAGGCGATCCACCCGGGCTACGGCTTTCTCTCCGAGAACGCCCACTTCGCCGAGATCTGCCGCTCCTGCCGCATCGAATTCATCGGGCCCTCTTCCGAAGCGATCCAGATGATGGGCAACAAGGCGCAGGCCCGCAAGCTCGCCCGGGAGATGGGCGTGCCGATGCTGCCCGGCAGCGACGGCATCGTCACGACCGACGACGCGGCGCTGGCGATCGCCCACGAGGTCGGTTACCCGGTCATCATCAAGGCCGTCTCGGGCGGTGGTGGACGTGGCATGCGGGTGGCGCACAACGACATGAGCCTGCTCAACGGGATGCGCGCCGCCTCGGCCGAGGCGGAGGCGGCCTTCAAGGACGGCACGGTCTACATCGAGAAGTACATCGAGGGCCCGCGGCATGTCGAGATCCAGATCCTGGCCGACCACCACGGCAACCTGGTACACCTCGGTGAGCGGGACTGCAGCCTGCAGCGCCGGCATCAGAAACTGGTCGAGGAATCCCCGTCGCCCGCGCTGAGCGAAGCATTGCGGAAGCAGATTGGCGAGGACGCCAAGAAGCTGGCCCGCGGCGCGAACTACACCAACGCCGGCACAGTCGAATTCCTGCTCGATTCCGACAACAACCACTACTTCATGGAGATGAACACCCGGCTGCAGGTGGAGCATCCCGTGACGGAGATGGTCACGGGCATCGACCTGATCCGTGAGCAGCTGCTGATCTCGGCTCAGGAGCCGATGACCTATACCACGCAGGATCAGATCAAGCT
Organism: uncultured Planctomycetota bacterium; assembly: GCA_964566865.1. GTDB lineage: Bacteria > Planctomycetota > JACQVV01 > JACQVV01 > CAZANL01 > CAZMLI01. Next base: position 19,874 of record CAZMLI010000032.1, read on the forward strand.
GACCGGCGCGTCGATCGAGTGCCGGATCAACGCCGAGGACTACGAAAAGAACTTCAAACCCTGCCCCGGCACGATCACCGGCTACTTCGCGCCGGGCGGACCGGGGGTGCGCATCGATTCTCACGCCTGCGCGGGCTACAAGGTGCCCAGTCAGTTCGACAGCATGATCGCCAAGCTGATCGTCTACCGGCCGACCCGCGACGAGGCGATCCTGACGATGCGCCGCGCGCTGCAGGAATATGTCATCGAGGGCATCAAGACCACCATTCCGCTGCAACTGAAGATCCTCAACCACAGCCGTTTTCGTCGCGGCGAGGTTGATACCGGATTCATCGAGGAATATATTCTCAACCACTGAGCCGCTGTCCAGCATGGGGGGGAGTCATCTTGGGTCGATTGATCGGTTTTGCTTCGCTCGTCTGTGCACTGTCGCTGTGCCTCTGGTCAGCACGCGCCGACGAGAAGACGCGGTTCCATCTGAAAAACGGGGATATCGTCACCGGTAAGGTCCTCGAGCAGAAGAAAAACGGCAG
>CAZMLI010000033.1:0-6818 GCA_964566865.1 uncultured Planctomycetota bacterium
GCTAGAAACGGAACGAGAATCCGGCCGCCAGGAAATGCTGGGGACCGAATGAGCTCGAGCCGAAATCGAAGTCGGGGCTGACCTTGTTCTCTCCGGCCTCGTCCTTCATGCCGTTCTTCAGGCCGAGGCTGTAGCCCATGTGGAAGTCGACGTTCTCGCCGCGAATGGAGAAGCCGAGGGTGATGTGGTGCTCGGTGAAGGCCGGAGCCAGGGGGGTCTCGAAGTTCTTCTTCACCGGGTTGCGGCCGTAGTTGTAGCCCAGCCGGAAGACGTAGTTCTTGTAGAAGAACTCGGCGCCGACGGCATAGACGATCTGATCGCGCCAGCCGAGCGGCAGCTTGGTCTTGATCGTGTCGCCGCCGACGATCGCGTTGACGTCCGGGTTGTCGCCGTTGCTCAGCTCCACCGTCAGCGAGTCCATCGTGTCGGACCAGTTGATCCACTTGATGTCGGTCGAGAGCCGGATCCACTTGCGCGGGGTCCAGGCCACACCGCCGCCGAGCTGCTGAGGCAGCTGGAAATCGATCACGCGCATGTCGTAGTTGCCGGTCAGGCCTTGCAGGCCGCCGTTGGGCAAGAAGATCAGCGCCGGCAGGATCAGCGACAGCCCGCTGGCGTCGAAGGTCGGCGTGAAGTCGACGCTGGCCTTGGTCCTGTAATCGCGGTTCCAGGTCTTGGGGCTGTAGGCCAGGCCGACCTGCACGTCCTTGTGCGGCTTGACCAGCATGCCGAAGCGGGCGCCGAAGCCGGTGGTGGTCGCTTTCTCGGTGGTGATCCGGCCACGCAGTTTGCGGAACGGCGTGAGGGCCTTGAACACCTCGGCGAAGGTGATGCCGGAGAGTGCGGTGCCCTGCATCACGTCCAGGTCGGTGGCGACCAGGCCGTCCTGTTCGAGTTGCGCGAAGTTGAGCAGGAAGGTGGCGCCGAAGGCGATGTGTTCGCCGATGCGGAAGGCGAAGGAGGGCGCGGCCGAGACGAACAGCAGCTCCGACTTGTTATTCACCCCATCGGGAAAGAGGTCGGTCTTGAGCTTGAGCTCGACGCCCGCGCCGCCCTGCGGGAAAACGCCGAAGCCGAACTTCCACCAGCGGTCGCGCTTGCCGGGCAGGGTCACGCGTTGCTGCATGTCGCCCGGCGGCAGCGGGAGAAACTTGGGCGCCTCGGTCAGCGAATGCGCGGTGTGCGCCACCTCGCCACCGTCGGCCACCAGCAGCACGCGCAGGATGTTGGCCACCGACTTGGTGGGGGTGTAGTCGTAATTGTAGAACGCCTTGAGCTGCAGCAGCTTCGCGCCGCTGGGCAAGGATTTGTCGAGCTTGAAGCGGTGGGTGGTGCGGGCCACCATGCCGTCGACCTGCACCGGGTTGCTGCTGCTGGCCACCTCCATCACCTGGATGCCGGTGCCGGCGCGCTGTGGCCCGTCCATGTCGACCTTGATCCAGCGGTACTTGCCGTCGAGCAGGTAGCCGACGCGCAGCCGCACCTTGTGCAGGACCACGTCGTTGCCGGCGGTGGCGATATTGATCTGCAGGCGGCGCGGCAGGAAATTCTGGTCGAGCACGATCGAGACAGCGTGGCGCCGCCAGCCCCTGTCGCCGGCGGTGGGCCTGAGATCTTCCTCGACCTTGCGGTCGTCGCAGCGGAAGACCACCTTCGAGATGGTCTGGCCCATGCGCGCGTTGTAGCGCCAGAGGAAATCGACGCCCGCGCCGATCACCTTCGCGCCGGCTGGCAGCTTGGGCATCTCGGTGTGACTGAGGATGCGCACCGTCGGCGTGCGTGGGTCGTCACCGGTGCGGTAGTAGGCGAACAGGCGCACTTCCGAGATTCGCGCGGCGACGCCGGAGGCGACCAGCTCGAGCTGACGGGGCAGCTTGTCGGTGCCCCAGACGACCTGGCCGTTGGCGGGCGCGGCGGGGCTCGGCGTGCTGCCGCGATCGCCCATGATCATGCCCCAGACAGCGGGCGTCAGTTTCCAGACGTCAGCGGGTGTCTCGAAGACATAACCGAAGCTGGGCGCGACCACCGGCAAGAAGTGACCGTTGCGGCCGGAGGGCTGGATCGGATCGCTGAAGCGCACGTTGGAGAAGAAGGTGGCCAGGTTCCAGTCCAGGCGGCGGCCCTCGATGAAGGCCAGCCCGGCCGGGTTGCTGTTGATCGACATCGCGTCCTCGGCGATGCCCAGCACGGTCCCGCCGCGGCCACGTTGGCGCGGTCCGTCAGCCAGCGGAAACAGACCGTTCTCGGCCTGTGCGATGCTGGCGCAACAGCAGATCATCAGGCTCCAGAGCAGCCGTCGGCGCAGGTTCAACTCTATCTCCCTATCTCCTTTTACGCCCGTAGGATAACAGGAGATAGGGGGCGCATCAAGACGAGCTTGCCAGAGGTTCTGGGCGTTCGTCCGGCTGGGGCAGGCGTTTGGTCTCGTCGACGCGGATCTGCGGACAGCGCTTCTTGATCCAGGCCACCAGCATCGGGTAGACCGTCGCCGGGGAGTGACGCCCGTAGAGGATGTCTGCGTGGCCGGTGTTGGGCAGGATCACCAGGGACTTGTCGGCGCTTGCCAGCGGGGCGAAGCCGAGACGTTGCAGCACCTGCTGGTCGACGAAGTGGTCGTGCTGGCCGGTCACCATCAGCAGCGGTAATTCGACCCGCCCGAGGCCGGCTGCGTAATCATGCAGCGCGCCCGCGCCGCGGTGGGGGAACTCGCGGAATGTGCCGTGGGCAATCCAGTCGAGAAATTGAACCAGGACCTTGGCGCAGCAGTGCTCCATCGTCTTGCTCAACGCGCTGCGGAAGATCTCGTCGGTCATGTTGTCCGGGTGCCAGATGTGGCCCTTGGAGAGCAGCTTGTTGGCCTGGCCGACCGGACCGGAGAGCAGCTTGCGCAGGCTGATCCAGTGCAGGCGCGGTGAGCCGCCGATCTCGCCGAGCAGGCGGCGGGTCGGGGCGTAGCCCAGCATGGTCAACAGGTTGCGCAACCAGTAGTGGCCGCCGAACAGGCGCATCAACATGCGCGTATCGATCATTTGCGAGAGCCAGCGCAGGCCGCCGCCGGAACGCCATTTGAGTAGCACCGGACTGCCCAGCGTGATCGCGCCCGCGAGCTGCTTGTGGCGGCGGTCGCGCGCGGCGTCACTCTGGGTCACGCGCGGGCTATCCGGTTCGAGTTGCGCGCCCTGTAGATACATCAGCAGCATCATCCCCCCCATGCTGTGTCCGATGTAGTAAGGGGTCTGGCCGGTCTGCTCGGTGACCATGTCGATCAGCGCGGGCAGATCTCGCAGGGCGTGGTCGTCGATGCTCCAGTCCCACTTGCCCGAGCACTTCGAGCGAAAGGGTGGGCGGCCGTGACTGCGCAGATTGGGCAGCCAGACGTCGAATCCAGCGCCGTGCAGGTAGTGCGCGAGGTTGTGGCCGCCGATCGGCAGGTCGAAGGAGTGCTGGTTCTGCGCGAGGCCGTGCACCAGCAGGATCGGCTGTGCGCCGCGTCGCGGATAGCGCTTGCAGTACAGCAGGTAATCGTCGTTGGTCCGTGCCTGGTAATACTCGAAAGGCGGACGGTAATACTCGCGGAGGGCAGAGACTCTAACTTGAACCATACCTAGCTGAATCTAGTGTACGGCTGAAGGCGTGAAAGTCAAGCGGGGTAAGGCTTTAGCTGATAATGCTGCTCTCTGTGCCCAGCCTGGCGACGGCACGACCGCCCGCATCGAGCAGTAGCAAGGTGGCGTTTCCTTTTTCGTCAACGCCCAGCTTGACGCGTGTCTCGCCGGCTCCGTTGTCGAGAATCAGGCTGGGGATGTTGCCCACGTCGCAACTCAGTTGCGCGCGGATCGTGCCGGACGGTTCGGCCAGGATCAGGCAGGGCAGGTCCTCGTCGACATACAGCCGCAGCAGTCCGTTGGCGTCGAAATCACACATCAGCAGCGAGGGTTGGTCCTGCTTGTCGACCTCCATGCGCAGGCGGGTGATGCCGAACTTGTCGTAGAACCGTTGCACGGGAAGGCCCTGCTGATCCAGTCCCAGGGTCAGCCGTGGCTGGCCGTCCTGGTCCATCAGCGCCAGCATCGGGTTGTCGTCTTCGTCGAGGCAGAGGAGCGCGCGCTCTTTACCCTGGGGGTCGGTCAGCCGGAATTTTGTGCCGTCCGTCGAGCTGGTCTGGAACTCGCCGCTGGAGTCTGTCAGGTCGAGTTTTTCGCGAAGCTCGGCAACCAGGTGCTCGAGGTACTCCACCCGCTTGGTCAGTTCGTCGCTGTCGGTCTTGGTGGTCTCGCTCATCGAGCCAGAATAGCCGCGTTAGCGCTTCCTGGCAAGCCAGCGCAGAATGTCCTTGTCGGTCCCGCCGAGTCGCTTGTAGTGCGCCAGGAAGCGTCGGGCATTGACCGGATCCTTGAGCTGGTTGAGGTAGGTCAAGCCGGCCAGCCGGGCCAGTCGCAGGCTGCGCGGGAAGCGGCGCAGGCCGCGGGCGGCCGTGCGTGCCGCGCCCGCGGCGTCACTGGACCCCAGCTGGCAGGTGGCCAGGTTGTTGTAAATCACCTCGTCGTCCGGATCCTCGGCGAGCGCTCGCTGGAACAGCGTGACTGCCCGGCCGAACTGCTTGCGCCGATAGGCGAACATGCCGAGTGTCGCCAGCGCGTAGACGTCGCGCGGCTGCTTGACCAGCACCGACTCCAGCAGGCTGGCCGCTTCCACTGTCTGGCCCAGCCGAGCCAGGCAGTGGGCCAGCTTGCGCTTGAACAGCCAGCGCTCGGGCTGCTGCAGCAGCAGGGCCCGCAGTAGCTTGGCCGCCTCGGCGTTCTTGCCGCTCTTCATGTAGGACTGCGCGCGCAGGTACTGCCCCGCCGGCTGGTTCCCGAGCGGACCATGCAGGAGCTTGTCCACGCGCCCATACTGCTTGCGTCGATAGGCCAGCTCGGCCTGGATCAGGCGGATCTCCTCGTTCCCCGAATCCTGCTCGACGCCGCGGGCCAGGGATTGGTCGGCGTCATCCAGCTGGCCGAGCGCCAGCTGTGCCCGCGCCAGCCCGAGCCAGCCGATGGCCTTGTCCGGGCGGCGCTCGAGGAAGGTCTCGTAGAGTCGGGCCGCCGCTTCCCAGCGCTCCTGTTTCAGCTCCACGTTGGCCAGGTTGTAGGTCAGGTAGAGATTCCCGGGGTCCCAGTTGAGCCCCTCGACGAAGGCCTTTCGCGCGTCAGCCACTCGGTCTGCTTGCCAGAGCAACAGCCCGTGGCTGAGTAGCAGGAAGGCGATGGTGGTGCGGGGCTTTCGGCTGCGCAGGTAGTACTTGGCCGCCTGCTCGGGGAAGGGATGCCGGCGGGCGTACTCGGCGTCGGACAGGTTCTTGCCCTTCGCCGTGCTCTCGATGTTGAAGTAGGCCGGCTTGCCCTCGTAGCGCACGAAGACATGATCCGGCAGTTCGACGATCACCAGCGGCAAGCCCATCCGTTCGCCGAGGGCGAGGTACAGCAGCGAGAGCGTCAAGCAGTAGCCCTGTCGGTCGGCCAGCACGCGGTCCAGGTAGGCGTTGTGCGGGTCGACGCCGTCGGGTCCCCCTTCGTGGTACTTGAAACCCAGGCGGTCGAACAGATAGCGCGCGATGGCGCCGGTCGTCTCGAGGGCGGAGGTTCTGGCCGGCAGCGTGAGCAGGATCGCCTGCGCCAGTTCGTCGAGTTGTTTCAGCTGACGCTCCAGGTCCAGCTGAGGGTTGGCCAGGCGGGCCACCAGCAGGGCGGTGTATGCCAGGTCGAACGAGGCGGGCGGCAGCTTGCGGGCCTCCGCCAGGCTTTGCACTCGGGCCGCTTGCGGTAGGGGGCGCAGGGTGATCGTTTTCCGCGCGGCGGGCCGCGGCTCGGGCCTGGCCGGCCCGGGCTGCTTCTTCCGGCGCGCGGCCAGTTGTCTGGCCAGTTCCCGCTTCACCTCCGGCGGGTCTTCCAGGGGGGTGCGATCGATCACTGGCGTCGGTGGTTCGCGGAGGGCCCACCAGGCTGCCGCGCCAGCGGCGATGCTCAGCAGGACGACCGCGGCCAGCGCGACGCGCAGCTCGCGATCAATCCGTGGCAAGTTCCTGCCTGCGGACGCGTTCGGTGACGGTCTCGATCGCCCGGTTCTGGAAGTGCAGCTGCTCCACTTGCAGCATGCCCTGGGTCAGGAGCTTCTGCTGATCGTGGCGCAGGCGGTCCAGCTCGGCCGTGACATCCTCGGCTGGCGGGGCGGGTCTGGGTCTGGGGCTGGGGCTGGGGCTGGGGCTGGGCCGGCGGAGCCGGCGCTGGCGATACTCGAGCAAGATGAACAGCGGCATGCTGAGCAGGCGGATCAGCTGGTGCAGCAGCCAGAACAACGCACGGCTCCAGAGAGGGATCAGAAAGAAGGCCCAGATCAACGCGATGTAGGCCACCACATGCCACAAGCCAGGACTCTTGGGTAGCAGGCTACTCATGCCCTAATTAACGTATTCAAGGGTGCTTTTTTTCAAGCAGGTTGTGCGCTTTTATCGCACACTAACAGAGATGATCGAAACCGCGGCAGACCCGGAAGACCGCTTCGTAGGCACGCTGGTTGGGCTTGCGCTCGGCGATGCACTGGGCGGGCCACTCGAGTTTCTCTCTCGCAACCAGATCCAGATCAAGTTCGGCCAGGTGGACGAGATGATCGGCGGCGGCTGGCTCGACCTGAGGCCTGGGGAGTGGACCGATGATACGGCGATGATGCTCTGTCTGGCCGAGAGTCTGGTGGCCCGTCAGGGTTTCGAAGCGGCCGCAGTGACGGAGAACTACCTGGCCTGGTACCGCAGCGGTCCCAAGGATATCGGCAATGTCACC
>CAZMLI010000033.1:6918-10754 GCA_964566865.1 uncultured Planctomycetota bacterium
GACTGTCTGGTCGAGGCGGTCAACCTGGGTGGAGACGCCGATACGATTGGCGCCGTGAGTGGCGCGCTGGCGGGGGCCTACTATGGATTCAACAGCTTTCCGCAGCGCTGGGTCGACACCCTGGCAGAGGCGGGACGGATTCGCAAGCTGGCCTGCCGCTTGATGCGCTGAGGCGCACTGCGCTACTCGGCGGGTTTCTTGAAGGGCACGTAGTGGTCCTCGCCCGTCAAACGTACGTCCTTGATGCGATCGTAGGGTAGTTTGAGCTTGTCGCCACCGGTCGGATAGAGCTCGCAGAACCCCTGCTGGTTGTTGCGGTTCGCCAGAAACCCTTCCTGGGTCGTGCCATCCGTCAGTTCGACCGTCACGTCGCCGCGATAGTCGAAGGCTGCTTCAATCTTGGCTAGCAATTCAGCGTCGATTTAACCCATCGCCTCGCAGGAGAGCGCCATGCGGCGCAGGAAATCACCATAGTCGACGCAGTTGCGCAACTGGTTGTGGATGGTCGCTATCGCACGTGAGAGGCACTTGGCCTCACGTGGTGCACAGTAATGCAGGTCGCGCCGCAGAGATGTCTCTACGCGGACCAGATCTTCGAACCGCTCGTAGCTCATGGGACCTCGTCTTCAGACTCAGGTGCAGACTCAGGTGCCCAACCCCCGATGAGCTAGTGCAAGTATTCCCCACGATCTTCCGACCCGGCACATCTATTTTCGAAAAAAGCACGTTTTGCCACTCTGGGGCGGCAGAAAACATGATTCAGAGCATGTTTGCGCGCATGGACGAGCAGCAGGATTGACTGGAATGTGTGTGGATTGGCCCGAAACGGTTGTTTGGGCTGCCTGCTAGCTGCTAGCTGCTAGCCGCGGGCGAAGGTGCAGGCCTGGCGCACGGTCTCGAACTGGTTGACCGTTTCGTCCTCGTAGGACGCGAAGCTCTTGGCCATGTCGCCCGGCAGGCCGACGATTCCGATGCTGAGCTTTTGCTTCTTCACCGCAAAGACCAATGAATCGATCGCGGAGAGCGTGTTCATTGGCAAGAAGCCGGTCTGGGAGAAGTCCAGTACCAGCCCCTCCAAGCTCTTGTCGGTCTTGGTGAAGCTGATGATTTCGCTGATCAGGGCAGTGAAATCGCTATCGAAGCCAGTGTAACGCTCTGGCAGGACCTTTACGATAGCCACCCCGTTGCGTCGTTTCTTCTGAAGCTTCATCGCCTCGCTGCTGAAAGGGCATAATTCTGCAAAGAACCCAAATATACCGCGAAATCAGCCGATTCTCCAGCATGAAGCGGGGTAATTCCAGATAAGTACAATGTCCGTATGGGATAATGATGCGATATCCCCCCTGCAAGGTCGAAAACCACTTGACAACTGAACGACCTGTTAGTATCTGGGTTCTCCCTCGTTGCAGTTGAAGGGATGTGAGCGTGCGGGTGTAGCTCAGTGGTAGAGCACAGCCTTGCCATGGCTGGTGTCGAGAGTTCGAATCTCTTCACCCGCTCCAGACCTTTCCGTAGTACTGCGCAGTAGTTGTGCACTTTTTGTAAAGCGTCGTTTAGGGGTGTTGTCAGGTTCAGCTGGTCGTGAAATGGATCAGCAACGCCTGGACCGTCCCGATCAGGAAGCCCAGCAGGCCGCCGAGCAACTCGATGTGCTTGAGTTCGCGACTGGCGATGCGCAGGATGATCTTCTCCAGCTTTTCCAGCTCGAATCCCTCGATTCGGTCGCTGACCAGCTGCTTGAAATCCAGCTTTTCTTCCAGGTGACCGGTCATCGACTGCACCAGCTCCGGCAGGTGGCGGGCCACTTCGTTGACCAGCGCTTTCTTGATCGACTCGGTCATCTCAGGCGAGATGAAGGCGGCGATCAACGGATTGAGCTGTCCCAGGTGATTGGCGGTGAAATCGCCGAAACGCTCCTCCAGCAGCGAGAGGAAGCGGGCCTGGTACTCGGGGTCCTCGAGCACGCTGCGGATGTCCTGGTGGTTCAGCAGCTCCTTCTCGACGATCTCGGCGATTCGCGCGGCGAGTTCTTGTCGACGTTTTGGAATCAGGCCGTGCAGGGTCATTCCCAGGATGCGCCGGGGTTGGTGCGGCCGGAAGATCATCTTGACCGCGAGGAAGTTGGTGAACCAGCCGATCAAGGCGCCGATCACCGGCAGGGCAAGCAGGCTCCAGATCATCCGGCTCTGAGCTGCTCGAGATACATCTGGTGTGAGAGTTCGGGCGTGCCCGCGCAGATGAACAGCCCTTGTTGCTCGTATCCGCCGTATTCCTGGGTCCAGGGCAGCAGCTCGAGATACAGGCCGCCGATCGGGCCGTTGTGCAGGACCAGGTTGTAGGCCGTTTCACGGCCCAGCCGGGGCATCAGCGCGACGATTGCGGCCGTTGCGGCCCGCAGGGCGAGCGCCAGGGCCTCGCGCTCGTCGCGCGTCAATTCGTGAAGATAGGAATGCCTTGTGTTGCAGACGACGATCATTGCTTGCAGCGGCCGGCGCAGAAAAGAGGGCGTGATCAGCCGCACCGCGCCATAGTCCTCGATGACGCGAGACTCGGGGTCATTCAGGAGCTGTGTGGCGACCGACCGGCCCTCACGCTCGATAAACTGCATGTCCTGCCAGGCCCGCAGCGGGTGCCGGCCGGTGTGCAGGATTTGCTGGTGGCCGTGGCTCAACGATCCGCCGACCTTGCGGCCGAAGTTCTTGATGATACCGACATAGCCGTGGTGGGGCAGCTGACAGGATGAGTCGCCAGGCACCTCCGGATGGTCTGGCGTGTGGTGCAGCAGGCTCGCTTCGAAGGCCGCAAGTCGCTCCAGCACCACCTCCAAATGCCGATGGCTCACGTTGTGCAGGTCCAGATCGTGAAAGTTGGACGTCCACTGCAAGAAGTGCACGCCGTCGGGCGGGTAGATCACCGGGAAGAGGTTCTTGTTGATGAAGGTCACCCCCTCCCCGGCTGACGCCACATCGACGATCCGGGTCGTACGGCCCTCACAGACCGGGCATGCCGTTGCCGTCTGCGCATCGGGCGTGGGCCTGGTATCGTGCGGCCTGGCCGCACGCGCGGTCGAATAGAGGATCGGCATACCGTCACGCGGGTCGGTGCGAAATCCCTGTTCCGGTCGGTGTTTACGGATATCTGGCTCAGCCTCGACCAGGGCGTAATGCTGGCCGTCGGCCAGCTCAGAACAGTCCTGGCATTCGGTCAGTCGATCGATTTCGAGCAGGTCGAGGCATCTCCGCGTTTCGATGGGCGGATTCTAGCTCAAATCTGCAGAACGACAGCAGGGAAAGGCGGTTGACCATCGAACCGGTCACGGTATACTGCCGCGATTGTCACGGCGGGATAGCTCAGTTGGTAGAGCAGCGGAATCATAATCCGCCTGTCGGGGGTTCGAGCCCCTCTCCCGCTATTTACTCAAGTTGGTGGGTACACGGCGCTTCCATTGTAATAGGGCGCCCGAGAGCCCACGCGATCAAGCGCTTGTCATAGCAGAAAAAGGCGCTATACTTCAGGATGGCATCAATCTTGCTACAAGAAGCTGGATCCAACCCCGGGAGCGCTCACCCCACGATGGACTACAATCTGTATCACGAGGCAGAGAAGGTAGTAGGTGGACGTTTCAAGCTGGCTGCGGTACTGCAGAAGCGCATCGTCCAGCTGATGAAGGGCGAGCACAGACTGGTCGATACCAAGACGGATAACCTGAAGGAAATCGCGATCCGGGAAATCCTCGAAGGCAAGATCGAGCTGATCCTCGACGAAGGCCAGTTCGATAAGGACAAGACCGATGCGGATGAACGCGGCGGCGAACGGCCCTCGCTGTTCAACTAAGT
>CAZMLI010000033.1:10854-14544 GCA_964566865.1 uncultured Planctomycetota bacterium
CGGATGCGCCGTGTGGGCCACACAGGCACGCTCGATCCCTTCGCCACCGGCGTGATCGTGCTCTGTCTCGGCAAGGCCACCCGGCTGTGCAAATACCTGACCGACAGCGACAAATCCTACCGCGCGACCGCGCGGCTCGGGATCGAGACCGATACCGAGGATTTGACCGGACAGATCATCGCAGAGTGCGACGGCTCTGGCGTGACGCAGCAGCAGCTAGAGGCGGCGATGGCCCCGTTTCGCGGCGCTATCCTGCAGGTACCACCGATGTACTCGGCCAAGCGCCAGGGCGGGGTGCGGCTCTACGAGCTCGCGCGCAAGGGTCAGCAGGTCGAGCGAGCGCCTGTTCCGATCCAGATTCAGCAGCTGACGCTCCTGCGCTTCGAGCCGCCGGAGTTCGACTTCGAGGTCAGCTGCTCCAAGGGAACCTACATCCGCACGCTGGGCGCCGATCTCGGCCGTGCCGTCTCGGTCGGGGCGCACTTGACCGCCCTGCGGAGGACTCGCAACGGCAGCTTTCAGCTCGACGAGGCCCTGTCCCTCGACTCGCTGGCCTCGCACGAGGCGGTGCGGGAAGCGCTGCTGCCGATGGATCGGGCGCTGCCCGGCCTGGCCGCGCTGGAGCTCGACTCCAGCCAGTCGATCGCTTTCTGCCAGGGGCAGCAGGTGGCGGTCAGCGAGTCGCTTGCCGAGCTGGATGCGCTGCTGCGGATCTACCACCGTGAGCAGTTCCTGGGTCTGGGGCGGATGCTGCCAGCCGCACAGGTGCAGCCCACGCTGGTGCTGGCCACGCCGTCGCAGGGCGCATGAGCGATCTGGGGCCAGGGTAATACTGGCCGGATGCAGCGTGGTTTGCTAGACTTCAACTTGGCGGGCCTCAGTATCCGAGGAGAACAATATGCGGGATGACAGCCCTGGGGAGGGCCTGGATGACCGCCCGGACTGGTTGATCACCGAAGCGCTCGAAAGACGTCAGGAGCGGCGTCTGTTGATTGCGAACATGGCGCTTTCCTTCGGGTTCCACATCATCTTGATCGTCGCCTTGCTGATGCTCGTCGGGCAGCCGCCCGGACGGACCGAGGGCCTGACGGAGATCGAGATGGCCGCGGACACGCCGCGTCTGGGCGATGAGCAGGCGCCGGACCGCAGCGGAATGCCGGCCCATGCGCCCAGCGCCAATCCCAAGGAGATCACTCAGCAGGAACTCGATCTGGCCAAAACCTACAAGCAGATCAACAAGGCACAGGACGAGCACGAGGCGCAACAGCGCAGGGAGCTGACCGCACAACAGCGCCAGGACGCCGAGGCGGCCAGGAAGTCCGAGGCCGGGCGGGTCAAGGGCATCCGCAGCGCCGACGCGCGGATCAAAGGCAACCTGGGCGGACGCGCCGGCCTGGGCAAGCTCAAGCCGCGCACCTTCTACGGGATGAAGGTCCACAGCCGGAAGATGGTCTTCATCCTCGATCTCTCCGGCAGCATGAACATCCCGTTCGCCAAGCTGAACCTGCGCAATGCCTTCGCCACGCTCGGGCCGAAGGAGAAATTCGCCATCGTCTGTTACGACAATCGCATCTTCTTCTGGCCGCAGTCCAAGCGCTTGCTCTACGCGACCAAGCGGAACAAGGCACGGGCGACTGCCTGGCTGTCAGAGCTGCGCGGTGGCGGGCAGACCAACATCTACGGCGCTCTGAAGAAGGCCTTCGAGATCTCCAATAATGGCGCCTCCGCGGACACCTTCTATTTCCTGTCTGACGGTTTTGCGACCTCCGGCATTCGCGAGCCGAAGCTGATCCTCAAGGCCATTCGCGGCTGGAACAAGCGCGAGAAAATCAAGATTCACACCATCGGGATCGGCAGTCACGATCGGTTCCTGATGGAGAACATCTCCAAGGACAACCGCGGCATCTACAAAGCGTTGTCGGACTGATCAGGAGCAGGGTGTGACAGCGATCTTTCAGCATGGCGGGGTGATCCTCTACCTCATTGTTTTCACCTCGATGGTGGCGTTCGGTTTCATCATCGAGCGCTTGATTGCCTACTGGCGAGCGGGAACCTCGATGGAGGAGTTCTTCAGCGAGCTGGAGAACCTGCTGCGGCTGGGGCAGGTCGACGAGGCGCGCACGCTCTGCCAGGAGGAGCCGGGCTTGATGCCCGCGGTGCTGCTGGTCGGGCTGGAGAATCAGGGCGAGGGCATCGAGAGCGTCAAGCAGATCCTGGTCGACGAGGTCCAGGTTCAGGCGCTGCCACAATTGACCAAGCACCTGGGCGTGCTGGGCGTGATCGCCAAGGTGGCGCCGATGCTGGGGCTGCTGGGCACGGTGTTCGGCATGATCGCGATGTTCCAGGACATCTCGCGCGACCCGAACTTCGACATCACGACCATCTCCACCGGCATCTTCCGCGCGCTGGGCACGACGGCGATGGGGCTGACGGTGGCGATTCCGGTGATCTTCTTCCATGCCTACTTCCAGTCTCGGATTCGCGCCTTCGAACTGAACTTCTACAAGTACCTGACCCGCTTCCTGCGGATCTTGCGGCGACGTGAAGAGGTGGCAGGTGCCGGCTAAAGAGGCCTGGCAGTTCAAGAAGGCCGACTCGGGGCAGGTGTACAAGGATCTGCCACTGGCCACGCTGCAGCAGTGGATCCTCGAGGCGCGCATCGATGCGCAGGATCCGGTCAAGGGCCCCGGCATGGCCGACTGGGCGCAGGCCGGGGCGGTGCCGGAGTTGCTGCGCTATTTCTCGCCGCAGCGCGTCGGCAGCGACCTCATCTCGAGCGCCGACGTGGGCAACCCGTTCGGCTCGCGCGACGAGGAGGAGCTGGTGATGGACCTGACCCCGTTCATCGACATCACCTTCCTCTTGCTGATCTTCTTCGTCGTGACCGCACAGTTCCAGCAGCAGTCGATGCGCGTCAATCCCCCCGAGGCGAAGCACACCGCGAGCCGGCGACAGGAGAAGCTGATTGTCGTGATCACCAAGGAGGGTGAAGTCCACCTGGGTACGCAGCTCGTCGCGGTCAAGGACCTGGCCAAGGTGCTGCGCGCGGAGATGGACCGCACGCTGCAGCAAAACGTGGTGATCCGCGGCGATCGTAAGAGCAACCTGGGCCTGTTCGTCAAGGTGCTCGACCAGTGCAAGGAAGCCAAGGCCAAGAAGATCTTCGTCGGGGCGGTGAAACAAAAGTGACGCCGGTCGAGCTGGACGGACACGTCCGGGAAATCCTCAAAGCCGAACAGATCGTGGCGGCGGAAGCGCTGGAGGAGGCAGAGACCATCCTGGTCCGGATGTGCGACCTCGGGCTGAAAAAAGACCTGCTCGACGTGCTGGTGCATCGCAAATTCCTGGCGCCGATCGAGGCCAAGCAGGTCCGTCAGCGAGCGCGCTATTCGAACCAGCAAGAAACGGATCGTCAGTTCGCCCGGATGGTCACCAGCAGCAATGTCGTCTCGCAGGAGAGCATCGACGAAGTGCTGGGCGTGCAGGAAGCGCTGTTCAATGCCAAGCAGGAGATCCGGCCACTGAGCGAGATCCTGCTGGCCCGCAAGCTCATCTCGGCAGAGGAGCATGCCTGGGCCGGTAAGGCGATCGCCGGAGATGAGATCGGGCTGGCGAAGGATCCGGTGGTGACGCCGGTCAAGCTGGAGAAGAAGCCGGACCAGCCGGCTCGCAAGGAGAAGAAGGCGGAGA
>CAZMLI010000033.1:14644-19985 GCA_964566865.1 uncultured Planctomycetota bacterium
GGCACGGGCACCAAGCGGCTGCCGGCCGCCTCGCCGAGCAAGCGTCGCAGTCGCACGCTGCCGTCGATGCGCATGGTGATGCTAGGGCTGCTGGTCGTGGGTGGTCTCGCGCTGACGGCGGGGTTGTTCACCTTCGTGCGCTGGATGGAACAGTCCAAGGTCGATGCGCAATACAGTTCGGCGCAGCAACTGCTGGCCAAGGAGAAGTTCCTCGATGCCGAGGCGGCCTTTCGCAAGTTTCTCGAGGACCACCCCAAGAACAAACGTCATCCCGAAGCTGTGCTCGAGCTGCAGAAGTTGCTGATCAACCGCGCCGAGGTGCGGGCCAAGTCCGGCATGGTCGAGGCGGCGATCGACCACTACCGCGAGGTGCGCCTGCTCGACGCCACCACCGAACCGGCCAAGCAGGCGACCGAGGAGCTGGCCCGGCTGGCGGGATTGCTGCAGCAGAAGAAACAGCGGGATGACTGGCAGGCTTTCGAAAAGCAGGTGCGGGACCGCTTCAGCGCCGGGGCCTATCAGGAAGCGCTCCGGTTGCTGGGCGGGGCGTCGACGGCGAAGCTCAGCGCCTCGAACAAGGCCACGCTGCGCGCGCTGCGGCTCGAGGCGCAGCGTCATCTGCAGCAACAGATCCTGAAGAAGTTCGTCCATCTGCCAGCCGGAAAAATCAAGCTGCCCGAGGGCCCACCGAGTGGGCCGAGCCAGTTCGTGCGGCCGGTCAAGCGCTACCGGCTGCGAGACGAGCAACCGGTGTACAGCGGTCCGGGTGTGGGCGGCACGTTGCTGGTGCCGATCGGCCGCATGTTGCACGGCGTCGAGGCGCGCAGTGGTCGCGTTCTCTGGGAACGTTCGATGGGACGCGGCCGAACATTCGCAGCCGTGCGGCTGCAGGGTGGCATGGACATCTCCGCCGAAGGCGATCAGCTGGCGCCGCTGGCGCTCGTCGTGCATCCTGGGCGGCGTTCGATTGCCCTGATCGAGGCCAGGACGGGCAAACCGCGCTGGGAGCGCTTCCTCGACTCTCCCATCAGCTGTCGGCCCGCGGTCTATCCGCCGAACGTCTTCGTTGGCACCGAGGGTGGCGCGGTCTACCAGCTGGAGCTGGACAGCGGGCGTCTGCGGGGGGCGTTCTCGACCGGCGGCGAGATCGTCGCGTCGCCGAGCTACGACCCGACCAGCGACATGATCTTTCTGCCGGCCAGTGACGGGTTCCTCTACGTCTACGAGCTGGAGCAGCGGCGCTTCCTCGGTCGGTTCGCCACGCAGCCACACGCGGACGTGCCGCCGATCGTCTTGCATCCGTTCGTCTTCCTGCCCCAGAGACAGGGCGGTCGCACGCAACTGGTCGTGCACCAGCTGGTCAAGCAGGACAAGAGACTGACGCTTCGCCGTCGCGAGGCCTATGACCTGGAGGGCCACATCCGCACGCCGGCTGCCGTTCTCGGCGGTCGCGTCTATTGCGCCACCGATGCCGGAGTGCTGGCGGTCTACGCGGTCGATCCGGGCGGCGGTGGCAAGGTCTACTCGTTGACCAAGGCCCGTAGCGGGCGGGGTGTCTCGATGAGCGGCCAGATCCAGCTCCGGCCCGTGGCGCTGGGGCGCCAGATCTTGCTCAGCGGCACGGACCTGCAGCTGTTCAACCTGCCCGAGCTGAAGCGTGGGGCCAGCGCGGGCTACAACATCACCCTCGCCTGGAGCTACGAGTCCAACCTCGAGCAGGGGATTCTGCTCTACGGGCAGACCAGCCAGCCGATCGAGCAGGCCGGTCAGACCGTCTTTCTGGTCTCCAGCGACAATCAGACCCATGGTGTGAACCTCTACGCCTTCGACCTGTCGCGCAAGCGCGTGATCTGGCACCGGACTCTGGGCAGCGCCGTCACCGGTGCGCCGCTGCGGTTGCAAGATCCTGGGCCGAGCGACGGCCGGCTGGTGCTGCTGACCCAGGACGGGGGCTTGCACTGCGTCTGTTTCGACAAGGGCGAGCTGGTCTATCGGCGAATGGCGCGGGGCGCAGAGCATCTGGTTGGCGGCCAGGTTGCGCGAGTCGATGCGCAGAACCTGCTCGTCGCGCGAGGCCGGGTCTTGCGCCGTGTCGATGCGATCACCGCCGAGGCTGCGCCTGACTTTCGGCTCGGCTTCGCGCTCAAGTCGGACATCAGCTGCGGCCCGACCGTGGCGGATGGCGTGGCCTACTTCGGCACCCGCGGGGGTGCACTGTACGCGGTGGACGCCCGGACTGGCGCGTCGCGCCACGATCTGTTCACCGCATCGTCCGGCAAGGCCTTCACGACACGTCCGCTGGTGATCGGCAAGACGATCGTCGTGGGCAATCTCGATCGCACGCTCTACGGCCTGACGATCAAGCGGATCGGCGGGCGTTCATTTCTGAGCGAAGCCTGGTCCGTCGTCACCGGCGGTGCGATTCACAGCACGCCGCTGCTGGTCGGCAAGCTGCTGTTCGCGGCCAGCGACCAGGGCAAGCTGTATCGCATCGATCCCGAGACTGGAGCGCTGCGCGGGTCGCTGCAGTTGCCAGCGGCGATTCGCGGACCGCTGGCGGTGGGGGGCGGCAAGCTCTACTGCGGCACCGAGGATTTTCACGTCAACGCGATCGATCTGGCCACGCTCAAACTGGTCTGGCGCACGAAGGTCAGCGGCAAGCTGCGCGCGACCCCGGTCTTCAGCGACGGCCTGCTCTACGTCGCGTTGACGACCGGCCGAGTGCTGGCGCTGGGCAAGGACGGCAAACCCAGCTGGGAGCTGCGACTGCCGGACCGCTTCAACGGCGGGGCGCTGACCTTGCGCGGCAAGGCGCTGTACCTCGGTTCGCAGTCCGGCTATCTGTATGAGATCGAGCGATGAGACCCACGCTCGCGCTGATCTGCCTGCTGTTGCTGGCGCCTCCGCTGCCCGCACAGGAGAAGGAGAAGGACAAGGACAAGCAGAAGCGCAAACGGCCCAAGGGTCTGACCATCTCGCTCTATCAACCGGCGCCCGCCAAGCTCGGGTTGCGGATCGAACATCAACTGGTCAAGCAGCGCTATCAGGTCAGGCTGACGATCGAGCAGCGGATCATCGCGGTCCGGCCGGAGGACCCGCGGCCCTGGCTGGTCTATCGCTTCGAGGCACCCGAGGCTGGGGCCTTTGGCAAGGTGCGGATCCAGGCCGGCCTGCTGCAGCGGGTCAAGACCACACGGGTCAAGCGGGGCTTCGAGGTGGATTTGATCCATCGTGATTACCGGCCGCCCAGTTCGAACAAGCTGGAGAACGCGCCGCTGCGCAGCGACGAGCTGATCGCGCTCTCCGACGCGCTGATCATGGGCTGCTTTCCGAAGGACCGGCGGAGTGCCCTGGCGCGCAGCTTTCGCAGTCAACTGCGCTCCAGTCGCGCGGCCTTCGCGCGCAGCGTGCTGTATGCCTTCTGCCTGACCTACGAGAACGAGGATCCGCAGAAGGTGCTGCGCTTGCATCCGCTGAAGGTCTGGCGCTATCTGGCGCGGCTGCTGAAGACGACGAGCAAGGGCGATCTGAAACAGCAGATTTACCCGGCGATCCGGCAGGCGATCTGCGGCGTTCGAGTGGTGCAGACCTACACCCCGCAGGTGCTGCCGGGGCAGACCCACCGGCAAGCCAATCCGGTCAACCTGCGCAGCGGCATCGGCCGCGCCGTGCTGGTCGGCCGGATCGGCGGAGAGAATCAGGCCGACTGGTGGCGCGTGCAGATGCGCGACCCGGACGATCCGGTGCTGGCCAAGCGCCTGCCGAAGGGGCTGACCTGGGTTCGCGTCCACGTGCGCGAGAAGGGCTTTCGTGGTTGTTATCTGCGCGTCCACGGCAAGGCGCCGTCGGGGGCCTCCTATCGGCTAGAAGTGACCAACAAGAGCGGAAAGAGCTACCAATGGATCGAGGTGCACGAGCGGCCGTCGTCCGCCAAGAAGCTGCCGTACTGATCCTGCTGTGTAGCCTGTTCACGCCCATTGCCCGGGCGCAGGACGGCCTGCTCGAGGGTGAGTTCGCGGTCGAGTTTCCGCGCGAGCTGATCGGCTATCAAAAGAACGGCAAGATCGTCACCACCGAGAAGTTTCCGACGCTGACCCATCTCGAGCGGGTCCTCGGCGACGACAAGATGCGTGCGGTGATGTTCTTCAAGCTGTACGACGACGAGCACAACCACTTCGCGCCGCGCTTCGGACCCAGCGGCCGCAGGCTGGCCTTCGTCAAGGCCGACATCAATCGCCGCACCGCCAAGCTGCGTCTGCTGCGCTTGCCGGGTCGCAAGCCGACGACGATCCTGCCCAACAAGCAGGACAGCTACGACTACATGTTCCGCTGGTCGCCGGTTTATCGCTGGCTGACCGACGGGCAGCCGTACCACGCCTTCGCCAGTCAGGCCGAACGCAAGGGCGACATGAATCTCTACCTGGCGCGCGGCGACAAGCAGGTGCGGATCACGCGGGGCGCCGCGATCACCAAGCACCCGGACTTCCATCCCAGTCAACCCAAGCTGCTGTACGAGGCCAAGGGACGGGTCCAGCTGCTGACCTTCTCCCGCGACCTGGCCGCGATCCAGTCGGAGCCGCCCTCGCGGCAGATCGCGATCGGCACGCAGCCGGAGTGGTCGCCGGACGGAAAACGATTTGTCTACTGTCGGGAGGTCGGACGCAAGGCCGATCGCGCGGTGTACGAGATCTCGATTCGTTCGCTGGCCCTGGGGCAGGAGTGGCGGATCTATCGAGGGCCGGAGAGCGCGATCGTGCGCAACCCGACCTGGTCCCCGGACGGCAAGCAGATCGCCTTTTATCGTGGGGACCGCAAGCAGTTCGGCTGGGATCTATACCTGGCTGACGTGAGCCGTCTGCAGGCGAAGAAGGTCGCGTCGAAGGTGCTGATCGAGAATTATTTCGACGATGTCAATCCGGCCTGGTCGCCCACGGGTGGAAAGCTGTTTTACTTCAGCACGACCGATCAGTCTGACGGCTATTACAAGATTCACTGGGTCGACGCAGCGGGCAATACGGGGGCTCTGGATTACTCGGACGAGTTCACCACCGCGACCGACCTGGCTTTGCCGCGTCGGTCGGACGGACTGGCCGAGCTGACCTTCGTCGCAGTCGAACGGCTTTCGCAAGGCGTATACGTGGTGGTGCTGAACCACTGGGGAACCAAGCATGAGTGAACAAACGACGACGCAACTGCGCGTCCTGTCAGGCATCCAGCCCACCGGGCAGCCCCATCTGGGCAACTACTTCGGTGCGCTCAAGCCACAAATTGCGCTGCAAGCGGACGGGGACTGCTTCTACTTCATCGCCGATTACCACGCGCTGACGACGATCCACGACGC